>PBWL01000001.1 GCA_002727235.1 Acidimicrobiaceae bacterium
ACTTCGACTGTGCCGGTGACGACTTCGACTGTGCCGGTGACGACTTCGACTGTGCCCGTCCCTCTGTCAATTACCTCGGTTGCATCGGGTATCGGCGATATGCCCTTGCCAACCGAGTGCGCAACACAGGTATGGGTAACCGTGGAAATTATCGGCCCCGAGGGCACTGAAATAGACATGGATGTGACCTGGTCTACGAGTAGCGAAAGCGGTTATGGGGATGCGGTGAAGGGAGTGAACCCTGGGTCCCATCGATTACTAGTTGGAATTTTCGACTACACATTCCGAGGTGTTGAAGTCGTTGCAATAGTCAACGCATCATCGGTTGGGCAGACATCGGTGACAGCAACACTGGTTCTGAAGGGCGAGTCCGGAGGCGGGGACTGCCCAAGTGTTTTTGGCTAACTTGATCAGGCGGACCTTCGGCTGAAGTGGGTGATGGCCATGAGCCCTAGACCAGCGAGGCTGAGAGCGAGCGCTGAGAGAATCAAGATGGAGAACCCTGAGCCTGTTGCTGGGAGAAAAATCTCGGGGAATTCCTCTGCTGCGGGCTCAACTGGGCCGAGTGGTTCGTTCGGGTCTGTTGGAACGATCAGATCAGTAGTAACTGCGCAGCTATTGATAGCGGATGCCAGGGTTGCTGTGTTGCCATCGAGAATTACACGAACTTCGATTGTTCCGTCGCGAGCCAAGTCGCCCGAGAAGTCAGGAAGTATCCCGCCGTCCCAGAGAGCAACAGCGCGGACGATAGAGCCGTCCACCAAAATCTCGAAGCGGGCCTCGAAGGCCGAAGTATTCGTGAACTGTGAAACCGCCCAAGTTGCAGTCCCGTCTTCAAGAGCCGAGCATTCTGTATCAAGGTCAACTGATACCTGGGTCATAGGGTCAACGCAGGAGTAGAAGTTTGAGTAGGAGCCGTAGATGTGACTTTGAGGCTCTTCGGCACCAGTTGGGTCGACAGCGAACATCTCCAAGAATCCGAGGAACGGCCACGGGCGGATGAAGTCAGGCATGCTGTCACCTGGGTTGAGAAGCTGGGATACGACAGTTTCGCCATCCATGGTGATAAGAACCTCGATGGCTGCAGGAGAGTTGTTGGTGATGTCGGTGAACATGTACTCGACAACGCCACTTTCTTCGCCGCATGCGACGTTGTAGGTGTACTCGAAGTCATGCGGGCTTACCCATTCGGCTTGGGCTGCAGGAGCGAAGCCTAAGAAGGCCACAAGGGCCACGGCGATTGAGGACACCATTAGGGAAAGTCGGCTCAGAGGTGCTCGATTTGCGACGAATACGGTTCTCTTCATTAGTTCTGTCTCCCGTGTTTTGCGCTTCCTGTGCGGTGTTGGAAGACAGTCTGAAGACAGCGGTAATTGAATGGCAAGGGAAAACGGGCAGTAATGACAGATGAGGCGGCGAAAAGATCAATTTGTGTCCGTAGAGCTGTGACAATCCTCACGTTTCGTGACATTTGAGAGCTGGATTAGGCGCCCGCTGTCTCGATCCACATTTACCGAAGTTGGCGGGGCCGACTGAGTCGATCTCAGCTGAGCTGCGAGAGTGAGTATACGCAGCGACAAACCGGCCTCTGCCGAAAAACAGGCGATTGGTACGCTAAAAATATGCTCCTTGGAGGTCGGAAGTGGAACATTTTGGTTGCCATCAGTTTTGGTATGGCATCCGTAGCGGCTTGCTCTTCGGATCGCGAAGGAGAATCGCCCCCGTCGACTGTCGAAACCCAAATCGAGGTAAACGAGCAGCTCACGGAAACCAAAGTTCCCGAGACAACTGTTGAGGTTGAGGCCACCACATCCGCAAAATCACCCGTTTTAGAATCGCGCTCAATCATTGTTGGGGATGCCGAACGAGAGTTCCTCGTGCGATTTCCTGAAGATATTTCAGGTTTAGCCCCTGTCATAATCGATTTTCACGGTGGAGGGGGCAGCGCTGTAGACCAACTTTTCACTTCAGATTTCGCCCGATTGTCTGATCGTGAGGAAGTCGTACTCGTTTACCCGCAGGCGAACGAGAGCACAGGATCAGTCTGGAATACCTTGCGTTCGAGAGAAGGCAACAAAGTCGCTGAGGTTGATGATTTTGGCTTTATCGGCTCAGTCATCGAGACTTTGAAATCACATCCCGCAATTGATGGCTCGAAGATCTACCTGTCAGGGTATTCAAACGGTGCCGCTATGGCTTACCAAGTTGCCTGCCACCTCAACAGCGATATCGCAGGTTTTGTTGTGATGTCGGGACTTTTCCCAATCGAAGATGATCACCCTTGTCTCATAACCCATGAGACTCCCGGAATCATTGTTAATGGGAGTCGGGACAGAGAGCGACCGATGTCCGGTATCGAGGGTTATACGCGATCCGTGCGTGAGGCAGCCTCCTGGTGGGCTCTCCAGAATGGAGTTACCGAAGGAGTCGTTAGAACTTTTGCCGGGGTTGAACAAACCGTGTACGAATCCACCTCAGGTACACAAATTCAACTGTTTGTTGTAGAGGGCGGTGAACACGTGTGGTTCGACTTCGAGGTGGATGGGCAATCGATGACCGATTTCATTTGGAATTTTCTTTCCAACTACCGAACTCCAACTGCATAGATCTCTGCCGGGGTACCAGATATATCAAACACACAATGCTTGCAGCCCTGTCAGCGTCCCCTCTGGTTGGTTCCCTTCTTCTTAGCTTCACTCCAAGCCTCTGTTGACCAGCGGCTAATCAACTCGGTTGCGCACATTCCAGTTGGGGGAAATTGCAGCGAACTCGTTCGCGTGGAGGTTGTTGGGTTTACAGAAGTTTCAAAACTTTTACTGAAAAGTGTGAGATCAGTTCTTTCCAATCCTCTGGACAGCCGTGAGGCACTAACGCTTCACCCTGATGAAGGAGAATTGTTATGAAGAAATATCGTATCGTCACCGCAATTGCAGTCGCCGGGCTTGTTGCGCTAGGTCTCGGCGCTAGTTCGGCATCTGCTTCAAGCCCCTTGATGGTAGAGATTGAGGGTGTCTGCCTCGATGTAGACGCCAATGGGCTACCGAACCCTGTTCCATGTCCACCAGATGCTGACAACCTCGATGGTGATGGGATGTTCAATCCATTCGCCGACATGTGTTGGGAACAGCAAGCGGGTGGGTACAAGTTGCCTGTTCCGTGTCCAGAGGATGACTCGCAGGACAGTGAGGCTCCTGAGTGGTGTCTTGAGGAGCAGGTTGATGGAAGTTACTTGATTGTTCCTTGCCCTGAAGATCAGTTGATGATCCCGATGATTCCTGAAATCCACTTCTTCCCTTGGTTAAGTGACTCTGACTCAGAGGTTGGAGAAGAAAGTGCTGAGATTGAAGAAGAAAGTGCTGAGGTTGAAGAAGCACCTACGGAAGAGAACAGCGAAGAGGCACCAATTGAGGACAGCGGAGAGGCACCAATTGAGGACAGCGAAGAGGCGCCCGCAGAGGAAGTCAGCGATGATTCGCAAGGGACAGTTGAGTCAGGCAGAGCGTTGAGTTACGAGGCAACAGACAGCGGAACTGAGCTTCTCATGGCCGCTACTCCTGGTGCCGCTGATAACCAGACCGATCAGAGCTCCAACGAGTTTGCTGCGGTGTCAGTCGGATCCGAGCGCAGTATCGACAACGTGGAAACCGCATCTGTTCAGCCTGGGGCCGCTGCCCCGGATACTCCCTCAGAGTGGGGCTCGTTGGCTTTGATCGCTGGGATCGCACTTGTGCTGCTTGGCGGCGGTGGCCTTGCAGCGGTCGGTATGGCCGCATCACGCAAGCGTGTCTGAAAGGGTTAACTCAGACTCTTTGAGATGCAATCAATAGCTCTCCCAAAATATGCCCGTCAGGATTCATCCTGACGGGCATTCAGGGATGAATCATTCCTTCGATATGAGTTCTGTTTGGAAGGAAAGCAATATGTTCCGGGCTCGGTGCCAAGTTGTCTTAACGAGTAGAACAATGTTTATGAAACTCTCATCAATTGCTATCACCACCGCATTGCTTGTTGCGACAGTCACTGGATGTGGAGGTTCCTCTGAGACATCTCGAGATGATGCAATTGCTGAACTTTTGGCGTCAGCAGATGGCGTCTCTAGCGAAGATTTTGTCGCCTGCGTCGCAGATAATATTTACGAAGTTCTTGGAACGGAATCATGGTCAGACGTCGTTGACGCGATTGAAAACAACACCGTTAGCGAAGAAGCCAGCTCAAGTGCCATGTTGGAATGCTTGAGTACCTTGACCGAGGATGAGTTGGCAGAGTTCCTGGCTGGGTAAGACCACATCACTTGGCTGCTAATCGGGGAGCGGGTTTCATCAAGCGCGCTTCATCCAACTTGGGACTTGCGTAGAATTTAAACGAATGGAAGGACGCTATGACTTCGTAATTGTTGGCGGCGGATCGGCGGGATGCGCCCTTGCGAACCGCCTCAGTGCTGACCCCTCAAACCGGGTTCTCGTCGTCGAAGCAGGGAGAATGGACTGGAAATGGGATGTGTTCATACATATGCCAGCTGCCCTCTCCTATCCAATTGGTAATCGTTTTTATGATTGGAAATACCAAACGGAACCCGAAAAATTCATGGGTGGCAGAAGCGTTTACCACGCTCGCGGAAAGGTGCTCGGCGGAAGTTCCAGCATCAATGGGATGATCTTCCAGAGAGGCAATCCCGCTGACTACGAAAAGTGGGCAACCCAGCCAGGTCTTGAACACTGGGACTTCGCGCATTGTCTCCCATATTTCAAACGGATGGAGACTTGCCTCGCCGGGCCAGATGAATGGAGAGGCGACGATGGGCCGCTCGTGCTTGAACGCGGACCCGCCACAAACCCCCTATTTGGAGCATGGTTAGAGGCAGGACAGCAAGCGGGCTTCCGAGTCACCGATGACGTAAACGGATTTCGTCAAGAGGGATTCGCAGCGTTCGACAAAAACGTCTCTCGCGGTCGACGCCTAAGTGCGGCGCGCGCCTATCTCCACCCAGTTCTAACGCGGCCGAATCTGGACCTTGTCACCCGAGCAAATGTCCACCGACTCACCTTTGAGGGCAATCGCTGCATCGGTCTTGAGTTGGAACACCGACGTAAAATTCGTCATGTCACAGCAGGAGAAGTAATTCTCTCAGCAGGCGCGTTTAACTCTCCTCAATTACTACAACTATCAGGAATTGGTGACCCTGAACATCTGGCGTCTCTCGACATACCGGTGGTTAGCGCGCTTCCCGGCGTTGGAGAAAATCTCCAAGACCACCTCGAGGTCTACATTCAGTACGCCTGCAAAGAGCCAGTTTCGATGCAGCCACACCTGGCCAAGTGGAGAGCTCCATGGATAGGTCTGCAGTGGCTTGCCCGCAAAGGTCCGGCAGCAACAAACCACTTTGAAGCGGGAGCCTTCATCAAGTCGAACCCAAGCGAGCCGTACCCAAATTTGATGTATCACTTCTTGCCGTTGGCGATTCGCTACGACGGTTCCACATCGAAAGGTGACATGCCGACAGGTCACGGGTACCAAGTTCACGTGGGGCCGATGTACTCAGATTCCAAAGGAACGGTTCGAATCACCTCGCGGAACCCCAAGGACAAACCAGCCATTCGGTTTAACTATCTATCTACTGAGCGTGACCGGCGTGAATGGATCGAGACCATTCGGCTCACGAGGTCAATACTGAATCAAGAGGCGTTCGCTCCGTTCAACGGCGGTGAAATTTCCCCGGGTGACCGGGTGCAAACTGACGAGGAGATTATGGATTGGGTGGCGCGTGATGCAGAGACGGCGCTCCACCCGGCGGGCACAGCAAAAATGGGGCGAGACGATATGGCCGTCATCGACCCATCATCGATGAGTGTCTACGGCACAGAAGGTCTTCGCGTCGTAGACGCCTCCGTGCTTCCGATCATCACTAACGGCAACATCTATGCGCCAACGATGATGGTGGCAGAGCGTGCGAGCGATCTCATTCTCGGCAATGAGCTCCTTCCAGCATCAGACAGCACACCATTCCTTTCGAGTGACAACCACTCCGCATATAGGTCGTACTGAGACCGCTAGTCGATTGATTGCTATCGATTGACGTCCTACAGGAAGAGGCTGCTCGCCGACGTCTATGGCGACAAGATGTCTGGCGGGCCCGACGCAAGTTCTTGAAACCTGTTTGCCACCGGACGGGCAATCCGCTTGCTATCGAATAGTCCAACCTCGGTGACCGATCCAGAGGGTTCGATAAGAGCTGTTTGCCAGTCATATTGGTCGCCGCGGCTGTACCAACACATTCCTCGCGCTGGCCGCCCGTTCAAACGGAGTCGACCAAGTGCCGACGAAAATTCTTCCAGCCAAGGAATTTGTTGGTCGATTGGAAGCGTCAAATTTGACGTCTCGGCAATCCAGAACGGCTGGTCGTAGCGATCATGCCAGCGTTCGATCTCTTTCTCAGCAAGTTGAATGAGTTGTCGGGGGGACCAATTGGGGCGCACACCACCGATTGCATTCACCGAGACCGGATAGATATCGAGCCCGGCCACGAGTCCGTCCGAAGCCGAGAGACTTCGAATTCGGTCGAGTTGCCGGGAATCCACCATGTCAAAGTAGTCAGCAATTCCAGGCTCAACTCCGAAATGGAGATCCCATACGAGCCATCCGAGCGCTCTTTCTTGGGCAACCTCCGCAGCAGCCTCCGGGGTGTCGCGTACCGCTACCGGAATATCGAACCCTTCAGAACTGACCCAGAGTCCGTTACGGTCGTTTCGAATAAGGTCAACTGCTTCAAGATTGGCCTGCACGACATTTGCTAAGGCTTGGGCATGGCCTTCAGCCGATGCCACCATGTCATTCCAAATTCCGTAACGGGCCGAAAATCGTGCAGTGATGCCGGGCTCGTTGATCGGGGTGAACCACTTCGGTGAGTCATAGCGCTCGAGGAAGGCGAGGACATAGGAAACGAAGCCGTCGACCCAATCGGACTCAATGAACCCGGAGTAGTGATCTGGTAACCCAAAATGTAAAAGCTCAATAATTGGCTCTAGCCCTGCGTTATCGCACGCGCTGAACGCTCGATCCCAATGAGACCAGTCGTACACCCCTGGTCTTGGCTCCGCCAGTCTCCAAGGAGTTCCATATCGAACGATGCCTACGCCAAGACCAGCGATTGCGGCGAGATCTTCTTCCATATTCTGGTTGTGGCCAGATTGAGCGAACTGGTCCTGCCTGAAACGCTCGCCTTCGCGCATGACAATTGGGTCAGACCCTTCCTCGCCAATCGACCATACAAAGTCGGGGAAATCAGCAAATTTGGCCACGAATGAAGAGTAATGATCTGCTGACGTCGGGAGACTCCCGTAAGTCGTCTGACCCGCACACCTTGCAACGTTTTGAGGAGGAGCACGAATAGCACTGGCTATTGTTTCACCAGTACAACAGGTTGATGCCTAGCGCTTGGCCAGAACCTCCGTTACTGATTGCGCAAGAGGTCGGTCACACCATTGGAGACGACGGCACTGCGCTTCCAACGGTGGTGATTGACGTCTCCGAGCACCCTGAGATTGCCGATCTTCCGCGGGTACATGCGATCGATGGAATTGGCGACGTAGCAACCGCTGCGGTTAAAACTGGTGATGCAGTAGTGCTTGGAGTGCGACTCTCTCGACCGGTAACTGCAGCGTTTGCGGTCGTGTTCGATCTCAGACTGCACGAAGAGTTTTTGCTCGACGTCGCCGTCGCTCAAACCCTCACGTTTGCCACAACCATCCCAGAACGGGCAAAGGATGACTATCCCTTGTGGCTAGCCGTGGACATCAATGAGGGGGCGTTACGGGCGGTGATCACTGGTTCNTAACGCAACCCAGAAAGGTNANAGAGATAGGAACACGCTCTCGGCACACGTCTCGATGATGGCATTTATCTCGGCCGGCATCGCTCCGCCGGCAGATATGTCGGCGTCCATTTCCTCGAAGTCCTCAACGGCGAGGATCGAGGTGATTTCTGACCAGGTGCATTCGCAGTAATCGGCGGCTACGTCGCTGGCGGTGTCGGAATCGATATCGATTTCGTTCAGAAGACTGGCCTCCGCCTCTTCGATGCAGGCCTCAAGATATTCGGCCTCCATCTCAGACGTGTAGGTATCGGAACCTCCACCACATGCAACGAAAAGAATGGCTACCGGAAGGACTTTGAGGAGATGTCTTAAACTCATTGGACCATAATTGCACCCCAGCAACACGCGATTGAGGATGACTCCCAACGGTTGATCGAGTCGTTCTGCCGGCCTCCTGTCTCGCAATGCNTAGAGACAACCCGAACGCAAAAGATCTTGCNTCGAATTGCTTACTGCNTAACCGGTTCTTTGCGAACGTGTGCTCGACGGCAGAGATANGGCGGTCGCTCGAGACCTCATCGAACTCGGATACTCGATTGCAAATAAGCGCAGGTCGGAGGCCATTGGCACCACCGGCTGGTGCTGCACTGAGCGAACAAGCCGGAAGACGGCAGGCAACATTCTGTTGTATCGGGACGCAACCAACCTAAGAANTCCCGGATCAGATCTCATGCGTCCGGTACCCGAACTCTNACTTCTCGGCAACATCAGTCGTCGAGATTAAGGTCAACGAAGCCGGAGTCTTATCGGTCCCTTTGCAGTTGAAGGGTCAACAACTACTCCCTTCTGCACGATGTCGATTGCGCCCGTGGCAACAAGGCGTCGGGCAGCGCAGCGTGTGTCGTCCAAGAGGTCACTCCACTGCTCGGGTCGAACTGCGCGTGCCGCTTCACTTGGGCAGATCGTTGCGATTCGAGATCGTTGTTGCAGCAAATGAATGATCATGGCTTCGAGAGACCGGTCTAGCTCGGTGAGACCACGCTGGCGACAGGCGGTTGAACACCACTTCACCCCGTCCCAGTTGCGTTCCCATTTTTTGCGCCACTCAATTTCGCGTCCGCACCGGGCACACCATTTCAGATCGGGCGCAGATGTGGACGAACGGGCCATAGTCGGGCAGGCTAAANCGTGATGAAAGATCGTGCAGGACTGTGATCATCTCNACCGTTCACCTCATTTCGGCTGCGGTAATGACCGGAGTGATTTGGTTCACCCAGATCGTGCANTATCCGCTCTTCGCTCGAATCCCATCTGAGGTATCGCCTGCCCACGCCGAAGAGAATCAGCGGCGCACCTCATACGTCGTGGGCTTACCGATGCTGCTCGAGGGTCTGACCGCAGTCGCTCTGTTCGCAAGCCCGCCCGATGGAGTATCACGATGGTTGCCATTCGCNGGGGGAGTGCTCCTCGCCGTTGTATTGCTGAGCACGGTTGCGTTACAGGTCCCACGGCACGCTGAACTTGCGACCCCCTTAGGCCAAGACGAGATCTACTCCGTCGTCAAGCGTTTAGTGGTATCGAACTGGATTCGAACCATCGGTTGGAGCACCCGAACGGTGATTGCTGCGGTCATTGTCACTCAGGCCATTTAACGAAGCCAGCGATGTTGGCACGTCTGTGACTATCCAGCTGCTGCCGGCCTCGGACACCCACCGCACAACTCGCTAACTAGCTTGGCAAAATGCATCGCCGTGCGGTCTTCGAGGTACGGGGCGACGATTTGGACCCCGATGGGTAGACCTGCTGATGACATTCCGACTGGCACGACTGTCGCCGGGAGGTACGCAACTCCAGCCGGCCCAATCCAAGTGAATAAGTCGGTATATGGACGCCGAACTCCGTCAATCATGACGGTGCGATCAAACTGTGGTTCTGAATGATCATGCTCAATTGCATCTCGTGGTTGAACCGGCATGAGCATGATGTCGAAATCGTGGAAGAACTCCTCCCATTGCTTACGAATTTGGAGCCGACGCTCATGATTGCTGAGCCAGTCACGATGACGCATTGCAGTGTTGCGCTTGACAAATCCGAGCGGCGTATCAGAACTATCCGCAGCCATATGGTCAAGTTTCTCGCGAGGGTGACCACCAGAGAGCGCCGCGTACAGAAGGCGCTGGAATACATCGACAGCCTTTTCAAGGGTGAAGCCTGGTCGAGCGCCGGTATCCACCGATACCCCTGCTCCTGTCAAAGTGCGGGCCAGATCGGTAAGCACACGTTTGGTGTCGCTATCGACCGGGTAAGAGGGGTCATCGATCCATGCGGCGACACGAAGGTCGCGGGCCGCTTCCTTGCGGGGCGCTGGGAGGTCGACGCTCCAGCCCGGAGTATTCCATCTGTCCGGCCCGGTGAGGATATCCATTGCGAGTTCGAGGTCATCGACATGCCGAGCCATTGGGCCGGCGACGGCGATATCGGCCTGACTGAGAGTGCCCGGCATTCCAGGAATTTGGCCGTGTGAAGGAACGATGCCGAACGAGGGCTTGTGGCCGACAACCCCCGAATAGTGTGCTGGCACACGGATCGAACCGCCGATATCGCTACCAACCTCGAGAGAGGTGAAGCCCATTGCGAGTGATGCAGCCGATCCGCCTGATGAGCCACCGCAGGTGCGATCCGGGTTGAAAGGGTTCAGAGTCGTTCCGTACACCTCGTTATAAGACTGAATATCACCAGCCCAGATTGGCAAGTTGGTCTTCCCCCAGATCACCGCGCCGGCGTCACGAACACGCGCCACTGGGTCGGCATCCTCCGAAGGAACAAAGTCGGCAAGCTCTGGGGCCCCTGAGGTGGTGATGCAGCCCTCGGTCTGGAACGAATCTTTGACCGTCATAGGAACGCCATGCAAAGGTCCAAGGGGCTGACCTGCGGCGAGTGCAGCATCAGCCGCATCTGCCGTTGCTCGAGCGCGATCAAGATCGCGTTGGATGATTGCGTTGATCTGACCATCGAGTCGATCTGCTCTGTCGACCATGTGTTCGAGTACCTCTCGACTCGACACTTCCTTGGCTGCAATGCGCTGAGCAGTTTCTGTTGTTGACCACCAATGCATTTCCGTATCCGACACGGCGAACCCCCTGGCTGACTCCTGATGAATTACGACAANTTTGACTGCGCTGTGAACCAGTCGACGAGTTCGGAAGCCAAGATCGGTGCAAACCACTCGACAAATGTGTTCGACAGGTGATGACTATCTCGATACACCAAAATGTCGCCGATAACCACGGGGCAGCGAGTGGTGTCGACCTCGCCGTCGGGGGTGGCATTGACGCAGAGCCACACGTGGGGGTCGATGAGGCCGACCGACATGTCATCAGCGATCGATAGCGCGACGGTACGAACGGCCCGTTCGGTGTTTCGTAAGACGCCCGGTTCGCATGAGGTGAGGTCGGCTTGGTGTGATGCGGCGCACGCTGGCACCGACCCGTAAGGGTCAGGCGAGTCAAGGAAAAGAACCGGCTCCATGCCCGCAGTTCTGAGTCGGGTGAATAGCACTGGAAGGTCGCGCTCCCATACTGCAGCGGGGACCGCCTCCCGAGTTGAGGCTTCTAAGAGACCCCAGTGTTGCGACATGATGACCACCTCCACCTGCTCGCGTTCGAGAGCATCGATGACGGAGTCACGCCACNGAGCGCAATGGTTGAACACGGCGTCAGCACCTCGGTTCCAGGTGACAACATCGAGAAGCGGGCACCCACCTTGCGTATGTGCAATAAGTCGCCAGCCGCGTTCAGCAGCAATCGTGTTGACTGCGGCAAACCACTGGGCGGCATGGCTGTCGCCGATGAGGCCAATGGTGAACTCGCTGTCAACGTCNCCAAANACGCAACCATCTGCGACCGAGGCCGCCATGAATTGGTGGCAGTTGGTGTCGTAAAGAGAGCTGGTGTCGTTTGGAGCGTCGTACACACTGGGTCGAAGGTTGTCGGGAAGCACCGGATTTCTGAGCGCCTCAACGACAGCGGCGATCGGTTGAGCACCTCGGTTGTCAACAAGAGGGGGAAGTGTCGTGGTGGTCGGCACCTCGGTCGTTGACACCGCAGCGATAGCGGGCGACGAGGAGATTGTCGTCGTTGTTTGGGTGACCGTGGTTGTCGTCGAGGTGTCAATCGATGGCGCCTCGGCAATGACACCGGTGGAAATGGTGGGCTGGTACCGAGAGGTGGTAACCCCGGTGAGCACAGTGGCGGCGAGAAGACCTGCCCCAAGCGCATANCTCAAGGTGGGCCGCCCTGTGAGCCGCTGCGATCGTCGTAACGGATTTTCGATGAAGCGATAGCCGAGTGCTGAGATGGCAAGAGCNGCTAGGAGAGCAACAGCGATCTCGTACCACGCCAGTGACCGTTCGAGAGCGGCAGCGGCAAGCACAAGTACCGGCCAATGCCAGAGATAGAGCGAATACGAACGTTCGCCGACCCATTGCAACAACCGGATTCGAAGAATCACAACGGCCCCGAAACGCCCGGAGTTGCCCCCAATAATGACTGCAGCGGTAGACAGCACAGGAACTGCGGCGACCCAGCCGGGGAACTCGGAGACAGATGAAGCGAGTGGAACCGAAATGATGATTCCGATGATCCCGAACCAGCCGAGAACTGCTCTACGAGACGGTGCCCACCCCTCGATCGATGGCCACGTCACAGCGAGCAGNGCGCCGATGCCAAGTTCGAAGGCTCGCGTGTGGAGACCGAAATACGACCAGGTCGGCATAGGCGAGGTGAGTAACAGGCTTGCGAAAAGTGAAGCAACGATGATGAGCGCAATGCTCGGAGCGATGCGGCGACGAATCTTTTTCGCATTGCGAGAGATGACGGCGAGAAGGCCAGGCCATATGAGGTAGAACTGCTCCTCCACTGCAAGTGACCAATAGTGCTGGAAAATTGATGGGTCGGCGTCACCAGCGAGGTAGTCGGTTCCACGGGCCGCAAACAACATATTGACGACAAACCCGGCTGCTGCAACGACGTCTAACCCGAGCGCGGAGAAACTCGTGCTTGGAAGTATGAGGAGAGCCGACAGCGTCGAAACGACGAGCACGACGGTCGAAATCGGTAGCAGTCGACGAATACGACGTGCATAAAACTCGCGGAGGTCAATACGCCCTGTCGAAATCTTCTCGTTAAGGAGTAGTGATGTGATGAGAAATCCAGAAATGACAAAAAAGACGTCGACGCCGACGAACCCACCGGCAAACCCTGTAAATCCCGCGTGATATGCGACAACGACGAGCACTGCGACGGCGCGAAGCCCTTCAATATCGCGGCGGTGTTGCACGGCGGGTAACGGTATCGGGTCATCCTTGCGAGCGCGGTTAACGNTGAAGAGGTTGAGGTTGGCAAGACTCTGGTGTCATGAGCCGACACGTGTATTCGTCTCGGCGTCGGCAAGGATGTCGGCATGGCCGATTATCCACTCCCACACACTTCCCATGACCTGTCTGGCCAGGTCGCACTCGTGACCGGAGGAACTTCCGGCCTTGGGTGGAGGTTCACACAGGTNCTTGCTAANGCCGGAGCNATCGTTGTTCCGACCGGCCGACGCAAGGAGCGGCTTGAAGAGATCGCCCGCCTTGTCGAATCAGAGGGCGGACACGCACATCCGGTGGTGATGGACACGACAAGCGCCGAGTCGATCATTGAAGGTGTTGCAGNAGCCGAAGAGGCATGTGGAACGGTCACCATCGCTGTCAACAACGCCGGAGTGCCCGACGCCCAGCGTGCACACAAAATGTCGACCGAACTCATCGACACAGTGCTCGATACGAATGTTCGGGGCCCGTGGATCCTTGCCTGTGAAGTTGCGAGACGACTGATCGCTGCGGAACAGCAGGGTCGTATCGTCAACATTGCGAGTATCGCCGCATTCCACTACGCCGGCCAGGGGGCAGCGTTGTATTCGGTGTCAAAAGCTGCAATTGCGCGCATGAGCGAAGTGCTTGCAGTCGAATGGAGCCGTTATGGNATCAATGTGAATTGCATCGCTCCAGGTGCATTCGAGTCNGAGATGATGGACGGAATGCTTGAGCGGATGGGCGATATCTCTCAACATTTTCCACGCAAGCGCATTGCGCACCCAGCGCAACTTGACAGCACGTTGCTCTATCTTTGCTCACCAGCCTCAGATGCTGTCACTGGAACCGTGATTCGCGTTGATGACGGGCAGGGTTCTCGCTAACAGGTAAGGCGTTTCGACCAGCNGCGCTGTGACATGCTGGAGGTGACGAAAGGGGGGCGATGTTCCTCGGCGGAGTTGAGATCATTGCAATCATCGGCGTCGTCGTATGGCTGACTAGACGATCGCGTTCCAAGAAGGCAGAGTCCTCATCGGCTCCAGAGAGTGATGTCGTGTATGCATGGCTGCGGCGCTGGCAATCAGCCGACCTCATTTCAGATGAGGAAGTCGCGGCAATCATTTCCTTCGAGGAGGCCGCTCGTCATGATGCGGCGAGCACTTCAACGAGTGACGCCGAACGCAAGATGCCCCTCGTCGCAGAGGCACTTGGTTATCTCGGTGGGGCG
The DNA here is from genome assembly GCA_002727235.1 of Acidimicrobiaceae bacterium. GTDB lineage: Bacteria > Actinomycetota > Acidimicrobiia > Acidimicrobiales > Ilumatobacteraceae > Casp-actino5. The sequence goes on from PBWL01000001.1 coordinate 14,392, forward strand.
TTTGCAGTAGTTGGAGTGATCTTGCTTGTGGCTCGATACTGGCCCGACCTCGCTACCGGTTGGCGTATCGGTATTCCTGCTGCCGTTGCCGTTGCCGGAGTTGCGGGTGGCGCATTGCTTGACGAGCAAATCGATGACGCACTGCGTCGTCTGAGATGGACTTTGTGGCTGGTGGGAACCGCCGGCATCGGTACCGCAGGCGGAGTTGCGATGTATGACGCGTTAGCACCGATTCCGGTGTACGGATGGAGCGATGGGCATCGGGTGGTGTTTGGATCCGCGAGCCTGGCCGCAGTGTTGAGTGGCGTGCTGTGGGCAGGTCGACCGCGGCCGCTGCAGCAAACAACATTTCTTGTTGGAGTCATATTTGCCGTTGGNAGCGCGACCAATGAGTGGTGGGACATTTCTGTCGTTGGTGCCGTGACGTTGCTTCTCGGAGCAACGACGTTGTTCATTGCGCAACGAGAGATCGGTACCTACCCGGTCATCACGGCAGTGATTGGCGCTGGCGCAATGGTGGCAGGGTCACTCATGATGCTCGATCAGATGGCGACGGCAGGGGCGCTGCTACTCGTGGTGACATCGATGGTGCTCATCNGTCTCGGCCAGCNACCCTNGAGTGCGACCAACGGTGACCTCGTGCCCGCATTTCTTGTGGCTGGAGTGTTGTCACTCGTCGTCACTGTTCCGGCATCGTTGGCTCAATTCGGNGGAGACGATGGNNTGATCGCNGGGCTAGTGACGTGGGTCATCGGCACTGGCAGTTATTGGCTCGGTGAGCGTCGAAACGTGCGGGTTCCCGAGGTGCTGCTCGCAATCGGCGGAGCTGCAATCATCGCCGGACCAGCAATCGTTGCGATCGAAACAACAAATGCCGGAACACTGCTCGGTCTTGCGAGCGCAGTTGCATGTCTGGCGNTCGGAGCGACCCCANGAAGGGCTGCTCTCTCATTCACGGGAGCAGGATCACTCCTCATCTATGTGCCCTGGTCGATCGCACATTTCTTCCCAGGGGAAGGACGAGCGCCACTTCTCATTGCAGTTTCCGGAGTGCTCATCGTCGGTNTCGCTCTCTTCATCGCCAAATCGGCAAAACGTCTCGGCAGCGAGTCGCAGTCGGTGTCGGCCTAAACCAACCGTGGACCGTTGCTAATTGTCAGCACGAAGAAGGCACAATGTGAACATGTCAACCTACGTCGCACAGCGAAAGGCTGCCGAGCAGCGTTACGCAGATCGTCGCCCCCTCTCGAAAGAGCTGTTTGAGAGAGCATCAGCGGTGATGCCAGGAGGGTCAACACGTTCGGTGCTCGATATGTCCCCGTTTCCTTTCCGGGTGGCATCAGCGGCCGGCTCCGAACTCGTTGACGTCGATGGCATTACCTATGTCGATTTTCTTGGTGACTATTCAGCAGGATTGCTAGGTCACGACCCCGCGCCGGTTCGGGCAGCGGTGACCGCAGCCCTAGAACACGGCTGGAGTTTCGGGGGAGTGCACACCGACGAGATTCGAGTAGCAGAGGCAGTCGTCGATCGCTTTCCATCGATTGAGAAGGTGCGGTTCACCAATTCGGGCACTGAGGCAAATCTCATGGCATTGCAGCTTGCACGGCACCACACGAGACGTCAGCGCATAGTGGTCTGCGAAGGGGCGTACCACGGGGGTCTGTTGTATTTCGGACATGGTGGAGAGGCCCTACTCGCGCCGTTTGATTTCACGAGAGTGCGCTATAACGACATCGACGCGCTCACCGCCATCGATGACAGCATTGCCGCAGTGCTCATCGAACCAATGATGGGAGCCGGTGGCTGCATCCCAGCCCAGCAGCAGTACCTGACCGCATTGCGCCGACGTTGCGATGAAANGGGTTCGCTNTTGATCTTCGATGAGGTCATGACATCTCGAATGAGCGCGGGAGGTCTCCAGCAGCGAACCGGGGTGCTTCCTGATCTCACCACGCTGGGAAAGTATCTGGCCGGAGGAATGACGTTTGGAGCATTCGGTGGGCGCGCCGATGTGATGGCAGCGTTTGACCCGGCACGTGGTGGCACATTGACCCACGGAGGAACCTTTAATAACAACGTGGTGTCGATGGCGGGTGCGGCGGCGGCAATGAGTGAAATGCTTTCCGAAGCAACGTTGTCACAGCTCTTTGCTCGCGGGGAATCGCTTCGTTCGCGACTCAATGAGTTGTTCACAGCATCGTCCTTGCCTCTCTCGGCAACTGGTGTCGGGTCGATGATGGCTGTTCACACCATTGACGGGCCGATCAACGGCCCGCACGATCTGGAGACGTCTGACCATGAGTTGAGACAGTTGTTGTTTCATGAGTTGTTGCACCGAGGCTGCTACATCGCAGCCCGAGGATTCATCGCGTTGTCACTCGACATCACCGATGAACAATGCGACACCCTCGTTGGGGTAATGAGCGAAGCGATCGACTCGATCAGCCCCTCCAACTAGGGTGATCGGATGAGCGAAGATCGCCAACGTCCAGAAATTTCAGTGCCCGAAGGTGAGCCACCAGCAGAGCTCATCATCGAAGACGAGATCGTTGGAGACGGTGACCCTGCCATGCCAGGAGCGACAGTCGTCGTGCATTACGCGGGCGTGTCGTGGAGCACGGGAGCAGAGTTTGACGCATCGTGGAACCGAGGTATGCCGTTCGATTTTCAGCTCGGAGCCGGTTACGTCATTTCCGGTTGGGATCAAGGCGTCACAGGGATGCGTGTTGGTGGACGCCGCCGTCTTACGATTCCACCCGATAAGGGCTACGGCGATCAGGGTGCGGGCGGTGTGATCGCTCCGGGAGAGACCCTCATTTTTGTTGTTGACCTGCTCGGCGTTCGCTAAACCAAAACCGCAATCACGAGAGGTGTTTTAGGGAGCGTCACCGGTTGCGACTGGGCGCTGTTTATCTTGTGACCATTCACTCCACGAGCCCGGGTACAGCAGTGCATCACCAGGTTCGGCAATGCCAAGCATGCTCATGACGAGCAGGTTGTGGCAGGCGGTGACCCCGCTACCGCAGTAGACGATCGGCTGTTGGCCAAGGTCGACCGAGTTCAGACGCTCTCGAAGGTCGGCAACCGGACGGTGAAGCCCGTTCTCGCTGAGATTGCCGCCGTGGAAGAGGTTGAGTGCACCAGGAACATGGCCGGCCTGCGGGTCGAGCGGTTCGGTATCGCCTCGATATCGGGCCTCCGCCCGAGAGTCGATGACGGTTCGGCCGCTGTCGATGGCGGCTACAACCTCATCAGCGGTGACGACCCCTGCCCAATGAGGAGGAACCACATACGTTGAGTTGTTGACCGTAGGAGTGTCAGTTTCAACATGTTGGCCGGCTGAAACCCATGCGGGATACCCGCCGTCCAGCACCGCTGCGCGCTGATGTTCGATCGAACGAAGCATCCACCACAGACGTGCGGCGACTGCGCCCCCAGCATCGTCGTAGGCAACGACGAATGAAGAAGGGCTAATGCCGTTGCGTTCGAGCACTTCAGCGAACTGCTGCGTGGTGGGTAGCGGATGCCGCCCGCCGCCGGTTGGGGATGAACCATCGTGTACTGCGAGCTCGTGGTGCAGGTCGATAAACCGCGCTCCAGCGATGTGTGCNGNGTTGTAATCGCGGCGGCCACGGTCATGATCTGAAAGATCAAACCGTACGTCACAGATCACGAGGTCATCATCACCATGACCAATTCGTGCCGATAACTCCTCGACGCTGATGAGTGCCATACCGTGACGGTAGTACCGTCGGTCTCGCACTCATGACTCGCAGATGGCAGACTTAATTCATGGTGGGAACGCTTTCAATGCTCGACCTCGCTCGGGTTCGACGCGGGACCTCAATTGTTGATGGCCTCACCTCATGTGTCGAGATGGCTCAACTCGCTGAGCAGTGTGGGTATGCCCGCGTCTGGTACGCGGAACATCACAATCTTCCAACGGTTGCATCGTCCTCGCCTGCCGTGCTCATTGCCCACGTCGCAGCCCACACTGCCACGATCAAGTTGGGAGCTGGGGGAGTGATGCTGCCAAACCATGCCCCGCTCGTGATAGCTGAACAATATGGCACGCTCGCCACATTGCATCCTGGCCGCATCGAATTGGGTCTGGGTCGGGCGCCCGGAAGTGACCAGGTGACACTCCGTGCCATGCGTCGAGATCACACGTCATCAGACTCCTTTCCCTCTGATGTCGAGGAGCTTCGTGACTTGCTCGATGGCGTTGTTCGGGCCGACGGCGTTGCCGCAATTCCCGGAGCGGGAACATGCGTGCCGCTCTACATCCTTGGGTCGTCACTGTTCGGAGCACAGCTCGCAGCTGCGCTGGGGCTGCCGTATGCGTTCGCCTCACACTTCTCGCCCGGCGCCCTCGTCGAAGCAGTCGAAGAATACCGACGATCATTTGTGGCCTCTGATCGTCTTCCAAAGCCCCATGTGATTGCCGCNGTGAACGTATTTTGTTCTGAATCTTCTGACGACGCACAGCAGCAGTTTCACGCGTCCGCTCGCGAGCGTGTCGCCCTCATTGTGCCCAAAGGTGTCGACTACACCGATGAGCAGGCTGACCAAGTGCTTGCGATGCCACAGGGTCAACATCTTCTGCAAATGATGCAATATTCAGCGGTCGGCACACCGCCCGAAGTGGCGTCGTATCTAGATGAGTTCTTGTCGCACTCGGGCGCGGACGAACTCATCGTGTCGCATTCGACACCTTTCGTCGAAGAGCGGATGACATCGATTCGTCTCACAGCAGACCTCGTTGACCGGGTTGGCGTGTGACGTTGAGGTGTGAGGCGTAGTAATGGCTGAGGTTCGGGTGAGTTGCTTAGGTTGCGGAGGCGACATTGTGCTCGAGCAGTTGAGGGTGCCAGAGGGGGTAATTGCTCGGGGTGATCGCTTCATGCACGAGGGATGTGTGCTCAACAGTGAGGCGGAATCGGGTCGTTACGAGGTCGGAGTGCCGGCGTATCTTTTGCCAAAGGGACGGTGATGTCAGAATCAATTCAGGTAACCGATGAGCGGCGCCGAGAGTTACGTGAGCGGTATCTGCTCGAGCGAGACAAGCGGTTGCGCGCAGATGGCAACGACCAATACATAGAGCCGACCGGCCGATTTGAGGGAATCACCGACGACCCGTACACACCTGTGGTTGAACGTGAAGCCGTGCACGATGACGTTACCGTCGCAATCATTGGTGCCGGGTTCGCCGGTCTTGTAACTGGTGCGGCGCTGGAAAAGGCAGGGGTTAAAAACGTACGACTGCTCGATGCGGCTGGCGACGTTGGAGGAGTATGGTACTGGAACCGATACCCCGGAGCCATGTGCGATACAGCTGCGATGATTTATCTTCCGCTGTTGGAAGAGACCGGAACTGTGCCATCGGCGAAGTACGTGCCGGCTCATGAGATTTTCGCTCACGCTCAACGCATCGCAATAACATTTGGTCTGTACGAGAATGCGCTGCTGTCCACAAGTGCAACCGAGGTGTCGTGGGATGCTGACATCCAGCGTTGGAGAATTACCACCGACCGCGGCGACAACTTCACGGCGAAATATGTAGCAACCGGCACCGGGCCGCTTCACCGTCCGAAGCTCCCAGGAATTGATGGCATTGACACCTTTGCGGGCCACGCATTTCACACGAGCCGTTGGGACTACGACTACTGCGGGGGCGGGCCTGCTGATGTGCCAATGGACAAACTGGGCGACAGGCGCGTCGCGATCATTGGTACTGGTGCAACCGCAGTGCAATGCATTCCGAAGTTAGGGCGTGATGCAGGCGAACTCTTTGTCTTCCAGCGCACACCCTCGTCGATTGATATTCGCAATAATCACCCGATTGACCCAGAGTGGTTTGCCTCACTTGGGCCTGGGTGGCAGCGCGAATGGTTGCGAAACTTCACTCTGTTGCAAACAGGTGGATACGCCGATGTTGACCTCGTGATGGATGGCTGGACCGACATTGCGCAACGGGTTCGCGATCGGGTTGCTGCTCGTGTGATGGCCGGAGCCGAACTCAGCCCCGAAACAACCCTCGCTGCGTACGAAGAGTCCGACGACGAAAAGATGGAAGAGATTCGGGCACGGGTTGATGCGATCGTCACCGACCCTACGACCGCAGAAGCGCTTAAGCCGTGGTACCGGCAACTGTGCAAGCGACCTTGCTTTCACGACGAATACCTTCAGACCTACAACCGTCCAACGGTGACGCTTGTCGATACCGACGGTCAAGGCGTTGACCGTATTGATGCGACCGGAGTGTGGGCGAACGGCCAGCATTACGAGGTCGACTGCATCATCTTCGCCTCTGGCTTCGAAGTGGGCACCGACCTTTCCCGCCGATCAGGCTTTCAGATCATCGGAACGAGTGGTTCATCGCTGGAGGAGTACTGGGCACCAGGAATGCGAACGTTGCACGGCACGCATGTCGATGGATTTCCAAATCTTTTTGTGCTCGCCACTGCACAGGCGGCGAATCTCATCTCGAACGTGCCGCATAACTATGTCGAAGCAAGTGACGCCATCGCCGCGGTGGTCGCCCATGCTGAAGAGATCGGTGCAGCAACGGTTGAAGCCGGGCGCTCCGATGTCGATGCTTGGTTGCAACAGATTCAAGGTCGGCAGGGCTCGGTGATCGGGTCGCCTGACTGCACTCCGGGCTATTACAACAACGAGGGCAAACCGCTCGAAGGTGATCAGCAACTCAACGGCGGGGCCTACATTGAAGGGCCAGTTGCCTACTTCGAGTTTCTTGAGCAGTGGTGGAAGTCAGGTGAGTTCGCCGGACTCCACTTCTCGTAAGACGAGCGGCGCCATTGGAGCAAAGGGGGAGAAATGACGCCTACACATTCGATCGAAATTGATGTCTCAACATATGAACGAGATGGCTATCTGCACTTGCCGGCGTATGTCACCGACCCCTGGCTCTCTGAATTGCAGTCAGTAGCGGCCGAGTTTGTCGAAGAGAGTCGAACGGTTTCCAAGTCAAACTCGCGCTTCGACGTTGAAGACGGCCACAGTGCAGAGACCCCTCGGCTTCGGCGGTTGAACTCGCCGGTCGACCTTCACGAGACCTTTGCTCGTTTTACACTGGACGGCCCAGCAGCAGAACTCGCAGTGCACGTGCTCGGTGGCCCAGTGCGCTACCACCACTCAAAACTGAACTTCAAATGGGCTGACGGGGGAGAGGCAGTCGAGTGGCATCAAGATATTCAATTCTGGCCACACACCGATTTCAGCCCGCTCACCATCGGTGTGTACCTCGACGATGTCGATGCTGAAATGGGCCCGATGGGCGTGCTGCCGGGNAGCCATCACGGCCAGCTCTACAACCTGTATCGAGAAGACGGTTCATGGGGTGGGGCCATGAACGACAGCGACATTGCATCCCTCGATCTAGATGACATGCGATGGCTCGACGGTCCGGCCGGCTCGGTCACTGTGCACAACTGCTGTTTGGTGCATGGCTCCGTCGCAAACTCGTCAACCCGACCCCGACCGTTGCTGTTGCAGACCTATTCACGCGCCGACTCGTACCCGATACTTGGTATCGGTGCAAACGGCGTTACCGGTAAACGATCTGGTGCAGTGATCGCTGGTAACGCTCAGCAGTCGGTAACCATTGATGGGCGTGTCATCCCAGGTGCTCCCGATTGGTCTCAGCGCGGAGCTCCCACAATCTTCGGGTCTCAGAACAACAAATAGTTTGTGCTCGTCTCCAGTTAGCCAGTTCATACACTCGGCCGATGTCTGAGTTGCGAACGTCGTTTCGTCACGTTTTACACGCGCATCCTGAACTCGCGCACGCGGAGCANGCAACCGCCGATCAAGTGGTGGCGTTCATGCAGCAGTTCAATTCGACCGGAATCGTGACCGCAACCGCCGGGGCCGGTGTTGTCGTCACATTCGACAGCGGTGTGGAAGGCCCTCGTTCGCTCTCGTTGCGAGCTCAATGCTCTACCAATTGTTGAGACAGGTGTTAATTACATGTGAGCGTGACCTCGTGGCATTAGGCGAAACCGGCTACAACGCCTATCTTGATCAGGCGCGACGCACTGGCGAATGTCGAAATGCTCCTCGTGAGAGAGGGGTTGTTTACTCGGAGAGCGACTTCATTCGCTCGAGCATTTGCCCCATCTGCTGATGAACGGCATTCACGGCTTGGAGCGGCCTGACCATCACTTTTAACTCGACGATCTTGCCGTCGTCGTCGCACGTAATGATGTCAACACCATTGACTGCCTTGCCATCGACCGTGGTCTCAAATTCGAGCATCGCATGGTGTCCGTCAACGATTTCTTTCGTGTAACGGAACTTGCCAGATGAGTCACTGCTGTCGGTGATCGCTTCTGCGAAATTTGGCGCCTCACCAGGAAGCGCCTGACTTGCGGCGTTGAGGTAGAGCATGGTGATGGCTTTGCCCTTCTGCGGGGTGAAGACCACAGGGGAGTGGAACACGACATCATCGTGAAGGAGTTCGTCGAGTCCTCCAGGGAGTTGGCCTCGCATGTGCTGGTGCCAGCGCTCAATGACGTCATGAATCGGTTCGTTTGCCATAAGTCGACCGTAGTCGTCCGACGGCAGGTCAGATGAACCCGCGTGATTGGGCTACATCGTACGAGTTAACTGATGGTGCCGAATTTCGCTCGTTTGGCTCTGTACGAGCAAGAACATTGCCTGTCGCGCAAGGAGTTGCGCGTGATGAGACGATGCGACTGCACCTCCGCCCGAAGCGGCGACGAGCATTGTTGCCGAACGCATACAAAGATCGCTTGCGTTCGCGCGGGCTGCCGGAAGTTCGTCGACTGAGGCTGTGTCGAGTCGATGCCGAGCCGTGGCGTATTCGTCATCGAGGTCGCTCGGCCCGAGTAGAGAAAGACAGCGACCAGTGACGCCAAGTGCAAGGGAACCGTTTGCACGAAGGCCCATGCGATAACTCTCTAACCACGAGTCGAACGAAACCACCGAGGTCACATCGTCAGTGGTGACGAGGTGCTGGTCGAAGGTGATGACCGCAGTGGATGATGAATTCACAGCGGCGAGTTCGAGCATGCTCGCAGACATCGTCTCAGACTCAATTCCTGGAACGATTCCCCATACCACCGAGTCTTGCCAGCGGGCTGCGATGAGGACGACGTCGACATCGCCCCACCCGGTGATGTANGGGGCCGTTCCTGAAACNAGCCANCCATCACTGCATGGTTCTGCNCGAAGTACGGGAGCTCCTNGGCGGAGAAGATGTGCAAACGCGACACCACCGCGGGTTTCGCCTTTGGCAAGCCCGGCGGCGTAACGNTGCGCTTCACCCTCGCAAAGGGCAGTTGCTGTTGCTGGTCCTGCATGCTGCTGCCAGATGAAGGTGGTGGTGAGGCATCCACCAGCAAGCGCCTCAATGACGAGGTCTCGGTCAGCGTTTGACAGGTTNGATCCCCCAACTGATTCTGTTGAGAAGATGCCGTAGAGGCCCGCATCTTGCAGGGCTTGAAGATGGGCTGTTGGTANNACTCCACCACGATCGGTGGCAACAGCGGATGGGAAGAGCACTTCGTCTGCTAACCGGCGAGCGGTTTCAACCTGAGGGCACGGATGCGACGTGCTCAGCGATTGGGTGCTCATAGTTCCAGAATACTTGACGTTTGCCGAGCGAAACCTACTGTTCATCACTCGACGCAGAGATAAGCACCGTGACCGGATCGACAATGTTGTCGCCGGTTTCGTGTGCAAGCAACTGTGACGACAGCAGTCCTGAACGGGCGACCGTTCGAGGAGCGTCTGCGCGAGTGGGAAGCCGTTTCGCCATGCGCTGGACAGNTCGNTGAGTGCCCTCTTCGTTGCCCTGACGCAGCGCCCACGTGCCCATATGCATGCCGACATCAGCGATGACCTGCACGTCAGTCTCTGAGGCAACGGCCTGTTCGAGTGCTATCTGCTCCGATGGATTTTGGTGAGGGCTGGGAAGAAAAAGTAGTGATTCGCGAGAGTCGGAGGTGTCCGATGGCCGTGAGGTGCCGGCCGATGTGGATTCAGTGAGCACTTCGATGGGGCTTCGAAGTCGATCAACGATCATCTCTGTGTTCGGCCTCAGGTCAGGGTCACAGTGGGGTACGAGGTTGGTGCGAAGGTGAGCAAGGCACGACGGTGACATCACCATGATCGGACCATCTGATGATTCTTTGCCGAGAAGCTTTGTCAGACGACGGACACGCTTGCGAAATGCTCGTACACGACCCGCACGCAGTTCTTCAGCTCCGCAACAACGCGTTGTCGCAACTTCGCAATGACGGCCTCGGGAGGCAAGATCACTCATCACAGATTGAGCAGCATCATCGGAGAAATACTCAACACTGCAGGTCGGAAACACGCTCACTTGAGGGTGTTCAGAGGCGACAGGCGTGGGCTCTCGGCGAAACCATGTGGAGAATCGTTGCCGTGAAATGCGAGGAATCTGAGCAGAAGGCGAAATGCCGGTGGCAGCGGTGACGAGTCGCCGGCGCAAAGTATCGGGCCGCTGCATGAGCCAATTCACAAATGTTGCACATCTCGATGCGATCGGACCGGTTACGTCATGGACCGAGAGCACCCAGTTTGTGATGCGCTGTCGAACGGTGAAGTAGCCGTTGGCTTGGCGCACCTGCATGAGATCGATGAACGTCGCCGGGAGGTCGACCTCATGTTCGCTATCGGGACCCCGATGCGGGCATCGCTGAACACAGGCACCGCAGTGAAAGCAAGAATCAGAAAAGATGTTCTGCTGATTTGGAGTGAGCAGATGTGGGTCTGCGTCAGTGACGTCATCGAGAGCATCGAAGATCGACGGAAAAACATCGCAGAGATCGACGCACAGTCGGCACTGTGAGCACACCGAAACGTCATCGGCGAGGGATGTTCTGACGGACGACTCCTCAACGACGGGAAATGCGGTGGTCACGGCAAGAGGAGTGAGCGGGGTTTGGAAACGGGTTGACGGAATTCGTTTGCATGTTCACCCGGGTCAGAGAGACCCAGGTGAACATGCGGAAACGATGAATTAGGCCAGATCGAAACGATCGAGGTTCATGACCTTTGTCCATGCTGCAATGAAGTCACGGACNAACTTCTCGCCAGAGTCTGATGAGGCATACACATCAGCAATCGCGCGAAGTTGTGAGTTTGAACCAAAGACCAAGTCGTTGCGAGTACCGGTCCAGCGAACTTCGCCGGTGGTCCTGCTACGAGCCTCGAANTCGTCTTGGCCGTCGGTGGTCGCAGACCAGACGTTGCTGAGGTCAAGCAAGTTCACGAAGAAGTCGTTTGACAATACGCCAACCTGGTCGGTGAGAACGCCGTGCTGTGAGCCTCCTGCGTTCGCTCCGAGCACACGAAGGCCGGCAACGAGCACCGACATTTCGGGTGCGCTGAGCGTGAGAAGCTGAGCGCGGTCAACGAGAAGGTGCTCGGCCATCTGAGCGTCGCCCTTCCCGACGAAGTTCCTGAAACCATCCGACTTCGGCTCAAGCGGAGCAAATGACTCGGCATCTGTCATCTCTGGGGTGGCATCGGTGCGACCAGGGGTGAATGGAACCGTCATGTCGACGCCGCCAGCGGCTGCAGCGGCTTCGACAGCTGCTGAACCAGCGAGGACGATGAGGTCAGCCATTGAGATGGCCGATCCCGATGCATTGAAGTTGCTCTGAATTCCCTCGAGGACTGAAAGCACACGACGCAACTGGTCAGGGTCATTTGCTTCCCAGCCGTTCTGTGGGGCGAGGCGGATGCGAGCGCCATTGGCGCCACCACGCTTATCGCTTCCACGGAACGTCGAGGCTGATGCCCATGCAGTTGCCACAAGTTCACCGGTGGTGAGACCTGAGGCGAGGATGTCTGCCTTGAGCGACGCAATCTCGGCATCGGTCACGAGAGCGTGATCGACGGCGGGAACTGGATCTTGCCAGATGAGGTCTTCGCTTGGCACCTCAGGTCCGACGTAGCGAGCCTTTGGCCCCATGTCACGGTGAGTCAGCTTGAACCAGGCACGAGCGAACGCATCTGCGAACTGGTCTGGGTTCTCGTGGAAACGTCGTGAGATGGGCTCATAGATCGGGTCGTAGCGCATCGCCATATCAGCAGTCGTCATCATCGGAGCGTGACGGACGTTTGCGTCATGGGCGTCTGGCACAAGATCGGCAGCGGCCGGGTCGGTGGGCTTCCATTGCTGGGCGCCTGCTGGGCTGTGAGTGAGTTCCCACTCGTATCCGAACAACATGTCGAAATAGGAGTTGTCCCACTGCGTTGGAGTTGGAGTCCATGCACCTTCGATTCCGCTTGTGGTGGTATCTCCACCAACACCGGTTCCGTGGGCGTTCTTCCAGCCCGTTCCTTGCAGCTCGATCGGAGCGCCCTCTGGCTCAGGTCCGACAAGAGCAGGGTCGCCCGCTCCGTGGGCCTTGCCAAATGTGTGTCCACCAGCGGTGAGGGCAACAGTTTCTTCGTCGTTCATCGCCATTCGTGCGAAGGTCTCACGAATGTCGGCGCCCGAGGCGACAGGGTCGGGGTTTCCGTTTGGCCCCTCGGGGTTCACGTAAATGAGACCCATCTGCACGGCGCCCAGTGGGTTTGCCAACTCGCGGTCACCGGAGTAACGCTCATCAGCTAGCCACTCCGATTCTGGGCCCCAATAGATGTCGTCTTCTGGCGCATAGATGTCTTCGCGGCCACCAGCAAAGCCGAACGTCTTGAATCCCATCGACTCGAGTGCAACGTTGCCGGCAAGGATCATGAGGTCGGCCCATGAAATTTTGCGGCCGTACTTCTGCTTGATTGGCAGTAGAAGCATGCGGGCCTTGTCGAGGTTGCCGTTGTCGGGCCAACTGTTGAGTGGGGCGAACCTGTGGTTGCCGGTGCCGGCTCCGCCACGACCGTCTTCGATTCGGTAGGTGCCAGCTGCGTGCCATGCCATGCGGATCATGAGGCCGCCGTAGTGGCCGTAGTCGGCTGGCCACCACTCTTGAGAGTCGGTCATCATGGCTTCGAGATCAGCCTTGACTGCGCCGAGATCGAGTGATGCAAACTCTTCGGCGTAATCAAAGTCATCGTCCATGGGGTTCGAGGCTGGGTGGCCTTGATGGAGGATTCCAAGGTTGAGCTGTTCTGGCCACCACATGTGGTTGGCAACAGTCGTCGTTGGAGCATTCGCACCGTGGACGACGGGGCATTGATCAGACATCATGTCTCCTTATTTGGTTTGGTTGTTCGTTGGTTTATCGAGGTTGCTGGTGGGCGTAGCGCAACGAGCGCATGTCCCGTGAAACACCACCGATGTTGACGATGGTGAGAAGTGATTAGGTTCGCTGATCGACACCGCATCAAGGTGATCGATGCTGACGTCCGCGATCGCTCCACATTCATTGCACACGGCATGGTGGTGGTCGGCCAGGTTCGGGTCGAAGCGAACCGCTCCGCCGTCGAATGTGACCTGACTGAGTTCTCCCATTTCTGTGAGATCGGTGAGCGTTTGGTACACCGTCCGCAGCGATATTCCTGGCATCTGAGCGGAGGCCGTCGTGTACAGCGCCTCCGCCGTCGGATGCTCAGCGTTTTCATGTAAGAGCGAGAACAGCAACTGTCGTTGCGGGGTGATTTTCAAACCCTCAGAGCGAAAGCGCTCGACAAGCTGTTCGGGACTGCGCACCTCTCTATTGTGGATCGCAGACGACCTAATCTGCAAATCATGCGAATAAGCAATGNCTGATATTTNGGNCTCNAAGNAANAGGTGCANAGGTGNGAANTTANGAACTTCCACCCGGTTGCCACAGAGTTGCNTGGTAGCCCTCTTCAAGTGAGGTTGCGATNGCNTCGACATGTTCGGCTTCGTCAATGTGAGCNGCNAGAAGCTCGGCNCCGCTTGGTCGNTCATCTNCAGACGGCCAACTTGAGNTNTTCCANATNTCTGATCGTCGCAGNGCCTTCCCACANTGCATGAAACAGGTNTTGACGTTGACGATNATNGCGAGGTTCGGCACCCGGTCNCCATCGGTGCAGAGATTTCGAATTTCNGNGTCGGTTGAAATCGATGCGGTNCCGTTTACTCGCATGGTCTCCTCAAGGCCNGGGATCATGAACAACATNGCAATCGATGACTGCTGNAGGAGGTTTCGGTACGAGTCGATGCGGTTGTTGCCGGCAAGATCGCCGAATGCGATATGCCGTTCATCGACGACTTTCACGAAGCCGGGGGTGCCACCGCGGGGCGAAATGTCGACACGTTCGCCGTCACTTGTCGCGAAAATAAAGAGCGGTGAGGCCCCGATCATCCGGGCTGCTGCATCATCGATGTGGTCGATCTCTTTGTCGAGGGCACGCTGGGATGGTGATCGAAACAGTGACCTCAATGCGTCGGAGTCATCAATGCACGAGTGAAGATCCATAGCGCAACCCTAGAGCGTGCGGGGTCTGGCGTTACGTGGTGTGTCGCATGGCCGAATTCTTCGCTGACGCCTATTCGCAGTTACGAGAGGTGTTTTTACGCTCCCGGCGGGAACTCGTACTCGACCTCATCGAAGTTACGAATACCAGAAAAGATGTAGAGCAACCGAAGAGGTTCGGTTGAACTTCCATTGAGCGCAATGTGTTCTGTGCCACCCGGAATATGCACG
>PBWL01000002.1 GCA_002727235.1 Acidimicrobiaceae bacterium
CTCAATCATGGGTATTACGACAGCGTCAAATGCCTCAACTTCGGGCTCGGTCAACTACTCCGGAACTGAACTCATTGGGAAGAGCAAACGGGAGTTGCGTACGTTTTGGGGCGAGGAGATGGCAATGGTCTTTCAAGACCCGATGACATCACTCAATCCGGTTGTTCGTATCGGTCGACAACTAACTGAACATCTTCGGACCCATAAAGACCTCTCGAAGTCGGACGCAAACGATCTCGCAGTGCAGTTGCTCACGTGGGTCCGCATCCCAGAACCTCGGGAGCGCCTAAACAATTACCCACATCAGATGTCTGGTGGTATGCGCCAACGCGTGTGTATTGCTATCGCTCTCGCATGCTCTCCGAAACTGTTGATCGCGGACGAGCCGACAACAGCACTTGATGTCACGGTTCAGCACCAAATTCTGAACCTGCTTTCCCAACAACAGCAAGAGCGTCAGATGGGAATGGTGCTTGTAACTCACGATTTAGGTGTAGTTGCGACCCGCACTGATGATATCGCCGTGATGTATGCCGGAAAGATTGTGGAGAAGGCGTCAACATCTGCGCTCTTTAGCGAGATGCGTCACCCCTACACCCAGTCTCTTTTTTGGTCAATCCCTAAGACCTCAGAACCAAAGCACACCCGCTTGAGCGCNATCGTGGGCCGACCGCCAAATCTTGCAGCGCTGCCACCTGGGTGCTCGTTTGCCGACCGTTGTCCATATGTTCAACCGATCTGCAGAGAGGTTGAGCCGAAGTTACGAACAATCGACTCGCATTCGTTCGCGTGCCATCTCCCTGTAGGCAGCACCGAAGGAGAGGCAGCCCTGAGTGCAAACATTTCAGTGGGCCTCCCTCAGTCGGAGGGTGCAGCCGCACGACGTGAGGCTGACCAAGGAATATTGGGGTAATGGCAGGTTCGGGCACAGCACATCTCCGCAATGGCGATGACATGATGATTCGGGTGGAAGACCTCACGGTCGAGTTTCCAGCGAAAGGCGGCAACGTCGTTCACGCAGTGAGTGGTATCAGTTTTGACGTCCGTCGCGGTGAGACGCTTGGCCTAGTTGGAGAATCTGGCTGTGGAAAATCCACCACGGGTAAAGCGCTTCTCCAACTTCCTCATCCAACGAGCGGGTCGGTTCAGCTTGACGGCGAAGAGTTGACACGGTTGAGCCGGACTGAAATGACGGCCCGTCGCACCGACATCCAAATGATCTTTCAAGACCCCATTTCGTCGCTCAACCCGCGGAGGACCATCGGCAAAATCGTTGCAGAGCCGCTCGAGGTGTGGGGACCGAAAGCAAGTGACAAACAGTGGGCGCTGGTTGCCAGCATTCTTGATGCTGTTGGCATCGACCCTGAAGGTGCGAAGTACAAACGGCCTCACGAGTATTCCGGCGGCCAATGNCAACGAATTTCGATTGCACGAGCGCTGGTCATGGAACCAAAAGTAATTATCTGCGACGAGCCAGTTTCGGCGCTTGACGTGTCGGTCCAAGCCCAGATTCTCAACATGCTCGAGGATCTCAAAACAAAATACGGACTCACTCTCGTCTTCATTGCCCACGACCTTGCCGTTGTAAAGAACATCAGCGATCGAGTGGCCGTCATGTATCTCGGCAAAATGTGTGAGATCTCTGATTCAGATGATCTCTACGCCGAACCAGCCCACCCATACACACAACTTCTTATGGATTCTCACCCGGAGCCAAACCCAGAAGCGGTCATCAATGAGATGGTGGTGCCGGGCGGGGAGCTCCCAAGTCCTATCTTCCCGCCATCAGGATGTCGCTTTCGCACACGCTGCGAATTCGCTGACGACCGCTGCGCAAACGAAGAGCCGAAGATGTCAATGATCTCCGATGGACACTACGTTGCCTGCCACCATCCGCTCGTGGAGCCGGTCTCATGACCTGCNCTTGCGAATGGCTATCAGCGCAACCGCTAACATCTAATCGCTGTGGTGAACTGCCACTTCGAACCGTCGCGACATCCAGCCGCGACGGCCACAACAAATAACCAATGAAAACAAAATGGGGGAAACTGCAATGAGACGTAAAGGTCTTTACCGAGCAGTCGCCTTCCTTGCGGCGGCCGGTCTTATTGCCGGTGCCTGCGGGGGGGATGACGATAGCGCNCCCGCCGACACATCGGAGGAAACTTCAGGCGAAGTTGAAGAAGCAGCTGAGGAACCTGCTGTCGAGGCCGGTGATGAAGCAGAAGGTGATGTTGATACAGCAATTGAAGAGGAGGAGTCCACCGCAATTTATGGCGGTTCGATCTCCGTAGGAGTCGAGGCAGAAGCAACTGGACTTCGTCCTTGGGAGGACACCTGCTCCTCACCTTGTTACAACATGATGATTTCTGTCTTTGACAAGTTGGTGGAAATGAATGTGTCAGGCGCTTACGTGCCATACCTCGCGGAGAGTTTGACCTCAAACGAGGACTTTACTGTCTGGACGATGACTCTCCGACCTGGCGTCACTTTCCACAATGGCGTTGAACTTACTGCTCAATCGATTGCAGATATGTTCCCAATCCAGCAGGCTGGAGCAGCAGGCTCAAGTGCAATTGCTGCTGCAAACCTGGCGACAGTAGAGGCGACTGGCGAGCTAGAAGTTACGTACACCTTGACTGAGGGCGGCTCAGCTTTCCCGGCATCGCTTTCACGTGCCCCTATTGGAATGGTATTCGAACCTGCAGCAGCAGCCGCCGACCCAGAGGGCTTCTCGATGGCACCAGTTGGAACCGGGCCGTTTGTAATTGATTCGCGCGACCTTGATAACGAAACAACGTTTGTTCGCAACGACAGTTACTGGGCAACAGACCCAGANGGAAACGCTCTTCCATACCTGGACTCAATTTCGTTCCGCCCAATCCCGGATGAAGGGACGCGTCTCGACGCATTGCTCTCAGGAACAGTAAATGCAATGCAGACGCTGCGTCAGGGAACTATCCGAGATGCACGAAATGCACGTGATGAGGATGGCGCAGACATCACTCTTTATGAACACCAGGGCAACAACGTTGGCGGCGGAATGTACAACGTTCTTGTTCCACCGTTTGACGATGTTCGAGTTCGTCGTGCACTTACCCATATGAACAGTCAGGAACAAGTCATTGAGGCGCTCGGCGGCACGGGCATCTCGCTTCCAGGAACTCAGTGGTTCAGCCCTGATTCACCATGGTGGAGCGAAAAGGTTGCAGAGGCTTGGCCCAAGTTTGACTTTGAGGGCGGCGTGGCCATTCTCACTGAATACATCAATGACCCAGAACGCTCAGACGGCAAGGCCGTTGGCGAGTCGATTGACGTTGAGTTGTCTTGTCCTCCTGACCCAACTCTCATTGCTTCACTGCAGGTGGTTGAGCAGCTTTATACCGCTAGCGGTTTGGTCAACGTAACGATGACCAACTATGACCAGCAGACCCATATTGGAATTGCGCTTGGCAGCGAAAATGGCTTTGTCGGAAACCACCAACAGCACTGCTGGAGATGGAGTAGCGATGACGATCCGGCGGTGAACCTGAATCCCGCCCTGGCGCCGCCAACGGCAGAAATTGCTGAGGCAATTGGTCTTCCTGGGGTTGTCTCACCGCTGAACTTCTCAAACTGGTTCAGTCCAACAGCATTCCAGGCAGCGGTTGCTGCAACCAAGACTGACGACTTCGCAACCCGCTACGGGCTATATGAATCCATCATGCTTGAATTTGCAGATCAGGTGCCTGTGTACTACTCCGGTCACACTGCAACCGCAATAGGGACAGAAAGCAACATTCTTGGTCTCAACGGTTGGCATGTGCCTTCTGGTGAACTCGGTATCGGATTCCCGAGTGCTGAAGGCCGTTGGGCCGAAGTGTTCATCAGTTCATAAATAACTGCACCGGTTCCGGGAGGGAGAGCTATGGGAAAGGTCATTGCTGCGAGGCTTATTCGCCTTATAGCGACGCTTCTAGCGGTGACATTCCTGACATTCTCAATGACAGCTCTCCTTCCCGGAGATCCGGTTAACGCCATCCTCGGGGTCGACTCAGTGCGCGACCCCGAGGTTGTAGCGAAAATACGTGCTGACCTCGGTCTTGATGATCCATTTTTTATCCGTTACGTGAATTGGCTTGGTAATACCATTACCGGTGACCTTGGACAGAGTTACATAACCGATCAAGAGGTGATTAGCACCATTTCTCAGCGCTTGCCGGTGACTGCACAATTGGCGTTCATGGCCATAATCATGGCACTCGTACTTGCAATTCCGATTGGTGTCCTCGGCGCGTATAAGCAAGGGAAGTGGCAGGATTCAACAACATCGGCAGGCGTTCAGGTCGCTCTCTCGGTTCCAAACTTCATTGTCGGTATTTTTCTCATTTGGCTGTTCTCCGTTCAGTTGGGTTGGCTTCCAGCTTCGAACTGGAATCGCATAAGTAATGATGGGCTAATCGAAAATCTCAAAACAGCGATACTCCCGGCCTCCGCTCTCGCTATGACTCAGATGGCGATATTTTCTCGACTCGTGCGTTCCGACATGATCGCAACGCTGCAGGAGAATTACATTCTGGCCGCACGTTCAAAGGGTCTTTCGAACCGCTTTATCCTTATTCGCCACGCGCTTCGACCAAGTTCACTGAGCCTTATGACGATNATTGGAATNAACTTCGGCGCCCTTTTGGGCGGAACAGTCATCATCGAGACTCTGTTTGCGATTCCCGGCATTGGCTTCAGGCTCATTAACGCGATAAATCAACGCGACATAATCGTAATTCAGGGAATCACCGTATTCATAGCAACGGCTTATGTTGTGATTAACACAGTTGTTGATCTTCTCTACGCTGTTATCGATCCAAGAATTCGTANAGCCTGAGTNATGTCGGANATCAACACTGCAAANGAAATCCCAGAATTTCCACGGGACCGACTCAGCAATGTCTCATCCACAACATCCTCGCCTGCTGGCACGACCCCCAAAAAAGCAACACTTCGTGAAGTAATTGCCACCATGCCTCTACGAGTGAAAATGGCCTCGATATGGCTTTTTCTCGTTGTCTTTGGCGCAATATACGCCAAGATCGATACCGGCTTATTGGGCGGCTCCCTCCCCTTGCAAAATCCAAACTTTCAGACAAATGGCTTCGACCCTGCAACAAGCACATTTGGCAGCGGTGAGCCAATTGCAGGAGTCTCCACCGCTCACTGGCTAGGAACCGATGCAATTGCTCGAGACACTTTCGCTCGAATTGTGCACGGTGGGTGGGTGTCGCTCGTCGTCGTCGTTGTCTCGGCGGGGTGCGGAATTATTATCGGCGGTTTTTTAGGTTCACTAGTCGGCTTTGTTCGTGGACGAACTGAGACAATAGTGATGGCCTCGGTCGACGTCATTCTTGCATTTCCTGCCCTCGTGTTGCTGCTCGCTCTGGTCTCGATTTTCGAGGTTCGCAACCTTTTCGTGATTAGTGCAGTAATCGGTGTTCTATCAATACCTGCGTATACGCGAGTCGCGCGTGCAAACTCGCTTGCGGTTTCTTCGCGAGAATTCGTCACCGCCGCACGTGCTATCGGGACAAAGCCGAGTCGGATTCTCTTCAGAGAGGTGATTCCAAACGTGCTTCCCACATTGCTGGCCTACGCCATGGTCGCAGCAGCCTTTGTCGTAGTAGTTGAGGGTTCACTGTCCTTCCTTGGACTAAGTGTTCAACTGCCAACGGCCACTTGGGGCAACATGATCAACCAAGCTCGCCGCGACATCAAAATCAACGTTGTACAGGTCATATGGCCGTCGCTGGCACTGTCGATCACAGTACTTTCGCTGAACCAGGTAGGAGACTTTTTCCAACAACGCAGAGAGGTAAGGGGCTCTAACCTTTAGAACCTCACGACACGAGGATCATCTCGTTGAGGTCTTCCCAATACGAGGGCCAGCTCTTTGAGGTCACCTCTGGGTTCGTGATAGCGGTGCCCGGTACGCAGGCGCCGATGATCGAGAATGCCATTGCGAGCCGATGATCATCGTGAGTGTCGACAGTTGCGCCCATGAGTTCTACTGGAGAAATGGTGAGACCATCCTTATGTTCAACGACATGCGCCCCAAATTTGCTGAGTTCGGCGGAGAGGTCTCCGATGCGGTCACTTTCTTTATTTCTGATGAAGCCCACGCCCCTGATTCTGGTAGGCCTCACAGCGAAACATGCAAGGGCAGCCACCGTTGGTACCAGGTCAGAAATATCTGACATGTCGATATCGATCCCCTTAAGATCGTTTCCGTTCGATGTCAACGTGGTGGAGTGAGGCGTGCAGTCGATNTCAGCGTTCATGGTGCGCAGGATGTCAATAATCTGTTTGTCCCCTTGAAGAGACGAGGACCCAAAGTCTTCAATGGTGACGGTTGAACCTGTTGCCGCCGCTATTGCAAGGGGATAGGACGCCGAGGAGGCATCTGGTTCGATAGTGATCGAAGTCGCCGAATATTCCTGTGGCGCGATGCGTATCGAGCCTTGTGATANGTCAGCCGTCACTCCGAACAGTTCCATGACCGAAGCCGTCAAATTCACATAGGGCTGTGAAATAGGGCTTCCCTGCAAGGTGATGTGCAGACCCTCTGGCAGCACGGGTCCGATCATCATGAGGGCAGAAATGAATTGGCTTGATGTGGTCGCATCAATGGTGACCGCTCCNCCATGAAGTGGGCCGTGAACACTCACCGGCAATCCACCATCGTGATCAATGATCTGCGCTCCTAACGACCGAAGGGCGTTGAGTAAGGGGCCTATCGGACGTTGCCTCAAGCGCTCGTGTCCGTCGATAGAGATTTTGCTCTCAGCTGTCGCTGCAAGAGCCGTCAAAAAACGAGAGGTAGTGCCTGCGAGTTCAGCGTGAATCGCTCGAGATTGCAATGCTGTATTTCGGGACACCGTTGCAGTCGAACCTGAGCGCGTCACCTCGATACCGAGAGCGTGTAGGCCCGACAACATGGCGCTGGTGTCATCACCTTCAGGAAGATTCTTGAGCGTTGATCGTCCCTCACTGAGTGCGGCACAGATGAGCGCACGGTTGGCAATGCTTTTCGACCCTGGAACGCGAATTGTGGAGTGGAATGGGCGCTCAACCGGAGTGCACCACAACGTCATGTCAGGGCACTAACGGTCGGGCGGAAGCCTCGGGCGATGAGACCACCACGGAACATATCAACGACCCCAGAATCAACAAGGACGACAGCGACGCCACGGTTGCCTTCGGCGAGGTGGACAACCTCAAAATTGGCGATGTTGACGCCGAGCTCAGCGGCAAGNGTGAACACCTCGGCTGCGGCACCCGCACGGTCTGGGATGCGAATNCGGACCTCNGAGAGAGCCGACGGGTCTGTNACACGACCGGGCAGGTTTGCTCTTGANTCTCGAGCCCTCTGNAGCATGCTCTCNAACGAGGTTTTCTCTTCAGCTTCGATAAAACTTCGGACANTATTGAGNGCTGCATTGAGGTCATCGATTGCTTCNAGAATCGCAACACGGTTCTCATGACAAATATCGATCCAAATGCGTGGTGACCCACTGGCGATACGAGTCATATCTCTGAAGCCACCCGCAGCGAGACGGAGCAGCGAAGCGTGCTCTTCNGATCGATCTTGAGCGAGCGACATCAATGATGCTGCCGTGAGATGTGGCAGATGGCTGACAACGGCAACAAGTCGATCGTGTTCGGTTGGAGAGAGCGCGACAACTTCAGATCCCACTTCACGTACCAATGAGGCNACAACCGCAAAATTCTCGTCGTCAGCCTCAAGGTCGGGGGTTANTACCCAGATCGCACCATCAAACATGTGTGGGTCTGCTCCATCGAGTCCTTCGAGTTCGCTNCCTGCCATTGGATGTCCGCCAATGAAGCGCTTGTCATGGANTGACTCACAGATTGGTGCCTTCACAGATCCGACGTCGGTTACCACACCTGACGTCGTTTCCAGCATTTCTCTCACAACGTCAACGCTTGCTGTGACTGGAACCGCCACGATAGTGATCTCCGCTTCCTGAGCGATGCCAATTTCAGAGATGATGCCCTCGTGTTGTGCATGACGACTCACCTCATCGTCGAGATCACTCCCGTACACCTTCCAGCCTCGCTCTCGCAGGGCGAGCGCAATAGAACCTCCTATGAGGCCAAGACCCACAACGTTCGCGGTGCGCGTGTGATCAACTGTATTCACGGGCGTTGAGCGTATCGTTCGAGGCCGCAGGCTTTACTCAGTTCNATGACTTCTGACATTGTCATCTCCCGCCACTCGCCCGGCGCGAGTTTGTTATCTCGGATCGGACCGATGCGAATTCGGATGAGCCGTTGCACACGGTGTCCAACTACGTCGAACATCCGCCGTACTTGTCGATTTCGCCCCTCATGAATGACGATGCGAAGGACCCCAGGCTCGGGCTGTGAAACTCGTGCTGGTGCGGTCATTCCATCGTCAAGTTCTACTCCGTCCCGAAGTGCTCGGAGCGCGCCCGATGAGAGAGGCTCAGTTACTTTTACGAGATATTCCTTCTCAACCCCTTTTGACGGGTGTGTTACAGCGTGGGTGAGATTTCCGTCATTGGTGAGAAGAAGGAGCCCTTCTGTTGCCATATCGAGCCGGCCAACCGAGTGAAGTCCAGGACACTCAGGCACGAGCGACAGCACCGTTGTGCGACCTTGAGGATCAGAAGCCGTCGTCACGACTCCTTCTGGCTTGTTCAACAGGAAGTACACGAGGTCAGGCTTGATCCCAACCGGAACACCATCGACGCACACCACGTCAGCATCGACATCAACCCGGCACCCAAGCTCAGCGACCTCTTCGTTTACCGTGACGCGACCCTCTGAAATCAAGATCTCACAAGTCCGGCGGCTCCCCCAGCCACGCTGGGCTAACACCTTTTGAAGACGTTCACCCTGCCGCTCGCCACTGGATTCGGTGGCATCATCGAGATACCAAGGGACCTCATCAACCATGCTGACCTAACTCTCAGCCTGGAGCAGATTCACTTGGCGGTTCAATACGCAGGCCATGCTCAAGCGCCTCCACAACGTCTGCGTCAGGAATGAATTCGGCGATAGATGGCAAGTCGTCGAGACTTGCAATTCCTAGTTTCTCGCAAAACGTCGACGTCGTTCCGTACAAAATTGCTTGACCCGGGCCATCGTCGTGTCCAACGGCATCGATGTATCCCCTCGCAGTGAGCGTTCGTAACACTCCATCAGGGTCAACACCTCTGATGGACGCAATCTGGCCGCGACTGATCGGTTGCTTATAGGCGACGATCGCAAGGGTTTCAAGGGCCGCACCCGAGAGTCGTGCCCGTTGCTCATCGAGTAAGAAGCGTTCAACATACGGGGCAAGTTCAGCAACCGATTGGTACCGATACCCTCCTGCGACTTCGACAAGTTCAAAGCCCGAATGTCGTGCGCGATATTCAGCGGCAAGAGCTTCGCAAGCCGCCTCAATATCAGAAAGCGGCCGTTCAAGCAGTTGCGCGAGCAGTTCAACTGGTACCGGCTCCATCGCAACAATGACGATGGCTTCGATCGCTGCGTGAAGAGAAGACCGGTCGTGTTCGTCCATGACTAACCCTCGTAATCGTCGATGGTGACAACTGATAGGTCGGTGTCAGCGTCTCCTACCCAGACAATGTCGATCTCGCCAAATTGAGTGAATTGATCGATCTCAACAATTCCTTGTTTGAACAGCTCGAGCACAGCGAGAAAACGAACGATGACCTCTACGCGCTCAACCAGATCTGCAGTGAGACGTTTGAAATTAATGTGGCCAACGATTGGCAGTTCGGCAAGAAGCTCATCGACCGCCTCAGCCACCGTTATTCGAATCGGAGAGACATGGAAGAGATCGACGATGGGCTCAGGTTTTGGTGTGAGAGCCCGAATTGCGGCGCTCTGAAGACGGCGGATTGGCGTTCCCTCGAGCAGGTCAGGCATGAGCCCAGCGAATCGTTCATCTGCGCCGGTCCGTCGAGGGAAGCACAGGTCCGCCTGCTCGGAAAGCGCATTGAGCACCCGAGCCACATCTTTAAAGGTCTTGCACTCGAGCAATCGGGCAAGCAGGAGATCACGCTCTGACCACAACGCAAGCTCTTCATCGAGGTCACCATCATCGTGCCCGGGAAGCAACCGACGGGTTTTGAGCTCAACGAGTGTTGCGGCAATCAGCAAGAACTCGGTCGCGATCTCAAGGTCAAGTGCCTGCAAGCGCTCGACTTCGGCCAAATAGGCATCAACAATGGTTGCCAAATCAACTTCGTACAGGTCGACCTGCTCTTTGAGAATGAGTTGGAGCAGGAGGTCAAAAGGTCCCTCGTACACCGGGGTCTCAACAGCAAATGCCACACCCTTACGCTAGTGCCCGAACCCATTCCGTTACTGCGATCCTCCACCGGTAGCCTGTCGGTGTGACTCGAGTTCTTTCGTGCATTCAACCGACCGGCGATGTTCACCTTGGCAATTATCTTGGTGCTCTTCGCAACTGGGCGAATGGCCAACACGAAAAAGACGTGTACCACGGCATTGTGGACCTACACGCGTTGACAGTCACAACCGAATCTCGCGTTGTTGGTGAATCAACAGTAAGTCTTGCTGCGATGTTATTCGCTATCGGTTTAGATTCTGATGTGGCAACGATTTTTGTACAAAGTCACGTGCCGGAGCATTCGCAACTCGGATGGGTAATGGAATGCACGGTGTCATTCGGGGAGCTCTCTCGCATGACGCAGTTCAAGGACAAGTCAGCAAAACGCGAAACCGACTTTGTTGCAGCGGGTCTCTTCACCTATCCCGCTCTNCAAGCNGCCGACATTNTGTTGTANGACGCAGATGAAGTNCCGGTCGGGGATGACCAGCGNCAACACATNGAAATCACCCGAGATATCGCGATTCGTTTCAATAGTCGGTTCGGGGAGACATTCGTCATTCCCGAGGCGGTGACCCCCGCAGCAGGGGCCCGAGTGATGGATCTCCAAGCCCCAACATCAAAGATGTCAAAGTCTGCCGACTCAGATGCAGGATGTGTTTTCCTGCTTGATGACCCGAAGGTGATTGAAAAGAAGTTCAAGCGAGCAGTGACCGACTCTGAATCTGAAGTTCGGTACAGCGTGACGGAAAAACCTGGGATCTCAAATCTTCTTGACATTCTTGCTGCAGCGGGAGGCGGTACACCCGCACAGCTCGCTGAGAAGTACAACCAATATGGCCCGTTGAAGGCTGACGCCGCTTCGGCCGTGATTGCAATGCTTGAGCCAATTCAGCACCGGTATCGCGAGTTGATGAACGACCCGGGTGAACTGCAACGGTTGCTCNATATCGGTGCGNATAGAGCACAAGAGCAAGCCNCCGCAACATTGAGCAGAGCGTACGAAGCTATTGGGCTCCTCCCCCGCTGAAGCGACGCCTTCCTCGCTGAGCCGGCAACANNTTGATCGCCGACTTTTCCGTCTCGCCATTCCTGCTCTTGGAACTCTTGCGGTCGAGCCGCTGTATATCGCAACCGACACCGCCATCATCGGTCGGGTCGGTGCAGAAGAACTCGCTGGCCTGGCCGCGGCAGGCACCATTTTGGCGTTGATCATCGCCGGAACGAATTTCCTCGCTTACGGAACGACTGAGCGCATTGCCAGCGCTCGAGGTGCACAAAATGTGGCTCGCTCTGGTGCGTTTGCGCAACACGCACTCTTGCTTGGTGTCGTCATCGGCATGTTGGCGTGTGCTGCGCTAGTTCCCTTGGCCTCCCCCATTATTTCTTTACTCGGTGCGGGTCAGGAGGCCACTTCGCACGGCATTCGATATCTCAGGATTGCGGCATTCGGGCTGCCGGCAGTCGTTGTCATGGTTGCAGCCCAAGGAGTCCTGCGGGGTCATGCCGACTATCGACGACCGCTCGTCGTGTTGATGGTGAGCAACATCTTGAATGCGGTGATCGAAATTCCTCTCGTGTTCTGGGCAGACTTGTCAATCACCGGCTCAGCTGTATCGACGGTGATTGCGCAGTATGTGGGCGCCATCTGGCTCGTCATCATCGTGAAACCGCATCTTCTGTTAGGCCGCCGATTCTCGGTGCAAAGCGTCGTCGTTCGCGATCTCCTCAGAGTGGGCGGCGACCTCGGCGTGCGAGTGTTCTCAATGCTTGCGATTTTTACTGCGTCAACCGTGCTTGCCGCTCGAAGCGGAGATGCCGTTCTCGCTGCCCACCAAATCGTCAACGGAACATTTCTCTTACTTGCGCTGTGTCTCGACGCAATTTCTATTCCAGCTCACACACTGCTCGGAGAGTCGCGGGGCTCGGGCCACCTCAATCTCCAACGACGAGTGTCAAGCCGTGTGTATTTCTGGAGCGGTGTACTGGGAGTCGTGCTAGCGATCATCATCTTTGCTTCTGCACAAGTAGTTCCCAGCCTGTTTACTGCTGATGAGTCTGTGAAATTGGCGGCAACCGATGGACTACGGTTTCTTGCAATAGCGCTTATCCCCGGCGCAATCGCATTCGCTGGCGATGGGGTGCTCATCGGCCTCTCAGACAGCAGATTTCTGGGTCTCGCTGCGTTCGCTCACACGGCGATCATGGCACTCGCCCTCTTTTCTGAGTCGATTCGTACGGGGCCAGGCCTTTCGGGAATTTGGGCCCTCCTGGTGCTCTGGATGATCATGAGGGCCCTCACGGTCACCGCACGCAGCCGAGTTCTTCTGCGGCAGCCGAACATGGCTTAGACATCGTCAGCGAGCCGTAGTGCCGGTCCCCACCGCCCGTTGCCGAGAGCCGTTTCTATGGTCAGAGAGGAACTTCCNGCNTCTCGTAGTAGTTGAGCNCCAATTCGCTCATGATCGTGATAACTCGTAAATCGCTTAGTTCTTGGACCCACCAACGTCGCAACGATGCGCAGGGGAATTGATAATCCGGCCACCGACTTTCCTACATCGTGAAGGAACACTCCTGCAAGGGCATCCTGAGGTGCATCGGGCTCAAAAACAGAAAAGCGACGAGCGACCATCACTGAGTGGGAGCGATCAGCACGACACATACGAAGCCAGAGCGAGAGTTCTTTTTCGGCAAGTGTCTCCTTGACAAGCCCCATCTCATCATCCGAAATTTCTGCTGGCCGCAACGACCACCATGTTCGACGAATAAGGTGCAGAATCTGTTTCACGACTGCCGCTTCGCTCGTGGATGCGCTGCTACGTACGACTCCCACAGCCGCTCTTGGCTCACTCGGGTGTAGAGCTGTGTAGTCGAAATCGTGGCATGGCCCAACATCTCTTGCACGATGCGAAGGTCGGCTCCATGATCAAGTAGGTGGGTTGCACACGAGTGGCGTAACACGTGCGGAGAGAGGTGATCTGTGATGCCAGCTCTTTCACCAGCGCTTTTGATCACCAACCAAATGCCTTGTCGAGAAATACGGCCGCCACGTGTGTTCAAAAATACTGCCTCTGCGTCATCTCGGTGCCGCCACTGCTTGGGAACGAGCTGCGCCCGCCCTTGGGGACCGAACCAGTCTTCAAGAGCCAACAGGGCGCTGGTGCCGAACGGAACGATGCGCTCTTTTGCGCCTTTACCAAGCAACCGTACAAGCTGACCATCGAAGTCAATTGCAGAGGTGGACAGTCCGACCACCTCGCCGACGCGAGCCCCGGTGGCGTACATCAACTCGAGAATTGCACGGTCGCGGCGAGAAAGCGGATCACCTGCCGAACACGCCTCGATGAGTTTGATTACCGACTGCTCATCGAGCGGCTTCGGAATGCCTGACGGAACCTTGACCCCATCAAGATGATTCGTGGGGTCATCTGATCGAAGCCCTTCGGTCACCAAGAACCGGTGAAGCATCCTGACCGCCGCAAGGTTTCTTGCGACCGAGGTAGGCGCTGCACCCTGAGCCTCACGAGATGCAATAAATGACACGATGAGATCGTCACCTACGGATGAAGGGCCTTCTTCGTGCTCTCCGAGGAAGGCGACATACTTCGTGAGGTCACGGCGATAGGCCATGACCGTATTTGCACTCCGGCCACGTTCTGTTGTCAACCACAGCAAGAAGTCTTCGACCTCGAGTGGAAGTGTCGCAGTGACAGATGCAGGTGTGTCCACTAGCGAGCACCGTCCCGCTGTATCAACACTCGGTTCGTCAACAACAGAGCGGTCACTGTCTTGGCATCGGTGATCTCACCGTTGTCGATCATCTTCAACGCGCGTTCCATCGGTAGGTGATGAACTTCCATGTGTTCCTCTTCAGGACCTTGCCGGTCAGCGATGCCCTGCGTGCAGTCAGTTGCGAGAAACAACTCGGTGACGGCATCGGTCATACCGGGGGACGGTTTCATCGAAAAAATGTGCTGTAACTTCTGAGCGGTGAGGCCGACCTCTTCAAGTAATTCGCGCTGGGCCGTAGCTTCAATTGGCTCTCCGGGCACATCTCGCATGCCTGCTGGCACTTCATAGATGAACTCTTTGTACGTTGGTCGATACTGCCGAAGCAGGACCACGGACGGCACGCCCTCTGGGTCGAACATCAATGGAAGCACTGCAACCGACCCAGGAGACCGGACGATGTCGCGAGTGAACGATTCTCCGTCAGGATCGAGAAACGATCCGACGACAACATTCCAAACCCCACCTTCGTGCACAAGGCGGTCGCCTGTATGACGGAACTCCGCCATTACGTCACTCTCGCATCGCTCTTTTCATTGCTTTCGGCACGCTCCATTGCAGAACCGACCAAATCGCGGAATAGCGGATGTGGGCGATCGGGTCGACTCTTGAATTCAGGGTGGGCCTGAGTTGCCACCCAGAACGGGTGGTCAGCCAACTCGATGAACTCGACGAGGCGACGATCGGGAGACACTCCGCTACAGACGAGTCCAGCCTCTTCCAACCGAGAACGGTACGCGGGATTGAACTCGTATCGATGGCGGTGTCGTTCGCTCACCACTGGCTCGCCATACGATTCATGCACCTTCGAACCTGGGGTTAACACTGCGTAGTAGGCACCGAGGCGCATTGTGCCACCGAGATCTGTCACCTCTCGCTGATCGTGCATGAGATCGATTACTGGGTGTCGACTCGATGCCTCGAATTCTGTTGAGTTGGCTTCATCGAGCCCGGCAACATCTCGAGCGAATTCAACTGTCATCGCATGCAACCCGAGACAAAGACCGAGGCAGGGAATGTTGTTTTCTCGAGCGAACCGTGCAGCTGCAATCTTTCCTTCGAACCCACGAGACCCGAAGCCACCTGGAATGACCAGGCCGTCAATATCTGACAGTCGCCCTTGCGCAAGCAAGCCCTCGACATCCTCAGCCTGGATCCAGTCGAGCTCAATTTTGGCGCCATGGTAAAAGCCTGCATGCTTGAGACTCTCAACGACGGAGAGGTAGGCGTCTTGCAGCTGTACATATTTGCCAATCAAACCAATCCGAACTGGCTTGGTTGCAGCTTCAACGGTGTCAACGAGTGCAGTCCATGAGGTCAGATCGATATCTGCGTCATCAATACGTAACACGTCGAGACACACGGAATCAAAACCTTCGTCATGGAGCAACAGTGGAAGTTCGTAAATATTTCCGACATCAAATGCATTGATGACCGCACGTTCATCGACATCGCACATATTTGAGATCTTGTGTTTCAGTTCGGCTGACAACGGCGCTTCGCTTCGACACACGATGACGTCAGGTTGGATACCACGGCTGCGGATTTCGGTTACGGAGTGCTGTGTCGGTTTGGTCTTTTGTTCGCCCGCCGGACCGATGAAAGGAACGAGGGTGACGTGGATATAGCAGACGTTGTCTCGCCCTGCATAGTTTCGATATTGGCGAATCGCCTCAAGGAACGGAAGGATCTCGATGTCACCGACGGTGCCACCGACTTCCGTGATGACGACGTCAACTTCATCGGTGGAGACACGCTCGATGCGACGTTTAATCTCATCGGTGATGTGAGGAATGACCTGAACGGTCTTGCCTAAATACTCACCCTTGCGCTCCGCCGCCATCACCGCCTGATAAATCGAACCCGTTGTCGCATTTGAACTTCGGGTGAGTGACTCGTCGATAAATCGCTCATAGTGTCCGAGATCGAGGTCGGTTNCTCCGCCATCGTCGGTAACGAATACTTCCCCATGCTCATACGGGTTCATTGTGCCCGGATCNAGGTTGATGTAGGGATCAAGCTTNTGCATCGTNACNCGTAGNCCACGCANCTTCAGCAGCCGACCNAGNGAACTCGCAGTGAGCCCNTTACCGAGNGAGCTGACCACACCACCCGTGACGAAAATATGCTTGGGCAATTGNTCCTCCGTCCCTCTCGAGCCCTCACTCGTTGCTGACGGAATTACACCATACCTCGCGACACCAAGAGTTCGCGTCAATGTCACCGCTCGAGCAGCCGACGAGCCACCGTCACCGACTCGGAATCATCTGATCCGGTCAACATGCGGGCGATTTCGCGCTCCCGGTCGACTCCATCGACTCGACCGATGGTGGAGTGCGGCGTATCGCCCACATGGTGTTTGTCGACGACCAGATGTGACGTCGCCGCCGCCGCAACGGTCGCAAGGTGGGTTACGACAATAATTTGACGGCCACTTGCCGCGGCCGACAACGCATGGGCGATGGCATCTCCTGCAGAAGCGTCAACACCCGAGTCAATTTCATCAAAAACCGAGCACCTCAAGTCACTCTGGTGTCCGATTGCCAGATCAAGGGCAAGCATGCACCGAGCCGTTTCTCCACCGGAGGCGATGCGTGCCAACGGCCGTGGGTCCTCTGAACCACTTGGTGCAAAGAGAAACTCAACCTCTCCCCCATCGGTTCCCGCAACGTCANCCTCGAAACGAGCATGAGTCATGCCGAGAGACACAAGATGCTCCGTCACTACAGTGCCTAGGCGCGGCGCACAGTTGAGTCGCTGACGTCGAAGCACTTCGGCAACGTGCTCGTATTCATTGACTGCTGACGTCATCGCTACATCGAGCTCACTGGCACGTTCATCGTGGTGCCGAAGTCGATCACACTGTTCGACAAGACCATCACGAAAGGCGAGAACCTCACTCATCGAATCGCCGTACCTTCGACAGAGTCCCTTTAGGGCCGAGATTCGCTCACGAATGCTGGCAAGCCTTGCAGGGTCGTCATCGAGATTCGAGAGTTGCCCCCGAACTTCGCCCGCTAGGTCGTCGAGTTCGGCAAAGACGCCGTCGAGCCGTTCGGCTATCAACGCAAAACTCTCGATCGGCTGGAGCTCTTTTGCTACCACACGAAGCCTTTCGTCATTGTCTAAGGCATCAAGTAGTTGTGCGGCAATGCTTCGTATTCGGTCGACGTCACTCAGCATGCGCTCTTCGTTCATCAATTCGTCGAGCTCATGTTCACCGGGATCCAGTTGGTCAATCTCGCTCAACTGGTATTCAAGAAAGTCAAGTTCGCGTTGACGCTCGGCGGCATCTCCTCCCAGCGCAGCGATTTCCGCGCGAAGCGCGGCGATTTCACCTGCGCATCGATCAGTCTCTTCGCGTGACAGACCGCCGAATAGATCAAGTAGATCTGAACGTACCCGGGTATTCCCTAAACGATGCTGTTCATGTTGTCCATGGATTTCAATCGCCGACGCCGCAAGCTCCGCAAGAGCATGGGCCGTCGAGGGTCGCCCGTCGATATATGCCCGAGACCGGCCTTCTCGGGGTACGACACGGCTGAGCACCCGCTCCTCGATTGCGCCGTCTGTTGTCACGACGTCAAAACGAAGATCGACACGCGCCTCGTCACACCCTGAGCGAATGACATCTGATTCCGAACGCGCTCCGCAGGCGAGTGAAAGTGCTGACAGGAGGACGCTTTTGCCGACGCCGCTCGCACCTGTAATCGCTGTTACCCCGCCCTCGAAGAGAACTGTTGCACGTTCGATAACGACAAGATTCTCGATATGGAGCTCGCGGATCATGTCAACGGTCGAGAAGCCCGAACTTTGCTTTCAAGATCTGGTGATACTGCTGTTCGCCGAATCGAACGAATGTGGCTGTGTGTTCCGATGGTCGGCACGTGACACGAGCGCCATCGTCTAGATCGGCGACCGTAACACCGTCGACGACGAGTGCAGCCGACCGATGACCTGAGACACGAATTTCGGCGATTTCTGACGGGTCAAGTACAAGGCTTCGGTCAAACAACATATGAGGAGCGACTGGGGTGACGAGCATGGCCCGATGTCGTGGCGAGACCACTGGCCCTCTCGCCGAGAGCGAGTACGCCGTGGAGCCTGTTGGTGTGCTGACGATGAGACCGTCTGCCGCATATGACGTGAACGCACTGCCATCGATGAGAAGAGTGAGGCGCACGGTATTACCTGACTGGCGCTTTTCGACCACCGCCTCATTCAGCACCGACCACGACCCGAGGTCGTCACCCGACGACGACTCGGCTTTGACGCTGAGCATCATTCGGTTCTCGAGGGTCCAACGACCTACGTCTGGCCCCATTGAAAATCGGTCGAGTGCATCTGGGAGTCCGTCACCTTCGACCTCAGATAAGTAACCGAGATTTCCAAGGTTGACCCCTAACAACGGCACAGACGCCCCGTTCAACAGACGCACCGCTCGCAAGACGGTGCCATCTCCGCCGAGACATAACACCAAATCGGCATTTGACGCCTCGCCCTCGAATGCGGGGATGCCCGAATCTGAGAGTGCGTCAACGTCACTTACACCGATGCCGCAGCTATGGCCTCGCTCGTGCAGCCAGGCAGAGGCTTCTCGAGCAAGTTCGATCGCTCGAGGTTCTTGGTGGTGTCCGACAATAAGGACCCTCATGAGNGTGCCTGCGCTCTCTTTGGCGCACTAAGTGCTAACAGAAACTCTCGGTTTCCATCGGCTCCGTGAACGGGGCAGTCCATAACTCCTATCGTGTCACAGCCGAGGGCTTCAAAGGTGTTGCGAACCCGATTGAGGGTGAACTGTCTATCGGCGTCGTTCGAAATGACTCCCTTGCCTGCAGACACCTTCTCTCTTCCGACTTCAAACTGAGGTTTCACCAACAAGATCATTGGAGCGCCATCGACGCATTGCCGAAGAAGTGATTCGGCCACGGTTGTCAACGAGATAAACGAAAGGTCGGCAACGAGAATGTCGAAGGGCCCACCAAACTCGTCTGGATCGATCAGTCGAATGTCGGTGCGCTCTTTCGAGGTCACACGATCATCGGCAAGCAAGCGTTGATGAAGTTGACCGCGACCAACATCGACTGCCACTACCGACATCGCTCCATGCTGCAAAAGGCAGTCAGTGAAGCCTCCGGTTGATGAACCACAGTCGATAGCCCGTCGCCCGGCTACCGATTCGAGCACTTTGGGCCACTCGTCTAATGCGGCCTGAAGTTTCTCGCCCCCACGTCCAACGAAACGGGCGGCAGGTCCGTCGATAGCTAGCGATTCATGTGCAGCCACCAACCGTGACGCCTTGTCGGCGACCGCCCCACCAACCCGCACCAGCCCCGCTGATATCGCTTCGGCTGCGGCTGTACGACTCTCCACCAGGCCTCTTCGAACGAGTTCAGTGTCCAAGCGTCGACGCTGTTGTGCCACTAGCAATCACCAACTACGTGTTGAGCCGCATCAGCGAGACATGGCACCCGCTTCCACACGACGACATCTTCATCATCGGGTTTAACCCCAGATGAGACGGCGATGAACCGACAGCCAAGCTCAGCTGCGAACCGACCATCGGTGCTATATCTGTCCCCGATCATCACGGCATTCTCTGGGAGAAATTCGGGACCGACGCGCTCCGCAACCGCAGCAGCCATGGGCGCATGCGGTTTTCCAGCAAGAAGTGCTTCGCGACCTGTCGCCGCCTCAACGGCGGCAAGAATCGCACCTCCACCCGGCGCTTCGCCCGTTGCGGTTGGAAACGTAGTATCTGAATTTGTCCCGATGAGGCGTGCACCGCTACGAACCGCTCGAGCAGCTCGATCGAGCCGAGGGTAGTCAAATTCGATGTGCAGACCGACAATGACCGCGTCAATTCGCTCACCAACGGCATCTTCTGTATTTGGGATCGGCGCTCCCCCGGCCTCGCTGACAGCTTGCTCAACGCCAGGACCAGCACAGATGAGAACACGCTCGTCACTCTCGATCAGCGTTGCAGCGGCTTGGGCACTTGTCAGCAACTGATGCGCCTGATCAACACCAGCATCACTCAACCGTTGCACGTAATGAGAAGGAGGTTTGTTTGAGTTATTGGTAACGAACCAGACCGACGCACCCCCGCGTTGTAGTTGGGTTATCGCCTCAACTGAGCCCTCAATGAAGGAGTCACCGTTCCAGACCACTCCATCAAGGTCGCAAATGATGTAACGAATTGATGTCACGTTGTCTTATGTATCACGGAAAGGAGGGATTTCTACTCATTACGTGGCAGAGTTTGGTATGCCAGTCTTTGAGCCATTTGTTGGACTTCGATTTGAACAAAGTCGTTTCGCGGAATCGGTTGCACCCCCTTATGACGTTCTCAGTGAGAAAGATGTGCGGCAACTTCGGGAAACGTCCCCCTCAAATGTGACGTGGATCGACGTTCCTCTTTTCGACGATGGTGACGATCCCTACGCGGTAGCTGCCACAAAGATGAATGAATGGATCTCATCTGGGGTGCTCATCTCCGATGACACACCCTCGTTCACGATCTACCGAATGAGCTTCACTGATGAAAGTGGCGTGTCTCGAACCATTGATGGCGTCATCGGGGCACTTGAGGTTGTGCCTGAAGGAGGCAGTGGGGTGCTACCCCACGAACGCACCACCCCAAAGGCGAGCACCGATCGACTCGATCTCACCATCTCGACCGAGGCGAACCTTTCACCGATCTGGGGTTTATCAAGGGCAGCTGGCCTCAGTGCCCTCCTGGCCGAGTCGGGAGAACATTTCGACACCGTCGAGATTGATGGTGTTCTTCACACACTTGAGCGCGTGAGCGACCCCGACCGAGTTGCGGCCATTCGGGAATGTGTATCAAGCTCCGATGTGCTCATCGCCGATGGACACCACAGGTACGGGGTGGCGCGCCAGTACCGACAGCACGTCGCTACCCATCATCCTGAACTGGCTGCTGCCGCATCGACCACCATGGTGTTCGTGAACGAGATGAGTCCCGAACAACTCGCAATTGCCGCAATTCATCGGCTGTACACCGACGTGACGAGCCATGACCTTCGGGCGGCGCTAGAGGCTTCGTATGACCACATTGGTTCAGTGCCAGCAGATGATCAGTGCCTTCAAGCCATGGCCGATGCATCTGCGGTCGGCCTCGTCACCGCCGATGCCACTGTCGAACTTTACGTTCCTCAGGACTCCGCCGAGCTTGGAGACCGAAATCTCGACGGAGCTCGGCTAGAACATGCACTCAGCGGCATCTCACACACCGTTACTTATCAACACGGCGTTCGCAACATCGTCGACGCTGTTACGTCACAGGCCGCATCAGCCGGAATTCTCATCCGGCCAGTGCCCTTTGATGAAATCGTCCGAACTGCCGAGAGGGGCGATCTCATGCCACCGAAGTCGACATTCTTCACCCCAAAGCTGCTGACAGGAACAGTGATCCGTCCGATGCGATAGCCAAAGTTGAAGACCTAGCTTCGAGAGGCTTGGTAGATACCCTCGATCGCGCCGTCGAGCATCGCATCAAACTCCGCATCAGTTTGACCAGCAGCGAGGCCCTCCGTCAACGCACGCGAGAAGCTGGCGATCACACCACGGTTTCGAGAGAGACGTTCATTTGCAACTTCGCGGCTGTAACCACCCGATAGCGCAACCACACGCGCCACCGAATCGTGGTCAACAAATACGTCGTAGAGCCCATCGACCTCAGGCAAGGTCAACTTCAACATCACCGGTGAATCGGCATCGACAGTTGCTAACTCGTTCAAGATGGCATCTCGAAGCATCTCTTCAGCCTGGGCCTTATCCGGAGCATGAATGTCAACCTCTGGCTCAATGATCGGAACAAGACCGGCTGAGAGGATCTGACGTCCAACCTCAAACTGTTGAGAAACGACTGCTAAAACTCCCGCCGGGTTGGCGGATGAGATCACTGACCTCATCTTCGTGCCAAAGATGCCGGCTGTAACCGCTCGCTCAAGAAGCGCGTCAAGGTCGGGTATCGGCTTCATCACTTGGGCGCCGTCAACTTGGTCGGCAAGACCTTTATCGACTTTCAGGAAGGGAACCACGTTCTTCCGCTGCCAGAGATAACTCGCAGTAGGAATACCGTCGACTAAGCGGTCCATCGTCATTTCAAACAAGATCGCACCAAGCACGCGTTCGCCGCTAAAGGCTGACGACATCATGATTCGAGATCTCATGGCATGCACGAGGTCGAACATCTCCTCCTCGTCAGCCCATGAGCCATCGGCAATGCCGTACAAACCGAGAGCCTTTGGCGTGCTGCCACCGCTTTGATCGAGAGCGGCGATGAAACCGTCATCGTTTCGTACTCGTTGCAATTGTTGTTCGCTCATCATGTCTCCCGAACCTGATAGTAGTTAGTCGGCTTTAGGCAAAACGCGAAGCCCGAGGTCTCCGAGCACTTCGCCGTCAACAGGAAGCGGCGACTTTGTCATTGGGTCGGCGCCACTCTGGGTTTTTGGATACGCAATGACCTCTCTGATGTTGTCCTCACCAGCGAGAATTGCCGTTAGCCGATCTAAACCGAATGCAAAGCCGCCATGGGGCGGCGCTCCATAATCGAACGGGCGAAGGAAGAAGCCAAATTTGCTATCAGCCTCTTCCTCGGTGATACCGAGCGCCGCAAACACTCGGCGTTGGAGTTCCGGTTCATGAATCCTGATCGACCCAGAGCCCAATTCCCAACCGTTTAAGACGAGGTCGTAGGCAATCGACCGCACAGACAGCGGGTCAGATTCGATGCGGTCAACGTCATCTGGGTGAGGGCGAGTAAACGGGTGGTGCCCTGGGCGAGGCGTACCCGTCACCGGGTCGACGCCCACAAACAGAGGGAACTCGACAATCCACACATACCGGTACGGGCCTTCATGCACAGGGGGGCGACCTAGGTCGTTGCGGAGGGTACCGAGCACTTCGCACGTCGTCGCCCACTCGTCAGCCACGATAAGGATGAGGTCGCCTTCTGATGACGACATCGCAGTTCGCACTGAAGCCGACTCTTCCTCACTGAGGAACTTAGCCACAGGTGAGTCGAAGCCCTCCGACGTTACCTTCAACCAGACGAGNCCCTTTGCGCCGATGCCCTTCGCTCGGTCGGTGAGTTTGTCGAGTTGATTACGACCAAAGTCTGTCGCACCGCCCGATACGAGGATGCCTTTGATCGACTCCGCGCCAGAGAAAGCCTTGAACTCGGTGGAAGCAAAAGTTGAGGTCAACTCGACGAGTTCCATGCCGAAACGAAGGTCGGGCTTGTCGACGCCGAATCGATTCATCGCATCGTGCCACGTCATTCGTTCGATGGCCGGAGGGCGTTCACCAAGCACTGCTTCTGCAGCGGCGAGCACGGCGTCTCCAACGGCATCGAGGACGTCGTCTTGGTCAACAAACGACATCTCCATATCGAGCTGCATGAACTCGTACTGCCGGTCTGCGCGAAGGTCTTCATCGCGTAGACAACGCGCGATTTGGTAGTAGCGGTCGGTGCCGCCGACCATTAGCAACTGCTTAAAGAGTTGNGGTGATTGCGGAAGCGCATAAAACTCACCGGGTGATTTTCGACTTGGCACAAGGAACTCGCGAGCTCCCTCTGGCGTGGAGGGCACGAGCATCGGCGTTTCAACCTCAACGAACCCTTGGCGTTCCATCGATGTTCGCACCGCGCTGTTAACTGCCGCCCGTACTCGTAAGTTTCGCTGCATGCGATTTCGACGCAAGTCGAGGTAGCGATACTGCAACCGGACGTTTTCGTCGACATCATTTGCTCGGTCATCGATGGAGAACGGGGGCGGATCAGAACGGCGAAGAATTTCGACCTCACAGTCGCCGATTTCGACTTCGCCAGTTGGCAACGAATCATTCACTGTGCCGTCTGGGCGGGCCCGAACGACACCGGT
This sequence comes from Acidimicrobiaceae bacterium, assembly GCA_002727235.1. GTDB lineage: Bacteria > Actinomycetota > Acidimicrobiia > Acidimicrobiales > Ilumatobacteraceae > Casp-actino5. The sequence goes on from PBWL01000002.1 coordinate 24,082, forward strand.
GATCCTCACGACATATTCAGACCTCACGTCGACGTTGTTATTGATCACGCATTGAAGAAGACCGCTGTGGTCGCGGAGATCGACAAACGCAAGATGCTCACCATGCTCTCGGCGTCGACCGACCCAACCACATACCGAAACTTCCGACCCGATATCAGAGGCGCGAAGGTCACCGCACATATGGGTTCGCATCGACGTAGCACCAGAGTGTGAGACAGGGGGATTCATGAGGATGCTCCTTCGAGGAAAGATAAACGCGAAATCAGGGTTCCTGTTAGGTCGGCACGGGCGACTAAAAGTTGCTCTTCATCAGATCGGAGGTCGCGAATCAGTGCGGTACCGGCCTCCCGTTCTGATTCGCCAATGAGAACTGCAAAACGTGCGCCGCTTCTGTTGGCGGCTTTCATTTGGGCTTTCATGCTTCGCTGGTCCCAACTTCTCTCGGCTCGAATTCCACCAGCGCGCAGTTCGGNACACACAGAGAGTGCATCGCTTCCATCGCCAACATCAACAACAAACACATCCGCATTCTGGCTGGGGGCAGCAAATACGTTTTCATCGTCGCAGGCGAGCAGNGTCCGATCAAGCCCAATNGCGAACCCGACACCAGGGGTGTCAGGCCCTCCAAGATCGGCGACAAGCCCGTCGTAACGGCCTCCCCCACCGAGGGCGTTTTGTGCCGAATCGAGAGTTCCTCCGCGGTATTCAAATGTCGTGCCACGGTAGTAATCGAGGCCCCGAACCAACTTGAGATCAAGGGTGTATGGCACTCCCACCGCATCAAGGCCCTCGCAAACCACTTCAAAATGCTCGGCGGCCTCTGAACACCAATAACTGTTGATGAGAGGGGCCTCGGCAATCACTGGAGCATCTTGAGAGCGTTTGCTGTCGAGCACCCGCAATGGATTCCGCAGCAGGGTTTGTTGTGACTCTGGGGAAAGATCAGCATTACGAGATTTGAAGTAGTCGTGCAGTGCAGCGACATAACGGGAGCGATCATCNGGAGTACCGAGCGAATTGATGGCGAGTTCAACGTCGCAAAGCCCCAACGCAGCAAAAAACGTCCAACCCAGTTGGATGACCTCGATATCAATGTAGGGATCAAGTGATCCGAGGACCTCAATACCGACTTGATCAAACTGGCGGTATCTGCCTCGCTGTGGTTTTTCGTAGCGAAAGTTCGGACCTGCNTACCACGCCTTAAACGGCGTGGTTGGTCGATGTTCAACGAAACTCCGGCAAATACTTGCCGTCTGCTCGGGCCTCAGCGCCACATGTCGTTCACCCTTATCGACAAAGTCATACATTTCTTTGGTCACAACATCAGTCGCTTCACCAAGACGGGTAAACACACCAATATCTTCCAGCAATGGAGGGATCACAAGGTCATACCCGGCGAGTCCAACGGTGTGTTCAAATACGTCAACAAAACGTCGCCACCTGAACGATTCAGGCGCGGTAATATCGCGCATCCCTGGGCTCGTGCTGAATTCGGGCACGTGGCGAGGTTACCGGCCTAAGCGAACTCCTGCGNTGATCTATTAGGAGTTGGCGTCTGCTGATCCACCGGGAATGATGCGATACGCGTCGTAGACCGAATTGATCGCCTTTATCCGGTGAAGAACNGTGTGTAACTGCGTTGCATTCTTTAATTCGAANTCAAATCGCATCTTNGCNACTCGATCGTCNCCNGTNAGGGTCTCGCANGAAACGATGTTCACATGGTGGTCACCAAGAGCATTCGCCACATCTCGAAGCAGGTTGGTGCGGTCGAGGGCGACCACTTCCACTCCGGCATTCACCACACTCTGGGAGCCGTCAACATCCCAATCGACGTCGATAAGACGAGCCGACTGTTCTTCGCTCAGACCGAGAGCGTTGGCGCAGTCGGTTCGGTGAACGCTGATTCCGCGGCCTCGAGTGACAAAGCCAATGATGGGGTCACCCGGAACTGGCGTGCAACAGCTGGCAAGGCGAACAAGAAGATCTTCGAGACCTTCAACATGAACCCCAGATTCGCTATCGCGTCGCAGCCGATGGCGAAGGATCTCTTCGGGCGGCGCATCG
>PBWL01000003.1 GCA_002727235.1 Acidimicrobiaceae bacterium
TTGGGTAAGCCCATCGCGATGGATGAGGGTTTGCGTTTCGCGATTCGTGAGGGTGGTCGGACCGTTGGTGCGGGCCGTGTCACCAAAATCATCAAGTGAGGCAATGAGTAATGGCAAAGTCAGATAAGCGGGTGAAAATCACCCTTGAGTGCACCGATTGCAAGCGGCGCAACTACATCACGATGAAGTCGAAGATCAATGATCGCGAACGACTCGAGATGAAGAAATACTGCAGTTTTTGCCGTGGGCACGAGCTTCATAAAGAGACTCGCTGATCTGGCTTTGTAACTGATCGGGAGACGGCTGGTACGCTGACCGTCCCTTTAAGGGCAGTAGCTCAGTTGGTAGAGCATCGGTCTCCAAAACCGACGGTCGGGGGTTCGAGTCCCTCCTGCCCTGCTGCAGCGCTGCTGCGAACGAATACGAAACGACGAATCACATGTCTTTAGACGATCTAAACCGCGAACAGAAGCGCTTGCTGAAGCGCCAAGGAGCCCTCGACGAAAAGGGTGCTCCCACTCGTGCCCCACGTCAGGTGAACCGAAATCGCGTCGGACCCCGTCAATACCTTCGTGAGGTGCGAGACGAGATGCGTAAGGTTGCCTGGCCTGAGCGTCCAGAAGTGGTTCGATACTCACTCATCGTGTTGGTGACCGTGGTGGTGTACACCGCCTACGTCTCGGGGCTTGACTTTGGCCTCAGCTCATTGATGCGGTGGTTCTACGCATGAACGCCGAGGAGAGCAACATGACCGATGACGCAGTGCTGAGCGACGGTGTGCTCGTTGATGACGCCGACGTCGCCTCCGGTGACAATGAAGGTGCTGACACCGGTGAAGAGAACGCAGAAGACACCGGCGCAGAAGAGGTAGCAGTTCCAGCTGAGGACGCTCCGATTGAGGACGACCCCTGGACTCGTCCTGGAAGTTGGTATGTCGTGCATACCCAGTCGGGCTACGAAAAGAAGGTCACCGCAAACCTTCATGCCCGTATCCAGTCAATGGATATGGAGCATAAGATTTACGAAGTTGTCATCCCAATGGAAGACGTTGTCGAGTTCAAGAACGGCAAAAAGCAGACCGTTCAGCGCAAGGTGTTCCCTGGATATCTTCTCGTCCGCTGCGAGATGGACGACGAGTCGTGGTACTGCATCCGTAACACCCCTGGTGTCACAGGTTTTGTTGGACAAAGCGATCGTGGGCAGCGGCCCGCGCCGCTCCGCCGACGTGAGGTTCGTACGTTCCTCGCTCCAAAGACCGATGGCGCAGAAGCAGCGGCTCGTCCGAAGCCAAAACTCGATTACGAAGTTGGGGAAGCGGTTCGCGTCAAGGAAGGCCCATTCGCCGATTTTGCGGGAGAGATCGCCGAGATCAATGCCGACCATCTCAAACTCAAGGTGCTCGTCAACATTTTCGGACGCGAGACCCTCGTCGAAATGGACTTCAGTCAGGTGTCGAAGCTCTGAGCGTCGGCTCACGGCGGCAGCACGATAGGTAACGAAGAGAGAAAACAATGGCTAAGAAGAACGTCGCAGCGATCGTCAAGATTCAAATTGAAGCAGGTAAGGCATCGCCAGCGCCTCCTGTTGGTACTGCGCTTGGTCCACATGGCATCGCCATCATGGATTTCGTCAAGGCCTACAACGCGGCCACCGAGTCACAGGCAGGCACCGTCGTTCCGACCGAAATCACGATCTACGAAGACCGCACATTTGATTTCATCTTGAAGACGCCGCCAACACCGGTTCTCATCCGTCAGAAGGCAGGCATNGCNAAAGCNGCAAGTAACCCGGGAACGGAGACTGCGGCCACCATTTCTGATGCCGATGTTGAAGANATCGCNAAGATNAAGATGCCCGACCTCAACGCCAACGACCTNGAGGCTGCGAAGCAGCAGGTCCGTGGNACCGCCCGNTCAATGGGAATCTCNACGAGCTGAGGCTCTAGTCACTTCACTAATCACGTTCGAAATACACACCATCCGGCCCGGGACAACCTCGCCCGGGGGATGACAACCGCTGAGGGAGACAACAATGTCAGGAAAGAAATACGCAGATTCTCTGAAAGCGTTCGACCGGGAGACGTTTTACGCTCCGACCGAAGCCATCAACATCTTGAAGAGCATCGCGAAAGCAAAGTTTGACGAGACCGTCGAAGTAGCAATCCGCCTCGGCGTTGATCCTCGTAAAGCAGATCAGATGGTTCGCGGAACCGTCGCTCTTCCATCGGGTACCGGTCGCGACGTCCGAGTCGCTGTCTTCGCTGCCGGCCCTGCCGCCGATGAGGCTCGTGCCGCCGGTGCAGACATCGTCGGAGCCGATGACCTTGCTGAGCAGATAGAAGCCGGGAAGATGGACTTTGATCTCACGATTGCTACACCCGACATGATGCCGCTCGTCGGTCGTATCGGCCGCACCCTTGGCCCACGCGGTCTCATGCCAAANCCGAAGACGGGCACCGTCACCACCGACGTCGGTCGAGCAGTGAGTGAATTCAAGGGAGGGAAGGTCGAGTACCGCACCGACCGCTTCGGAAATGTGCACGTGCAACTCGGCAAGGCCTCGTTCACGCCCGAACAGATCGAAGCAAACTTCCGTGCGGTGATCGACGAGATTCAGCGCGCAAAGCCCGCAAGCGCAAAAGGCCGTTACATCCGCAAGATTACGGTGTCGACGACTCANAGCCCCGGTGTTCGCATCGACATCGGACGCCTCCGGCCAGATAACGACTGAGGTTTAAAAATGTCGGAGCGCAGATAGCGTTTCGTCGCACATAGCAACCGCTCGCCGAAGACAGTTGGTCCCACGTGGCTTTCCACACGGGGTAATGGATTTGCCGCCAACCGAGGTGCTGCCTCCGAAGTACACCGATGACGGTGTGTGTCGTGTGGTATCGCCGAAATGCGAGCCACCGACATATTTGAAAGGAGGAAAGCACCATGACCGACACTGCCAGTAGAGCACCACGTCAACACAAGGTCGACACCGTTGCTGAGATCAGCAAGCGTCTGCAATCAGCAGATGCCGTATTTGTTTCTGAGTACCGCGGAATGACCGTGAAGGACATCACTGACCTTCGTAATTCGCTGCGTGGTTCAGGCGCCGAGCACACCGTGTACAAAAACACGCTTGCTCGTTTTGCCGCAACCGAGGCCGGAGTCGNGGGCCTCAACGAGATTCTCATTGGACCAACCGCCCTCACATTTGTCGCCGGTGACGTCGCCGCAGCCGCAAAGGCACTGCGCGACACAGCCAAGGCAAACCCAAGCCTCGTCGTGAAAGGCGGAGTGCTGGGAGAAACCATTCTCTCCGCATCCGATGTAGCAGCACTAGCAGATCTCCCATCCCGCGAAGAGTTGCTCGCCCGTTTCGCCGGCGCGCTGCAGGCACCGCTCGTCAAGACCGCCGGACTGTTGCAGGCAATGCCACGCAACTTCGCCTACGGCCTTGCCGCACTTATCGACAAGCAGGCTGCCTGAGCAGCCACCCCGATCAATCAGTAATTTTCAAACACATCGAAAGAGGAAAACACCATGTCGACCAAGGAAGAAATTCTCGACGCAATTTCAAACATGTCAGTTATCGAGCTCAAAGAGCTTCTTGATGCCTTCGAAGAGCGCTTCGAAGTAACCGCTGCGGCTCCTGTTGCTGTTGCCGCTGCTCCTGCAGCTGGTGGCGGCGGTGGCGACGCCGGCGCCGAAGAGAAGGACAACTTCGACGTCGTTCTCACCGACGCAGGTGGCCAGAAGATCCAGGTCATCAAGGTTGTTCGTGAGCTCACGAGCCTCGGCCTCAAGGAAGCCAAGGATCTCGTCGATGGCGCACCAAGCCCCATCCTCGAAGGCGCAGCCAAGGATGCCGCCGAAGAGGCGAAGGGCAAGCTCGAAGAAGCTGGAGCAACCGTCGAACTCAAGTGAGTCTGTGATTCGGTCAAACGGGTCCCGGGGAGTTCGCTCCCCGGGACCCNTTGCCGTATTGAGGTGCTTGACAGAGGTGGTCTGAATTTTCTACGTTGTCGGCCACAGCACCTCGGCGCCGCCGTTTGGTGTCACGAAGATGGGGTAATAGCACGTTGACGATCCTCGCCTNNCGGCGATAGGATCGNANNTTGCTGTGCGTCGTCGTTTGAACACTCCCTCCGCGTGTGTTTTCTTGGCGCGCTCACTTGACCGACTCGCTAAGAATTTGAGGTGAACCGTGGCCAGTTCGACCACCCGTGAGCGTTATTCCTTTGGCAACCTCGAGGATCCATTAGAGCTTCCCGACTTGCTTGCAATTCAGCGTGAAAGCTTTAAGTGGTTTCTCGAAGAAGGNTTAGCAAACACCTTCCGNGATATTTCGCCGATCAAGGANTTCTCAGAAAACCTTCANCTCGAACTCGACTTCGATCCGTTNGACCCTGACCTGCGCCCAGAGCCGAAGTANTCGGTGGAGCANTGCCGTCAGCACAACATGACGTACCAGTCGCANATCTTNGTNCGNGCTCGCTTCCTNAACGCNCACACNGGCGANATCAAAGAGCANATGCAGTTCATGGGCGANTTCCCGATGATGACCGAAAAAGGAACGTTCATCATCAACGGCACCGAGCGTGTCGTCGTCTCACAGCTTGTTCGTAGCCCAGGCGTCATCTTTGAGCCGGGTGAGCGCTACCGACTCCGCAACCTGACGAAGCATCAGCTCGTGAAGGGAACCATTCACCCGTATCGCGGTGAATGGATGGAGTTTGACGTTGAGCACCGCCCCGGAAAGCACGTCACCTGCGGAACCCGGGTTGCTCGTAAGCGCCGCATCGGAATCTTCACGTTGCTTCGTGCGCTCGGTTACGACGAAGACAATGCTCCTGGCTTCCTTGAGCAGTTTGTTCGCCATTTCGATTTCCTCGAAGACCAATGGGATAAAGAGCGTGACAACGCTCCAACCCGTGAAGAGTCACTCGTCGAGATTTACAAGCGNGCCCGCCCGGGCGAGCCACCAACCGTCGAGTCAGCAAAGGCGTACTTCCGTAACGCATTCTTCGAAAGCCGTCGTTACGACCTCAGCCGTGTCGGTCGCTACAAGCTCAACCGCAAACTAGGAGCTGAAGTCGAGCGCCTCGGACAGATCTTCGATCTCAGTGGAACCAACCTTGAGGGTGAACCGCTACTCGACCTCCCAGAAGAGGGTCAGTACGTCCTGAGCCGTTGCGAAGTGCTCGCAGCAGTGACGTACATGTTGAACCTCGTCAAGCAGGAGCCTGGNTANCGTCTCGANGATCAGGACCACTTCGCGAACCGTCGCATCCGCTCNGTGGGTGAACTCATNCAGAACCAGGTTCGCATCGGCCTNAGCCGCATGGAGCGTGTTGTCCGNGAGCGNATGACAACCCAAGATGTCGAAGCGATCACCCCGAACACCCTGGTCAACATCCGTCCGGTCCAGGCCGCAATTAAAGAATTCTTCGGCACATCCCAGCTGTCACAGTTCATGGACCAGGTGAACCCGCTGTCGGGTCTCACGCACCGCCGCCGCCTCTCAGCCCTCGGCCCTGGTGGTCTCAGCCGTGAGCGCGCAGGNTTCGAAGTGCGTGACGTCCACTTCTCNCACTACGGCCGTATGTGCCCAATCGAGACCCCTGAGGGTCCAAACATTGGGCTTATCGGTGGTCTTTCGAGTTTCGCTCGGGTCAACGAATTTGGATTTATTGAGAGCCCTTACCGTCGTGTTGTTGACGGCCGTGTGACCAGTGAGATCGTCTACATGGCCGCCGACGAAGAAGAGGACTACGTCGTNGCTCAGGCCAACGCTCCGCTCAACCCTGACGGCACGTTCAAGAACCCTCGTGTGCTTGTTCGTCGTTCACCTCAGGCGGCGAGCCTTGACGACCTTCGAAAGATGCTTGAACAGGAAAGCTTCTTCGGNGCAACCACCGACATTGGCTACGTTGCNCCCGCAGAGGTCGACTTTATGGACGTGTCACCGAAGCAGATCGTTTCGGTTGCAACAGCNCTGATTCCATTCCTCGAGCACGACGANGCAAACCGTGCACTCATGGGTGCGAACATGCAGCGCCAGGCAGTCCCATTGCTTCGCGCTGAAGCGCCGTATATCGGAACCGGCATTGAGAGTCGGGCCGCACGTGATGCTGCCGACCTCATCGAGGCAACCGAAGACGGCGTCGTGACAGAAGTAAGTGGTGAGACGATCACCGTGAACTACACGAAGTCGGGCAAGACCACATACCTCCTNTCGAAATTCCGTCGCTCGAACCAAGACACCTGCATTAACCANCGNGTGCGGGTTGCCGANGGCGAAAAGGTCAAGAAGGGAACAGTGCTCGCAGACGGTCCGTCAACCGACCGAGGTGAACTCGCTCTCGGAAAGAACCTCCTCGTCGCATTCATGCCGTGGGAGGGCTACAACTTCGAGGACGCCATCATCTTGTCGGAGCGGCTTGTGAAAGACGATGTGTTGACGTCGATNCACATTCACGTCCACGAGATCGANGCCCGNGACACCAAGCTCGGNCCAGAAGAGATCTCGCGNGACATCCCNAATCTCTCCGACGACATCCTCGCCGACCTCGATGACCGTGGAATTATCCGNATCGGTGCCGAAGTTGGACCCGGTGACGTNCTCGTCGGAAAGGTCACACCAAAAGGTGAAACTGAACTCACCCCAGAAGAGCGGCTCTTACGTGCGATCTTCGGTGAAAAGGCTCGCGAAGTTCGAGACACCAGCCTCAAAGTTCCGCATGGTGAGTCTGGAAAGGTCATCGACGTCAAGGTGTCAAACCGCGATGACGGCGACGAACTCGCTCCTGGAGTGAACCAACTCGTTCGCGTNTACGTCGCTCAGACCCGCAAGATTTCAGTGGGCGACAAACTCGCTGGACGCCACGGCAACAAGGGTGTCATTTCNAAGGTGCTGCCGGTTGAAGACATGCCGTACCTTGCGGACGGTTCACCGGTCGACATCATCCTCAATCCGCTTGGTGTTCCGAGCCGAATGAACGTTGGCCAGGTGCTTGAAGCGCACCTCGGCTATGGCGCTCGTTGGGGATGGTCTGATGCATCCGGCGAAACCGTTGGCAATGCGCCCGNGCGTGGTGTCGAGCGGAAAACTCGTCCGAGCACCGATCCATCGGTCTTCGTGTCGACACCAGTCTTTGACGGTGCCAACTGGGACGAGGTCGAAAAGGCTGGCAAGCACCCAACTATTCAGCAGGTGCTTGGCAACCTCACCCCNGAAAGCNTCGACGGCGACCGGCTGATCGGCACNNACGGTAAGGCAACCCTCTTTAACGGTCGTACNGGCGAGNCCTATGACAACCCGGTNACNGTTGGCTACATGTACATCTTGAAACTCGCCCACTTGGTCGACGACAAGATTCACGCCCGCTCAACCGGTCCATATTCGATGATCACTCAGCAGCCGCTCGGTGGTAAAGCCCAGTTCGGCGGACAGCGCTTCGGTGAGATGGAAGTGTGGGCCCTCGAGGCCTACGGTTCCGCCTACTGCTTGCAGGAACTCCTCACGATCAAGAGTGANGANGTTCTCGGCCGCATCAAGGTGTACGAGGCCATCGTNAAGGGTGACAACATCCCAGAACCTGGCGTGCCAGAGAGCTTCAAGGTCCTNATGAAAGAGATGCAGGCNCTCTGCATCAACGTTGAGGTACTCGGCGACGACGGCCGCGAGATCGAGATGCGTGATCTTGACGACGANATCCATCGCACGATGGAAGATCTCGGTATCGATATTTCCCGACCTGAGCGTGGCGCAGACGACGACGACAGCCGTCAACGCGCAAGCCGCTGATCAACCTGACACGAACGAGAACGAACGAAGAGGAACGAAGGAACCGACATGCTTGACGTCAACATGTTCGACCAANTGAAGATCGGGCTGGCAACCGCTGACCAGATCCGCATGTGGTCACACGGTGAAGTAAAGAAGCCAGAGACCATNAACTACCGNACGCTGCGCCCAGANAAGGAAGGTCTCTTCTGCGAGAAGATTTTCGGACCAACCCGCGACTGGGAGTGCTACTGCGGTAAGTACAAGCGAGTCCGCTTCAAGGGCATTATTTGTGAGCGTTGCGGCGTTGAAGTGACCCGCTCGAAGGTTCGTCGTGACCGCATGGGCCACATCGAGCTTTCAGCGCCTGTCGTTCACATCTGGTACCTCCGNGGTACACGTTCATGGCTTGCNTACCTGCTCGCCGGTCTCGAACCTCGCGAGGAACTCAAAGCAAAGCAGCTTGAGAAGGTCATCTACTTCGCAGCCAACCTCGTGACCTGGGTTGATGAAGACCGTCGTCACGAGGATCTTTCAAGCCTCGAGGCCGAGTATCTCGCCGAAAAGGACGAGCTCGAAAAAGAACTCGAACTCGAGATCGACCGTCGTTATAAAGAACTCGAAGCGGAAGCAGAAATTGCCGAAGCCGAAGGTGTTGATGCGAAAAAACTTCGTCGCGATGCCGACAAAGAAATTGAAGCCCTGCGCGAGCGCTACATGGCCGAGATCGATCTGGTTCAGCGTGCCTGGGAAGAGTTCAAGGGCATGCACTCGCGGCTCATTCTCGAAGACGAATTGCTGTGGCGCGAACTCACCGACCGTTACGGCGAGTACTTCGAAGGTGGCACTGGCGCCGACGCCATCAAGTCTCTGATTGATCGAATCGACTTCGACGAAGAAGAGCGCAAACTCCGTGAGGCAATCGACCCACAAGACGGCCAGAAGCCGCTCAGCGCTCAGCGTAAGCAGAAGGCAATTAAGCGTCTGAAGATCGTCGCATCGTTCAACCGTCGTGTTGACGGTGATGATCCGTCGAGCCAACGCTTGAATGACCCTCGTGCAATGATCCTTGATGTCGTTCCGGTAATCCCACCAGAGCTCCGCCCGATGGTTCAGCTTGATGGTGGCCGATTCGCCACCAGCGACCTCAACGATCTCTATCGCCGCGTGATCAACCGCAACAACCGTTTGAAGCGCCTGCTTGATCTTGGAGCCCCTGAGATCATCGTCAATAACGAAAAGCGCATGCTCCAAGAAGCCGTGGACGCCTTGTTTGACAATGGTCGCCGGGGACGTCCAGTCACCGGCCCAGGAAACCGTCCACTGAAGTCACTGTCCGACATGTTGAAGGGCAAGCAGGGACGCTTCCGTCAGAACCTTCTCGGTAAGCGGGTTGACTACTCCGGTCGTTCGGTCATCGTTGCCGGCCCAACCCTGAAACTGCACCAGTGCGGTCTTCCCAAGTTGATGGCACTCGAACTCTTCAAGCCTTTTATCATGAAGCGTCTCGTCGAACTCGACGTCGCACAAAACATTAAGACCGCAAAGCGCATGGTTGAGCGTCGTCGCCCGCAGGTATGGGACGTGCTCGAAGACGTTATTAAGGAGCACCCTGTTCTGTTGAACCGTGCGCCTACCTTGCACCGTCTCGGTATCCAGGCGTTCGAGCCAGTTCTCGTCGAAGGTAAGGCCCTGCAGATTCACCCGCTCGTGTGTACAGCGTTCAACGCTGACTTCGACGGCGACCAGATGGCTATCCACGTGCCGCTCTCCGCCGAAGCCCAAGCTGAAGCTCGGGTGCTCATGCTGAGCGCAAACAACATCTTGTCACCGCAGTCAGGTCGTCCAATCGTGACCCCAACCCAAGACATGGTGATCGGTGCGTTCTACCTCACCGAATTCGTGGAGGGTTCGAAGGGCGAGGGTCGTGTATTCCGCCATAACTGGGAAGCCATTAAGGCCTACGACGCTGGCGAACTTGACTTGCACGCCGAGATCGAGATGCGCCCTGCTGGTGCCGAAAAGTATCGTTCGACATTGGGTCGAGTGCTCTTCGAAGAGGCGCTCCCAGCCGATTTCACCGAACGCTTCGGCCACATCGACACGGTGCTCCGCAAGCGTGAGCTCGGCATCATCGTTGAGCAGTTGTCGGACAATTACTCCAACGCAGAAGTCGCCGCATCGCTCGATGGCATCAAAAACATCTCCTACCGCTTCGCGTCTCAGTCGGGTTTGACGGTCTCAATCGATGACGTACGCACCCCAGACACGAAGAAAGCGATTCTTGAAGATCACGAGTCGCAGGCTGAAAAGGTTGAGCAGCAGTTCAAACGAGGCATCATCACCGACGGTGAGCGTCGCCAGCAAGAGGTTCGCATTTGGACTGACGCAACCAACGCCGTGACCCGTGACATGGAGACAGAGTTCAAGTCACAGCGCTTCAACCCGATCGACATGATGGTCGGCTCTGGTGCTCGTGGAAATATGACCCAGATGCGTCAGATCGCCGCTATGCGTGGTCTCGTTGCGAACCCTCGTGGTGACATGATNCCTCGTCCGATCAAGTCGAACTTCCGNGANGGNCTNGANACNCTNGAGTACTTCATTGCNACNCCTGGNGCCCGCAAGGGNCTCGTCGACACCGCTCTTCGNACCGCTGACTCGGGNTACTTGACTCGNCGTNTNGTNGACGTTGCTCAGGAACTCATCATTCGTGAAGAAGATTGTGGCACTACGCTCGGCGTGTGGATTGAAAACGTTGCCCCTGACACGGCGAACACTCGCGCGTACCTCGAGACCAAGCTGTTTGGCCGTGCGCTCCTCAGCAATGTTGAATTGTCAGAAGCGCTGCCCGATGGACGCAAGACCCTCGANCGCNACACGATTATCGGCGACCTCGAGATGGCTGCCCTTCGTGACGACGCCGCAGTTGACCGTGTTCGGGTGCGCTCAGTTCTCACCTGTGATGCCGAACTCGGCGTGTGCGCAATGTGCTACGGCCGTTCGCTCTCAACCGGTAAGGCGATTGAACTCGGTGAAGCGGTTGGCGTTATCGCGGCACAGTCAATTGGTGAGCCGGGTACTCAGCTGACCATGCGTACCTTCCACACCGGCGGTGTTGCCGGTAAGGACATCGCTGGAGGTCTGCCTCGTGTTGTTGAGCTTTTCGAGTCACGTACGCCAAAAGGTTCAGCACGTTTGTCACCGGCTTCAGGTGTCGTGCGAATTGGTGAAGACGAAGGAAAGGGCATTCCAGTCGTTGTTGTCGACGATGCTGGAGATGAACACCCGATCGTGCTGCCACTCGGCGCACGCCCTCTGCCTGAGGTCGTCGACGGAGCAGAAATTCGTGCAGGTGATCCGATCACCGACGGACCGTTTGACCCGAAGGAACTAATGGAAATCAAGGGTCCTCGCGAAACTCAGATGTACCTGGTTGAAGAGGTGCAGCGTGTCTACCGAGACCAGGGTGTGTCGATTCATGACAAGCACATCGAACTCATCGTTCGTCAGATGACGCGCCGTATTGCCGTTTCAGAACCAGGATCAACCGATTTCCTCCCGGGCGAACGAGTTGATGCGAAGCGGTTCCGAGACACCAACCGGGCGATGGTGGAGTCTGGTGAACGGCCCTCAGAGGGCCGTCCAGAAATTATGGGCATCACCAAGGCGTCGCTTGCTACCGAGTCATGGTTGTCTGCTGCGTCATTCCAGGAGACGACCCGAGTGCTCACCGAGGCTGCGATCGACGGCAAGTCCGACGGCCTCATCGGCCTAAAGGAGAACATCATCATCGGCAAGCTCATCCCAGCCGGTACCGGCATGATGCGCTACCGCGAGTTCTCCGTGCAGGCTCCTGACTACGAGCCGATGACGTATTACTCAAGCGAGGTTGAGGACGATGACCCGGCCGCAGCTCTTGCCCGTATCTTCGAAACAGCAGCAGTTGGTGATGCCGCAGCAGCTGACGGTGACTGACAGGTTGCCGGTTTTCGTATCCACTCATAACATTCCGGGGTCTGTGTAACGAGCGATTTGGCTCAGCACAGATCCGATATACGCAACAACGAGAAGGTCAACGTGCCAACAATTCAACAGCTCGTCCGCCAGGGACGCCAGTCGAAGTTCACCAAGAGCAAGACCCCGGCATTGAAGGGTTCACCTCAGCGCCGAGGCGTTTGCACCCGCGTGTACACCACGACTCCGAAGAAGCCGAACTCGGCGCTCCGCAAGGTTGCCCGTGTTCGCCTTTCGAGTGGCATTGAAGTGACGGCCTACATTCCCGGCGAAGGCCACAACCTTCAGGAGCACTCGATTGTTCTCGTCCGCGGTGGTCGCGTTCGTGACCTGCCCGGAGTTCGCTACAAGATCATCCGTGGCGCCCTCGACGCGGCCGGAGTAAAGAATCGCAAGCAAGCCCGTAGCCGCTATGGCGCGAAAGCAGAGAAGTAAGTCATGCCACGTAAAGGTCCAGCCCCACGTCGCGAGCTCGTCGCCGACCCGGTGTACCGTTCACCTGTTGTCACACAGCTCATCAACAAAGTCATGTTGCACGGCAAGCGCAGCACCGCCGAGCGCATCGTGTATGACGCAATGGATCTCATCGCAAGCCGCACCGGCGACGATGCACTCGACACCGTTCGCCGTGCGATTGACAACGTGAAGCCACCCCTCGAGGTGCGTAGCCGCCGTGTCGGTGGTGCCACCTATCAGGTGCCTGTCGAGGTTCGCCCTCGCCGTGCATCGACCCTTGCGATCCGTTGGATCGTCGAGTACTCCCGTGCCCGCCGCGAGCGGACCATGGCCGAGTGTCTCGCTGCTGAACTCATGGACGCAGCAAATGGCCTCGGAGCTTCGATGAAGAAGCGAGACGATATGCAGAAGATGGCCGAGTCGAACAAGGCCTTCGCCCACTATCGCTGGTGATCAACCCGATCGCCAACTTTTTTGCCCTTTGACATCCCCCAGACCTGACGACCGAACGGAAGTGACCTGTAATGGCCAAGCGTGAGTTCCCACTTGAGCGCACCCGAAACATCGGGATCATGGCGCACATCGACGCCGGAAAGACCACGACAACAGAACGAATCTTGTACTACACCGGAAAGAGTTACAAGATCGGTGAAGTACACGACGGCGCAGCGACCATGGACCACATGGCGCAGGAGCAGGAGCGGGGGATCACCATCACCTCAGCTGCGACGACGTGCGTCTGGGATGACCATCGCATCAACATCATTGACACGCCGGGCCACGTGGACTTCACCATCGAGGTTGAGCGTTCGCTTCGCGTGCTCGACGGGGCCGTCACGGTGTTTGACTCAGTTGCCGGCGTCGAGCCACAGACGGAGACCGTGTGGCGTCAAGCCAACAAATACAACGTGCCCCGATTCTGCTACGTCAATAAAATGGACCGCATCGGCGCGAATTTCTACCGCACGGTGGAAATGGTGGAGAGCCGCTTGCAGGCCAACCCACTCGTCATCCAGCTTCCTGTTGGAGCGGGTGGCCCTGAGTCAAATGAGCCATTTGCTGGCCTTGTCGACCTTGTCAAGATGAAAGCACTCATTTGGCAGGACGAAGAACTTGGCGCCAAATGGGATGAAGTTGACATTCCAGATCACATGGTCGACAGCGCCAACGATTACCGCGAGCGCATGATGGAGACCATCGCAACTTCAGATGAAGAGGTGATGGAGAAGTATCTCGGTGGTGAAGAGGTCTCGATTGCAGAGATCAAACGAGCGATTCGTGCGGGAACTCTCGCCGGCGATTTCGTTCCAATTCTGTGTGGATCAGCCTTCAAGAACAAGGGTGTTCAACCCATGCTCGATGCCGTCATCGATTACCTCCCATCACCTATCGATATTGAGCCAGCGCAAGGAACCAACCTTCGCGGTGATGAGGAGATCTTGCGGGGCCCGGACGACGATGCATTCGCTGCCCTTGCGTTCAAAATTGTTGCGGACCCGTTCGGCAAACTCACCTATTTCCGTGTGTACTCGGGCGAAATCGCCAAGGGTGAAGAGTTGTACAACTCGACCAAGGAGAAGCGTGAGCGTCTCGGTCGCATTCTTCTCATGCACGCAAATCAGCGAGAAGATCTTGACGTCGCAATGGCTGGAGACATCGTTGCTGGCCTCGGGTTTAAAGAAGTCACCACCGGTGACACCCTCTGTGACCGTGACAACCCGGTCATCTTGGAACGGATGGAGTTCCCTGAGCCGGTGATCCACGTTGCTATTGAGCCGAAGACGAAGAGCGACCAAGACAAACTTGGTAAGGCGTTGAAGTCGCTCTCTGATGAGGACCCAACGTTCCGTGTTCGTACCGATGAAGAGACCGGTCAGACCGTCATCTCAGGTATGGGCGAGCTGCACCTTGAAGTGCTCGTCGACCGCATGATGCGTGAGTTCAGTGTTGAAGCAACGGTTGGTAAGCCACAGGTTGCATACCGCGAGACGATCACAAAGCAGGTTGACTCGGTCGAATACCGCCATATCAAGCAGTCGGGTGGTTCGGGTCAGTTCGCAGTCGTGAAGATCACAGTTGAGCCGAATCCGGGCAACGGTTACGAGTTTGTCGATGCCATCACCGGTGGACGTATTCCCCGTGAGTACATCCAGCCGACCAACCAGGGCATCCAAGCCGGGCTTGAGTCAGGTGTGCTTGCCGGATACGGCATGGTCGATGTCAAAGTCACCCTCGTCGACGGTCAATACCACGACGTTGACTCATCGGAAATGGCATTNAAGGTTGCCGGCCAGATGGGTATNAAGAAAGCAGCAGAAGCAGCGAAGCCAGTTCTCCTCGAACCGATCATGGCCGTCGAGGTTGTGACCCCCGAGGACTACATGGGTGACGTGATGGGTGACTTGTCGAGTCGTCGTGGCCGCATCGAAGGTATGGAAGCNAACGGCAACGTCCAGACGGTGAAGGCCCAAGTCCCGCTGTCNGAAATGTTTGGATACTCGACCGACCTGCGTTCACGCACCCAGGGTCGAGCGACCTACACCATGCAGTTCGACAGCTATCAGCAAGTTCCAGAAGCAATTTCATCCGAAATTGTGAAGCGGGTCCGCGGCGAGTAAGCCAACACCCACGAGTAACCAATTAACGAAACGATCAAAGAGAGAATAAAGGAAGCATTGTCATGAGTAAGGCGAAGTTTGAGCGTACGAAGCCGCATGTGAATATTGGGACGATGGGTCATATTGACCATGGGAAGACGACGTTGACGGCTGCGATTTCGAAGACGTTGTCTGATCGTGGGATGGCTGATTTTACGTCGTTTGACAATATTGATAAGGCGCCTGAGGAGAAGGCGCGTGGTATCACGATTTCGATTGCTCATATTGAGTATGAGACGGAGAATCGTCACTATGCCCATGTTGATATGCCTGGTCATGCTGACTACATCAAGAACATGATTACTGGTGCGGCTCAGGTTGATGGGGCGATTTTGGTGGTTGCGGCGACTGATGGTCCGATGCCTCAGACTCGTGAGCACGTGTTGTTGGCTCGTCAGGTTGGTGTTCCGTACATTGTTGTTGCGTTGAACAAGTCGGACATGGTTGATGATGCTGAGTTGTTGGAGCTTGTGGAGTTGGAGATCCGCGAGTTGTTGAATGAGTATGAGTTCCCTGGTGATGATGCTCCGATTGTGTCGGTGTCGGCGTTGAAGGCTCTTGAGGGTGATGCTGAGTGGCAGGAAAAGGTGATGGAGTTGATGGCGGCGTGTGATGCGTCGATTCCTGAGCCGGAGCGTGAGTTGGATAAGCCGTTCTTGATGCCGATTGAGGATGTGTTCACGATTACTGGTCGTGGCACTGTGGTGACCGGCAAGGTTGAACAGGGTGTGATTCACACTGGTGATGACATTGAGATTGTTGGTTTGCGTGATACGCAGAAGACGACGTGTACTGGTGTTGAGATGTTCCGGAAGTTGCTTGATGAGGGTCAGGCTGGGGACAATATTGGTGCGTTGTTGCGTGGTACCGACAAAGAAGATGTTGAGCGTGGTCAGGTGTTGTGTGCGCCTGGTTCGATTACGCCGCATACTGACTTTGAGGGTCAGGTGTATGTGTTAACGAAGGAAGAGGGTGGCCGTCATAAGCCGTTCTTCAATAATTATCGTCCGCAGTTTTTCTTCCGTACGACGGACGTGACGGGCACTGTTGAGTTGCCGTCGGGTACTGAGATGGTGATGCCTGGTGACAATGTGACGATGACTGTTGAGTTGGGTAAGCCCATCGCGATGGATGAGGGTTTGCGTTTCGCGATTCGTGAGGGTGGTCGGACCGTTGGTGCGGGCCGTGTCACCAAAATCATCAAGTGACGCCCNTCACCCNACGAACGAAAGCAGATTGACATGGCTCAAAATATTCGTATTCGNCTGAAGGCNTTTGATCACGAGATCATCGACCAGTCGACGAAAAAGATTGTTGAAACNGTGAACCGCACCGACGCAAATGTCCGCGGCCCAATTCCGTTGCCGACCGACAAGCATCGTTACACGGTCATCCGTGGACCACACGTCGATAAAGACTCGCGTGAGCATTTCGAGATGCGAATCCATAAGCGGCTTATCGATATCGTCAATCCCAATGCGAAGACCATCGATTCGCTCCAGCGCATTGAGCTCCCGGCTGGCGTTGATATNGAGATCAAGATCCAGAATTCTTGAGCCTCTTGATTTCTGCGCTGTAGGCGTTACTCTTCGCCTTCGGTGAGCGAAATCACAGAATCACAAGACCAAACGAGCGTAGCGGTCTCGCTGCGTTGCATTTCGAAACTCTTCGATGATGTCACCGCAGTCGACAGTGTCGACCTTGATATTGGCGACAGCGAGTTCTTTGCGCTGCTCGGACCATCTGGCTGTGGCAAGACCACCACGCTCCGCATGATTGCGGGTCTTGAGATTCCCTCTGCGGGCAGTCTTCAGATCTTCGGGGAGGAAGTGGGTTCCCTGCCGCCCAATAAGCGGCCGGTGAACACTGTCTTTCAGAACTACGCTTTGTTCCCGCACATGAGTGTTGCTGACAACGTTGCGTTTGGGTTAAAGATGCGCAAGATCTCGAAATCTGAGATCTCAACACAGGTGCACGAGGCAATTTCGCTCGTTCGGATGACAGGAATGGAAGATCGTCGGCCGAATCAACTTTCTGGCGGTCAACAGCAACGCGTTGCGCTCGCACGCGCACTCGTCAATCGACCAAAAGTGTTGCTCCTCGATGAACCACTCGCCGCTCTCGACCTGAAATTGCGTCAAGAGATGCAATTCGAGTTGAAGCANNTGCAGCGNGAGGTCGGCATCACATTCGTCTTCGTCACNCACGATCAAGAGGAGGCGCTTGCNCTTTCTGACCGAATTGGCGTGATGAATGANGGNCGCTTGTTGCAGGTCGGCACCCCCGAAGAAATGTATGACGCCCCGNTTGACCGCTTCGTGGCNGATTTCATTGGNCGCTCAAACTTTCTNAANGGNACTCTGGAATCGGCCGAGGTTGTCTGTCTCGCCAATGGCCAACGGATACGTGTGCCGCAGGTTGACGCGGTTTCAGTAGGTGATGAGGTTCAGGTCAGTTTGCGGCCCGAGCGAGTGATGATTGGTGACCTTGATAGCGCACCGCATGACAGCGCGCAGCTATCTGGAACGATTGAGACCAAGACNTTTTTAGGCAACAGTGTTGTGTACCGAGTCGCTCTCGACTGGATGACCATTGAAGTGGAGGCCGATCACCGGCCTGATGTTGAGCGCTATCACGCTGGCGAGCGAGTCGATCTCTGGTGGAGAGACGATGCCGTGGCGGTGGTTCGGCCGTGAAGCTCGGAGCCGATGAACTCAAACGTGAGCGTGAAGAGCGCCGCCGCGGTTTTTTCCTTGCCCTTCCATCNTTTGCCTACATGTTGCTGTTCTTTGCGCTGCCACTCNTCATCGTGTTGATCTACAGCTTNGCCACTCGCACNAGCACCGGGTCGACCGCATTGTCAGATTGGAATCTCGATGCATATCGCAAGCTCGGTGAACCAATCGTTCGAAACGTTGTGGTGCGGTCGGTGGCGCTTGCGCTCGTCACGACGGTGATCTGTCTCGTGGTGGCGTACCCATTTGCCTGGTTCTGTGCTCATCAACGACCAACTGTGCGCAACGTTCTGCTCATCGCAGTAATGATTCCGTTTTGGACGAATTTTCTTGTGCGCAATTACGCATGGCGAATCTTGCTCTCTAAGGGCGGACCAATTTCTACGTTTACTGAAGCAATCGGGCTCGGAGAAGTCGACATTCTGTTCACGAAGACAGCCGTCGTCATCGGTCTGGTCTATGCGTATCTGCCGTTCATGATCCTTCCGCTTTACGCATCGATCGATCGCCTTGACCAACGTCTCATTGAAGCGGGTCGCGACCTGTACGGCTCAGGGCCCCAAACATTTCGGCGCATTATCCTCCCGCTCACCATGCCTGGCGTGATCGCAGGCTCAATTTTGGTGTTCGTTCCTTCGATAGGAGCGTATGTGACCCCTGAACTTCTTGGCGGTGGAAAAGAGACGATGCTGGGCTCATACATCGTGACGCAGTTCCTTACCGCTCGGAACTGGCCGGTCGGCGCGTCACTCTCGTTCGTGCTGATGACCGTCATGTTGGTCTCAACGATTATTTATTTCCGATCTGGCGGAAGGAACCTGTGAGCCAGTCGCATCAGCGCAGACTGCCGGTGTGGGCACTTCGCACCAATGGCGTCGTTGTCCTTCTTTTCCTTTATGCGCCGATTATTTTGCTGGTGGTCTTTTCGTTCTCGGCGAGCCGGATACCGGGTCAATGGGGTGGCTTCACCACCGAGTGGTATTCGACGTTGTTCGATGACAGTCGTTTACAACGGACGATCTCGGTCTCGGTTCGAGTTGCGCTGGTCTCGACGCTCATTGCAACGGTGCTGGGGACGATGGCAGCGCTTGCCCTCGAACGGTTCACATTCAGAGGTCGGCGGGTATTCGACGCGTTGCTGTACTTACCCATCATCATTCCCGATGTGACGATGGCGGTCATGATGCTGATGTTCTTTTCTCAGTCATTCAATGTTGTCGATGCTGTATTCGGGCTCGGGCTCTCGAAGGGTTTCGGCACAATCGTGGTGAGCCACGTCGCATTTAATATTGCATTCGTTTCAGTCGTCGTGCGGGCGCGCATCGCCGGTATGAATGCAACGCTCGAACAGGCGGCATCTGACCTTTACGCATCGCGCTGGCAGGCCTTTCGGTACGTAACCCTTCCGCTGATCGCTCCAGGTGTGTTTGGTGGGGCACTCCTTGCTCTCACGCTCTCGCTCGACGATGTCGTCGTTACCCAGTTCGTCGCTGGTCCTGGATCGACTACTCTTCCGGTCTATGTGTTTTCGCTCATCAGAAAGGGCGTGACTCCGACGATCAACTCGGTGTCAGTCATCATGCTGGTAGCGTCGCTCATTCTTGTTGCAGGCTCTGTGGCTTTGCAGCGAGCTAATGCCTCTCGTGGGCGCCAACAACTCCAAACATCAGGGGGAACATGATGAGAAAAACAACATTACGATTGGCGGGTGTAGCCGTTGCCGGGGCAATGGTTCTGGCAGCTTGTGGCGGAGATTCGTCGTCAGAGGATGCTGCAGGAGAGGAGCCAGCAGCGGAGGAGGCAACAAGTGAGGCGTCGGGCGAAGACACATCGTCAGATGAAGGTGCAACAGAGGAGCCTACGACTGACGGGACTGGCGCCGCTTGCGCAGTTGATCAAGTCGATGGTGACCTCTTTTTGTATAACTGGTCCGAATACATCGACCCCGAGTTAAAGACTGCGTTTGAAGAGCAGTTCGGCGTAACCGTTACTGAAGACAACTACGACTCCAATGAGGCAATGCAGCCGATTGTGGCTGCAGGAAATTCTGGCTATGACGTAATCGTCCCCTCTGACTACATGGTCACGATCATGATCGAAGAGGGAACGATCCAGAAACTCAACAAAGCTGCGATTCCGAATTTCGGAAACCTTGACCCCAATCTCGACACCTCGTATGACCCGACTGGAGAATACGTTGCCCCTTATCAGGGTGGTACCACCGGATTGGGCGTAAATCTCTCAGTGGTTGGCGACGATGCCGATGCAGGTTGGGGACTCGTCTTTGATCCAGCAATCGCATCAAAGTATGCCGGCCAGATCACGTTGCTGAATGACCCACGTGAAACACTCGGTGCCGCACTCAAGTATCTCGGATACTCGTTGAACACGACCGACAAGGGTCAACTCGATGAGGCGAAAGATCTGATCGCAGCAGCGGTGGAGAATATTGCGGCATTCGAATCCGATCAGTATGACGAACTGCTCACGACCGGACAAACAGTAATTGCCCACGGGTATTCCGGAAATGTGGTCGTTTCCATCGACGAGTACGAGGGTGATGACGAATACGCATACTTCGTTCCGTCTCAGGGTGGCACTATCTGGACCGACAACATGGCGGTTCCATTTGATGCACCACACCCATGTACTGCTCACACGTTCATCAACTTCATCCTTGATGCAGAAAACGGTGCGCAACTCAGTGAATGGAATTACTACGCAAGCCCGAATGCACGGTCAAATGAAGTGATGGATCCGGAGGTTCAAGAAGTTCTCGCGGTCATGTACCCCGACGACTTGAGCGGACTTGAATACATCACCGATACCGGCGTCTTTGAGACCAACTTCTCAGACGCATTCAGCGAGGCCAAGGGCTGATTCAGTCTTGGTGAGAACTGAGTGAGAATGGCCCGCTGCGACTAGCAGCGGGCCATTTTGCTTGCTAAACCTGAGTGCATGACAGAGTTACCTCCCCCAATAGCGCCGTCTTCTGACATACAAGAAGACTTAGGTGAGAGCAGGCGTCGCCGTCGCCCGTCGGCGACCGTCGCCATTTTGCTGTTGATTGCGTTGGCCTTCGCTGGGGGAGCGGTTATCGACCGATCAGTTGGAGACAGCGAGGACTCCTCGGTCAGTAGCACACCCGATGTCGTTGAAGAAATTGACGATCTCGATGACAACGAAGAAGACCCGGTTGCTCCGGAGTCCGGCTCANACGAGACGGTCCCGGCAGCGGTGACGAACCCATCGGAATCTGAATTNGCATTCACGATTGGCCCCGAACGAACTGGACCATTTGAACGAATCGACGTTGCTGCTGTAGCAGCACAGGTGGGCCCAAGCACCGTCACGGTGATGGCTGAATTGGCAACAGGCTTCGGCCAGAGTGGATCGGTAGGAACCGGCATCATTGCAACCGCAGATGGCGAAATCGTGACAAATGCTCACGTTGTGGAGGGCGCGACATCACTCCGTGTTCGTCTTGCAGGTGAAACGGAGCCTCGAGAGGCAACTCTGCTCGCGATCGACGTGGGAAATGACCTCGCTCTGCTCGATATCGAAGGAGAGGGCTTTCCTGCGGCAGTATTTGCACGACCGGGGTCGATTCGACTCGGTGACGAGGTTGTCGCCATTGGGTTTGCCCTCGATCTCGACGGGGCACCGACTGTGACCCTCGGCATCGTGTCTGCGCTCAATCGAACACTTGTGACCGATGTTGGTGCTCTCGACGGGTTGTTACAGACCGACGCAGCAATTTCTTCAGGAAATTCCGGCGGTCCACTGGTAAATGCGGCCGGAGAAGTCGTTGGGATCAACACTGCGGTCGCTCGAGGATCGTCAACACTTGCGGCGTCAAATATTGGCTTTTCGATTTCGGTTGACGAAGCGCTACCAATTTTTGAGCAACTACGTAAGCAGTCTCGAGGCGAGCAGCGAAAAGAGGGATTTCTCGGCGTTGCTCTCGACGAGCGCATCGACGGCGGTGTTGGTGCAGTCATTAGAGATGTGAATGTTGGGACGCCGGCGGATGCCGCTGGTTTGCAGGCAGGCGACATCGTTATTGCGGTTGACGGTGCGACAGTTGAGGGTGCGGCTGGGCTTATTGCNGCAATTCGCGACCTCGAACCGGGCGATGCCGTGCAAATTACGGTGCAACGCNGCGATGAACGTCTCGAAGTTGTCGCTGAACTGACCTCGCGCCCAACCTCCTGACCAGAGTGCTGAGGTCGTAAAGGTTGGAACCTGCACGAATGCCGATAGCGTTTCGATCTNGTGCTCAGCGCCTGTTGGGTACGACATACAAATGATGTCCGTGTGAGCCCGGAAACGGGGACCTCACGGCGACCTCCAAATCCGTGCTCCGCAACTTCGGTTGGCGGAGCACTTGCGTGAAGCCACTCCGGGCGGCTCACGTCGACTCAACCGGAACGTAAATGTGTGGATAGCCCGCAAGGGCTCGATCAACCAAAGGAAGCCGTTATGGCACAAACAGCGATCGTCGGCGAAAAAGTCGGCATGACCCANAAATGGGTCGATGACCGAATGCTCGCCGTGACCGTGCTCCGTGTAGAGCCAATGCGGGTGGTGCAAATCAAGACCACNGANCGCGANGGCTACACGGCATTNCAGGTCACCTACGGGCACCGAGATGCCCGCAAACTCAACCAACCCGACGCCGGTCACTATGCGAAGGCTGGAGTTCAGCCAGGACGCCGACTCGTCGAAATCCGCCTCGATTCGATCGATGGCTTTGAGGTTGGCCAAGAAATCGCGGTCGACCAGTTTGCCGTTGGCGACCGCATTGACGTCACTGGAGTGAGCCGCGGAAAAGGTTTCGCAGGAACGATGAAGCGTCACAACTTCAAGGGCCAGCCNGCNAGCCACGGTAACCACAAGAAGCATCGTGCACCGGGNTCTGTGGGAGCGGGCTCGTTCCCTGGTCGAGTGATCAAGGGAATCAAGATGGCCGGACACATGGGCCACGAACAGGTCACCACGTTGAACCTCGAGGTCGTGGAAGCTGACGCTGAACGCCANGTGATGTTGGTGAAGGGCTCAGTTCCTGGTCCGAACGGNGGTCTGATNCAAGTTCGCAACGCCGTCAAATCTGCAGTGAAGGGATCGTGAGATGGCAACGCTGAAGATGAAGAACGCTGCAGGAAAAGAAGCCGGNTCGGTCGAGNTCGACGATGCCGTNTTTGGTGTGCAGCCAAANGTGCCNGTGATGCANCANGTGGTGACCGCCCAGCTCGCNGCTCGTCGGTCGGGTACGCAAAGCACNAAAACTCGTAGTGAGGTCCGTGGCGGCGGCGCAAAGCCTTTCCGCCAGAAGGGCACCGGTAACGCCCGACAGGGNTCAATTCGNGCCCCGCACTTCAGCGGTGGCGGTATCGCCCTCGGCCCGAAGCCACGCAAGTACAACCAGCGCACGCCAAAGAAAATGGTGCGCCTCGCGCTTCATTCTGCTCTTTCTGATCGGGTCAACGACGAATGTGTCACCGTCGTTGATTCATGGTCATTTTCTCAGCCAAGCACAAAAGAGGGCGTGAAAGCACTCGCAGCTCTCGGTATCGAGGGTCGCGTGCTCATCGTTCTTGGCGCTGGTGATGAGAACGCAGCGATGAGCTTCCGCAATATTCCGGAAGTGCAACTCATTTCGATGCATGAGCTCAACGCCTATGACGTGCTGTGCAACGACCACATCTTGTTCACCTCAGCGACNCTGCCGTCAGCGGTTGCTGCAAANGAAAGNGNTGGTGAGTGATGAAAGACCCACGCGACATCATCATTGCCCCGGTGGTCTCTGAAAAGAGCTACGCCGCAATGGAATCCGGTGTGTACACATTCAAGGTTGCAAGCAGTGCCAGCAAGCCCGAGATCCGTGACGCCGTCGAATCAATCTGGGACGTCGAGGTGCTGAAAGTCAACACGATCAACCGGAAGGGCAAGTCCACCCGAGTGCGCAATTCGAATCGTCGAGGCTCAAAGCCCGACAGCAAGCGTGCCATCGTCACCCTGGCAGCGGGCGAAATCCCGCTGTTCGAGAACTGAGGACATCATGGCTATTCGTTCACGCCGCCCAACTAGCCCCGGACGCCGTTTCCAAACGTCTTCCGACTTNTCTGACATCACGAAGAGCTCACCAGAGCGCACACTGCTTGCACCATCGAGCAAGTCAGGTGGTCGAAACAACTACGGTCGGAAGACCTCACGCCATCGCGGTGGTGGCCACAAGCGTCGCTACCGCGTCGTCGATTTCCGTCGCGTAAAGGACGGTGTCGCCGGCCGCGTTGCAGCAATTGAATACGATCCGAACCGCACGTGCCGTATCGCCCTCATTCACTACACCGACGGCGAGAAGGCCTATATCTTGGCGCCGAAGGGTCTCTCTGTCGGTGACACTGTGATGAGCGGTCAAGGTGCTGATATCCGTCCNGGTAACGCAATGGCATTGCGGTATATCCCAGTCGGTACGGTCATTCANAANGTTGAGCTTCGCCCCGGCCAAGGCGGNAAAATNGGCCGTTCAGCTGGCATTGCTGTTCAGCTNGTTGCGAAAGACGGCGATTTTGCCACACTTCGTATGCCNTCGACCGAGATGCGNCGTGTGCTNATCGACTGTCGTGCAACAGTTGGCGAAGTCGGCAACTCAGAACANGAGCTGGTNAAGATCGGTAAAGCCGGTCGTAACCGCTGGAAGGGCGTTCGCCCCCAGACCCGTGGTGTCGCAATGAACCCGGTCGACCACCCACTCGGTGGTGGTGAGGGTCGCACTTCAGGTGGTCGTCCCGCCGTCTCACCATGGGGTAAGCCAGAGCGCCGTACCCGAAACAAAAACAAGTCGAGTCAGCAACTCATCGTCCGTCGCCGTCGTACCGGCAAGGGCCGTCGGTGAGTCNGGGAGAGGTAGAAACTTATGTCTCGTAGTCTTAAGAAGGGAGCGTTCGTCGACGGTCACCTGTTGGCAAAGGTCGACGCACAGAACGCTGCGGGAGAGCGCAAGGTCATCAAGACCTGGTCACGTCGCTCCACCATCATTCCTGACATGGTCGGTCAC
This sequence comes from Acidimicrobiaceae bacterium, assembly GCA_002727235.1. GTDB lineage: Bacteria > Actinomycetota > Acidimicrobiia > Acidimicrobiales > Ilumatobacteraceae > Casp-actino5. The sequence continues at coordinate 24,702 of PBWL01000003.1, forward strand.
ACGNTCGCCGTTCACGACGGCCGNAAGCACGTNCCGGTNTACATCACGGAGTCAATGGTCGGNCACAAACTCGGTGAGTTCAGCCCGACACGCACCTTCAAGTTCCACGCCGGACAGGAGAAGGGGGCACGTCGCTAATGACTGGTCCGAAGCTTAATGAGAAGGCGATGATCGCAGGGGAGCGTTCGGGCACTCGTGCGGTCGCTCGCCACGTTCGGTCATCAGCATCGAAGGCTCGAGTTGTTCTCAACCTGATCCGTGGCCTCGATGTTCGTTCAGCAGACGAGGTGCTCATGCTCACTGAGCGTGGAATCGCCCGCGATGTTCGCAAGGTGTTGCGCTCTGCGGTTGCAAACGCCGTCAACAACGACGAGCAAGAGGCTTCAGAGTTGTATGTCATCGCCTGCTTTGCCGACGAAGGCTCGACCTTGCGTCGGTTCCGTCCCCGTGCCCGTGGTCGTGCAACCCGCATTCGCAAGCGCACCTGTCACATCACCGTGATCGTTGCTCGCATGAGCGATGAGCGTCTCGCAGTGATTCAGGCACGTGCCGAAGGTGCATCAGCGTCGGCTCAAGCAAGTCGTCGTGCCCGTGTTGAGCGGAGCCGCCAGCGTGCTGAAGAGGCCAAGGGCGAAATCGACGCTGCCGACGACGCCGAAGATGAGGCCATCGACGAAAGCGTTGAGGTCGAGGCTGCTGACGACGCAGAAGCAACTGACGTTGCCGAGGACGCTGCTGCAGCAGAGGCCGAAGCCGCCGAAGCCGAAACTGAATCCGAGACCGACGATGACGCAAGCACCGAAGAGGAGCAGAACTAATGGGTCAGAAGATCAACCCTTATGGCTTCCGCCTCGGCGTGAGCACCGACTGGAAGAGCCGCTGGTTTAGCGATCGTGAGTACAAGCAGTACCTCACCGAAGACTGGCAGATTCGTGACTCAGTCATGGAGCGTCTCGAGACCGCAGCCATCAGCCGCATCGAGATCGAGCGCACACGTGACAAACTCCGCGTCGATATTCACACCGCCCGTCCCGGCATCGTGATTGGTCGTAAAGGTGCTCAAGCTGACGAACTTCGCCAGATGATCACCAAGATCACCGGCAATCCTCGCATCCAGCTCAACATCGTTGAGATCAAGACCCCTGAGCTCGACGCAGCTCTCGTGGCTCAGGGCGTGGCAGACCAGCTCGCAAATCGCATAGCGTTCCGCCGGGCGATGAAGCGCGCAGTGCAGAATGCCCAGCGCGCCGGCGCACTCGGAATTCGCGTGCAGTGCTCGGGCCGTCTTGGTGGCGCAGAAATGAGCCGCACCGAGTGGTACCGCGAAGGCCAGGTGCCCTTGCACACCCTTCGTGCAGACATCGACTACGGCTTCCGTGAAGCAAAGACCGCAAACGGCCGCGTTGGTGTCAAGGTATGGCTGTACAAGGGCGAGATTCTTCCGTACCGTTCATCAAACGACGAAAAGATTGCCCGTGAGGCAGCAATGGCCGTTGGTGAAACCTCTGGCCAGTCCGCAGACACCAGCCGCAAGGTCGTGTCATCAGCAGGTCCTCGTGCTGCCGCCGAAGAAACCGAGCCAGCTCCGCTCGTCCGTGAGGCCGATCCTGAGCTTGAGAAGTTGCTCGATGAAGAAGAGACCATTACCCGTCAGACGCGTGAAGCAAATGAAACCCCGCACTTCCGCGGTGACGACTGAGGGGATTAGGAGTTCATCATGTTGATGCCTCGAAAGGTTGCACACCGTAAACACCACCGTGGCCGTACCCGTGGTATGGCAAAGGGCGGTACCGAGTTGGCGTATGGCGACTACGGAATTCAAGCACTCGAACCGGGCTGGATCACCGCTCGCCAGATTGAGGCTGCCCGTATTGCAATGACCCGTTCGATCAAGCGTGGCGGCAAAGTCTGGATCAACGTGTTCCCAGACAAGCCGGTGACGAAGAAGCCAGCCGAGACCCGCATGGGTTCAGGCAAAGGTAACCCTGAGTTCTGGGTTGCCGTCGTTCGTCCAGGTCGCGTGATGTTCGAGTTGTCGTTCCCAAATGAGGAGCAAGCAAAGATCGCTCTCAACAAGGCGATTCAGAAGCTTCCGATCAAAGCTCGCATCGTTACCCGCAACGAGCAGATCTGAGGACTGTCATGGCAAGTAAGAACGAATTCGACGACATGGACTTGGCCGGGCTTGCAGACGAACTCCGCGCCAGCAAGCATGAGGCCTTGAACCTCCGGTTCCGTAACGCAACCGGTCAACTTGAAAAGACCTCCGAAATTCGCGCCGTCCGCCGGCGTATTGCTCGTATCAACACCGTGATCCGTCAGCGTGAGATCGCTGCGGCAGAGGCAGAGAGCTGAACCAATGAGTGAGACCAGCACGACCAGGGCTGCCCGCAAGGTACGCGAAGGCATCGTCACATCGAATGCGATGGATAAGACGGTTGTCGTCACAGTGACCGACCGCGTTCGCCATGCCCGGTACAACAAGTTCGTCATGCGCACCAAGAAGTTGCATGCACATGACGAGGCCAACGACGCAGGCGTTGGCGACAAGGTTCGGGTCATGGAGACCCGCCCGCTCAGCAAGAACAAGCGCTGGCGGGTCGTTGAGATCGTGGAGCGTGCACGATGATCCAGCAGGAGAGCCGCCTTCGCGTGGCTGACAACAGTGGTGCAAAGGAAGTGCTCTGCATCAAGGTGCTCGGTGGCACCCGCCGCCGTTACGCCTCGATTGGTGACATCTTCGTTGCAACCGTGAAAGACGCCATCCCTGGCGCCGGCGTGAAGAAGGGTGACGTCGTGAAGTGCGTCGTCGTTCGCACGAAGAAAGAGAAGCGTCGTCCTGATGGCAGCTACATCCGTTTCGACGAGAATGCAGCCGTCATCATCAAAGACGACCTCACGCCACGCGGTACCCGCATCTTCGGGCCAGTCGGCCGTGAACTTCGCGACCGTCGCTTCATGCGTATCGTTTCGCTCGCCCCGGAGGTGATCTGACATGAAGATCCGCAAAGGTGACACCGTTCTTGTCATTGCTGGCAAGGACAAAGGCAAGGAAGGCACCGTCGACCGTGTGCTTCCAAAGGAAAGCAAAGTCGTGGTGACAGGTATCAATACCGCCGTTCGCCACCAGCGTCCGCTCCGCGCAAATGAGCAGGGTGGTCGTATCGATAAAGACATGCCGATCGATATTTCGAACGTCATGCTCGTTCACAAGGGCAAGCCAGTGCGCGTCGGATACCGCACAGAGTCTGATGGCAGCAAAGTGCGTATTGCCCGTCCAAGCGGTGAGGTCATCAAGTGAGCACATTGACTCAGCCCCGCCTGAAGGCGAAGTACAACAATCAGGTCAAGAGCGATCTGCAAGCATCGCTGTCGATTGACAACGTTATGCAGATCCCGAAGATTGACAAGATCGTGATCAACATGGGTGTTGGGCGCGCTGCCCAGCAAGCGTCGCTGCTCGAAGCGGCAGTGTCCGATCTCTCGCTCATCTCAGGTCAGAAGCCAGTCGTGACGATCGCCACCAAGTCGATCGCCGGGTTCAAGCTACGTGAAGGTCAAGCCATTGGCTGCAAGGTGACCCTTCGTGGCGACCGCATGTGGGAATTCCTCGACCGCCTAATCGCTGTCGCAATTCCTCGTATCCGTGACTTCCGCGGGCTCCCTGCACATTCATGGGATGGCCGAGGAAATTACACGTTCGGTCTCTCCGACCAAACCGTGTTCCCGGAAATCAACCCAGACAAGGTTGACAACCCCCGTGGTATGGACATCACCATCGTGACGACCGCAACCACCGATGCCGAAGGCCGTGCACTGCTCGAGGCATTCGGGTTCCCGTTCAAGCGGGGTGCCGATGCCGACAACGCACCACGCCGTAAAAAGAATCGCCACCCGCAATTCCGCGGTGGCAAGAAGAAGTGACCTGAGCGACGAATCGAAGAGGACGACGAAGATCTCATGGCCAAGAAAGCCCTAATCAACAAATCGAACGGTACGCCAAAGTACAAAGTGCGTGCGTATACCCGCTGCCGCCGTTGCGGCCGCCCCCGTTCGGTGTACCGCAAATTTGGACTCTGTCGTGTGTGCCTCCGCGAGATGGCGCACGCAGGAGAGATCCCCGGCCTGACCAAGTCGAGTTGGTGAGAGGAGCGCCACGATGTTGACAGACCCCATCGCTGACATGCTCACCCGTGTTCGTAATGCGAACACTGCGATGCATGACACCGTGACAATGCCGTCATCGAAGCAGAAGGTCGCGTTGGCCAAGTTGCTCGAGTCCGAGGGTTATATCTCGGGTTTTGCCGTGGCGCCCTCAACAAAGGGTCCGGGCGAGGTATTGACCATCACGATGAAGTACTCGACCGAGCGTGACCGGACGATCTCCGGGCTTCGCCGAATTTCCACCCCAGGCCTTCGCGTGTACCGAAAGGCCGACTCGGTGCCACGCGTTCTTGGTGGACTTGGGGTGGCTGTCCTATCTACGAGTCGCGGACTCATGACCGACCGCGAGGCGCGTCGCCAAAAAGTTGGCGGCGAGGTCCTTTGCTACGTCTGGTAATAGGCGAGCGGAAGGAGAGACGTCATGTCACGAATTGGTAACGCACCGGTCGCAGTACCGAGCGGAGTTGAAGTGTCCGTGAGTGGTCGCACCATCACAGTGAAGGGCCCCAAAGGGACACTGAGCCGAGATATACCAGGCCTGATCGAGATTGCTCAAGAAGAGGGAACGCTGACCTTTATTCGCCCGAATGATGAGCGACAGAACCGTGCAATGCATGGTCTCGTGCGCAGCCTTGTTAGCAATATGGTCACCGGGGTCACCGAAGGTTTCAAGAAAGAACTTGAGATCGTTGGCGTCGGTTACCGTGCAGAAGCTCAAGGTGCGAACGGTCTTCGTTTGAACCTCGGGTTCAGTCATCCGGTCAGTGTGTCTGCACCGGACGGCATTTCGTTTGAAGTTCCAGCCCCGACGCAGGTAATTATTTCCGGAATTGATAAGGAAGTCGTTGGCCAGGTGGCCGCAGACATTCGCAGCATTCGCAAGCCAGAGCCCTACAAGGGCAAGGGTGTCCGCTATGCCGGTGAGCGTGTCATGCGCAAGGCCGGTAAGGCCGGCAAGAAGTAAGCCAGAACGTAAAGGAACACATCGATCATGAGTGATATCGCAAAGGCTCGACGTAAGGGTCGCATCACACGCCACCGTCGGGTGCGTAAAAAGATCAGTGGTACCGCTGTTCGGCCTCGCTTGGCTGTCCACCGCTCAAACCGTCACATCACCGCTCAGGTGATTGACGATGAGTCAGGTCGCACCATTGCCGCAGCATCTTCGGTTGAGCCAGCGCTTCGTTCAGACTCGTCAGGATCAGTCGAAGCCGCAACGAAGATTGGTGCTCTCGTCGCCGAACGAGCCCGCGCCGCAGGGGTTACCGCAGTGGTCTTTGACCGGGGNGGAAACCTCTANCACGGCCGTGTCGCAGCGGTCGCTACCGCCGCCCGCGAAGNAGGTTTGGAGTTCTGATGGCAGCACAACAAAACGACAACAACAACAATCAGGCAGAAAACGACGGTGGCCTCCGCGAGTCTCGCGTGATCACGATTAATCGTGTCGCCAAGGTCGTGAAGGGCGGACGTCGCTTCGCATTCACCGCCCTCGTCGTCGTCGGAGACGGCAATGGTCGTGTTGGCCTCGGCTACGGGAAAGCCAAAGAAGTGCCGTTGGCGATCCAAAAAGGCACTGAGGAAGCGAAGCGAAATCTGTTTGAAGTTCCGCTTGCCGGCTCAACCATTACCCACACGGTCACCGGCATTACTGGAGGCGGCAAGGTGCTCATGAAGCCTGCTGCTCCCGGTACCGGTGTTATCGCTGGTGGAGCTGCCCGCATCATCCTTGAGGAGGCTGGAATTCACGACATCTTGTGCAAGTCGCTCGGGTCGGCGAACCACATCAACGTTGCACGGGCAACCATCGCTGGTTTGAAGTCGCTACAGCGTCCAGATGAAGTTGCGAAGCGCCGAGGAATTCCTGCCGACACTTTTGTCCCCAAGGGTCTGTTGAAGGCATACGAAGAGCGGCAGAAGCAAAATTCTGCTCCGGCTGCGACCGGAGGTGACCAGTGAGTGAGAAGCAAATCAGCGTGACTCAAGTCCGCTCAGCAATTGGTCAGAAGCCGAAGGCTCGTGGAACACTTCGGGCGCTCGGTCTCGGCCGTATTGGTAAAACAAACACTCTTCCCGATCGACCAGAGGTACGTGGCATGTTGAACCGCGTCCCACACCTGATCGAGATCTCAGAAAGTGGTGAATGATTATGCGCGTCGATGAACTCGCACCAGCGCCAGGATCAAACAAACGTGCGAAGCGTGTTGGCCGCGGTACTGGCGGCAAAGGTGGTAAGACCGCAGGCCGTGGTACCAAGGGTCAGCGTGCCCGCAACACNGTTCGGCGCGGCTTNGAGGGTGGNCAGATGCCACTNAAGCAGCGNGTGCCGAAGTTGAAAGGGTTCAATAACCCGTTCCGTGTCGAGTACAGCCCGGTCAACNTGCATCAGCTTGAGAAGNTGGGTGCAAGCACCGTTGATGTTGANGCTCTGGTGGCAGCAGGTCTCGTCCGCAAGGGCGCATTTGTGAAGGTCCTCGGTTACGGCGATCTTTCCATCAAGGTTTCGCTTTCTGTCCACGCGATTTCTGCTGCTGCTCGCTCAGCGGTTGAAGCCGCTGGTGGCGACGTCACCATCGTTCCCCTCCCGCATGAGGGCGAGGGTAAGGCAGGTCGCCCTGCGGTGAAGGGCAACCAATTCGCTAACCGCTGATTACTGATCTGGAGGCAGTGATTCCATCATGATCGCCAACATCAAGAACATTCTGAAGATTGAGGATCTCCGTAACAAGGTCCTGTTTACGCTGATGATCGTCGGGTTGTACCGCGTCGGAGCAGCCATTCGAGTACCGGGCGTTGACCCGCTTGCGATCGAACAGCTTCGCGCCGGCGCTCAAGATGGTGCACTGGGTCTCTTCAACTTGTTCTCTGGTGGAGCCTTCGAAAGTTTCTCAGTATTTGCGCTGGGAATCATGCCGTACATCACGGCGAGCATCATTATGCAGATTCTCGGTGTGGTGATTCCAAAGCTCGAAGAATTGCAGCAGCAGGGCGCAGTCGGTCAGCGAAAGATCACGCAGTACACCCGCTACGTGACGGTCACACTTGCTCTTCTGCAAGCAACCGTGCTCGTGTTTCTGTTTGGAAATGGCGGCGGGGGAGCGTTCTATTCCGCCGTTCAAGCACCGTCTGTTCCGTTGCTTCCCGACGGCATCTGGCCCCGTGGTTATCTCATCATCCCGACGCTGGTCGTCGGCACTGCAGTTCTTATGTGGTTTGGCGAATTGATCAGCCAGCGCGGAATCGGCAACGGCATGTCGATGGTGATTTTTGCATCTGTTGTTGCCGGTATTCCGTCAGGCTTTTACTCGATCTTGCTGCAGAACAAAGTGTTCTGGTTCGTGATGATGGTGCTGTTGTCAGTTGGAATCATCGCTGCGGTTGTATACGTCGAACTTGGTCAGCGTCGCATCCCGGTGCAGTTCGCAAAGCGGGTCGTTGGCCGTCGAATGATGGGTGGCCAAAACACCTACATCCCGTTGAAGGTCAACCAGTCGGGTGTGATCCCAATCATTTTCGCTTCCTCGCTGCTGTTGCTCCCCGCGATTCTCGTCAGTTTCTTGGGCAATGCATCTGCTAACAGTTGGCGCGGTCGCATTCAGGGATACGTCGACCAGTACATCTTGAACAGCCAAAATGCCGTCTACATCACGCTGTTCGCGGTGCTCATCATTGCGTTTGCCTATTTCTATAACTCAATCGCATTCGACCCGGTTCGTCAGGCCGATCAGATTCGCCGCCAGGGCGGATTCATCCCGGGGATCAGGCCAGGTGCGCAGACTGAGGAATACCTCGCAAAAGCGGTGAACCGCATCACTTTGCCGGGCGCAGTGTTTATTGCTTGTATAGCAATTCTTCCGTACATCTTGTTGTGGGCCGCGGGTGTGAGCACCTTCGGATTCGCAGGTACCAGCATCCTGATTTCTGTTGGTGTGGCTCTTGAGCTCATGCGTCAGATCGACTCGCAATTGATGCTGCGAAACTACGAAGGCTTCCTCAAGTAAGCGGTCCCGATTCATGCCGGGAGCTCGTCTCATCATCCTTGGTCGTCAAGGCGCTGGTAAGGGCACGCAATGTGTGCGCTTATCTCGGCACTTTGTCGTGCCCCACATCTCGACNGGAGANATGTTGCGTTCTGCNGTTCGTGAGCGNACGCCGCTTGGCATCGTNGCAGGCGAAATCATGGACGCNGGNGGTCTTGTCGATGACGAGACCATGGTNGGNATCGTAAAAGAGCGTNTNGCNAAGCCNGANGCGATGAGCCGTGGNTACATCCTCGACGGGTTCCCGCGGACGGTTGGCCAAGCTGAGGCGCTCGCTGGCATAACTGAAGACCTTCCCATTCATGTGGTGATCGATCTTGACGTGCCCCGTGAGATCGTGCTCGATCGCATTTCATCGCGGCGAGTGTGCCAAGACTGCGGAACGAACTACACAAGTTCAGGTGATGACCCGTCACCATGGATTTGCGATGTGTGTGGTGGCGACGTCACGCAACGTGGTGACGACACCCCCGAAGCAGTGAATCGTCGCTTAGATCTCTACGAATCACAGACCGCTCCTCTCATCGAGTTTTACGGAGGGCGTGGGCAGTTATCGGTGGTGAATGGAGTCGGGCATCCAGATCACGTGTTCAAGCGTCTCACCGATGTCGTAGAAAGTCGGCGGTAAACGAGATGGAATCACCATTGGTGTTGCCGTCTCACGCCGATAACATTGCCCGTCGGCCCGTGTCCGTGCATTCGGAGGCAGGCCGAAACGTTGACCAAACCGGCCAACGCGTACAGTAGTCCGCCCCGCGGTCAAGACCGCGACAATTAAGGAGAATCCACTGGCTTCACCGAAAGAAGATGCAATCGTCCTTGAAGGAACGATTCTTGAGTCGCTGCCCAANGCGATGTTCCGCGTTGAGTTAGAAAATNGCCACAAAGTGNTGGCNCANATCTCAGGAAAGATGCGGATGCACTACATCCGAATTCTTCCTGGCGACAAGGTGCAAGTGGAACTCACCCCGTACGACCTCACCCGAGGCCGTATCACGTATCGCTACAAGTGAGAGAAGAACGCAGTGAAGGTCCGACCCAGCGTCAAAAAGATGTGTGAGAAGTGTCGTGTGATTCGTCGTCACGGCCGGATTCGAGTGATCTGTGAAAACCCGCGCCANAAGCAGCGCCAAGGCTGAAAGATAAACGGAGAGCAGTAAACGATGGCACGTATCGCCGGTATNGATATTCCCCGCGACAAGCGGTTGGAAGTTTCGCTGACCTACATCTACGGAATCGGACGCACCACAGCGATCCGCATCTGCGAAGACAATGGTCTCGACCTCAACGCTCGAGTGTCCTCACTCACCGAAGATGAGGTCAACAAGATTCGTTCATGGGTTGATGCCAACCTGACGATTGAGGGTGACCTCCGTCGTGACGTTCAAAATGACATCAAGCGAAAAATCGAAATTGGTTGTCACCAAGGTATCCGCCACCGCAAGGGGCTTCCTGTCCGTGGGCAGCGCACCCACACCAACGCTCGTACCCGCAAGGGCCCGAAGCGCACTGTTGCCAACAAGAAGAAGGCTGTGAGGTAGTAATGGCTAAGACAAAGCCAGGTGGCCGTCGGCCCCGCAAACGCGATCGCAAGAACGTTTCTGTGGGCGTTGCTCATGTGAAGAGCTCGTTCAACAACACCATCGTTTCCATCACCGACGTTGATGGAAACGTCATCTCTTGGGCATCATCAGGAGCTGTTGGATTCAAAGGTTCTCGTAAGAGCACCCCATTCGCCGCTCAACTTGCGGCGGAGCGCGCCGCGAAGGCAGCGCAGGAGCACGGCGTTCGTCGGGTCGACGTTGAAGTTAAAGGCCCAGGTTCTGGCCGCGACACTGCGGTTCGCTCATTGCAAAACTCAGGGATTGAGGTGACGACTATCAAGGACGTCACTCCGATTCCACACAACGGATGTCGTCCACCGAAGCGTCGGAGGAACTGAGATGGCTCGCTACACAGGACCCAAAGTCCGTACCTCTCGTCGCCTTGGCGTCAACGTCTTCGAGAACGAGAAAGGTCGTCGCGCAATGGAGCGTCGGCCCTTCCCGCCCGGTGTTCACGGTCGTACTCGTCGTCGCAATGCAGGTTCTGAGTACCTCGCCCAGATGCAGGAGAAGCAAAAGGCGAAGTACATCTACGGTGTGCTCGAGAAGCAGTTCAAGAAGACCTACAACGAGGCGAGTCGCCTTCAGGGTCCAACCGGCGAGAACCTTCTCATCCTTCTTGAGTCACGTCTCGACAATGTCACTTTTCGTGCCGGCTGGGGATCAACCCGTCCTCAGGCCCGTCAATTTGTGAATCACGGCCTCATTCAGGTCAACGGCCGTCGAGTTGATATNCCGTCGTATCGNGTGCGCAAGGGTGACGTCGTCACGNTGTCGCCAAAGGCTGCTCAGATGATCGTGATCCAGCACAACATGGACACCAACGACCGTTCCTTGGTCGGCTGGCTAGAAGCCGGTGACGGTGGCAAGGAAGTTACCGTCCGTGATCTGCCACAGCGCGATCACATCGACGTCCCCGTCCGCGAATCGCTCATTGTTGAGCTCTACTCGAAGTAATCGTTCTAGGAAAGGAACCGGCAGACATGCTTGTCATGCAACGTCCCTCAGTGGAAGTACTCGGCGAGGTCGTCTCCGACGGCAACGGCGAACGCCAGCAGTTCGTTATTGAGCCGCTTGAGCCCGGCTTCGGCCANACACTCGGAAACTCGCTCCGTCGNACCCTCCTGTCCTCGGTACCGGGCGCAGCGATCACCATGGTTCGCTTTGATGATGCGCTCCACGAGTTCGACACCATTAGCGGCGTCATTGAAGATGTCACTGACATCATTCTCAATCTCAAAGACATCGTGATCCGTTCCGACGCAGAAGAGGCAGTCACACTCCGTCTCGACGCGAAGGGCCCCGGCTCGGTGATCGCGGGCGATATTGACTGTCCTGCCGATGTCTCAATCTTGAACGCTGATCTTCATCTTGCGACCCTCAACGGCAAAGCCCGTCTTGCGATCGATCTCACCGTCGAACGCGGTAACGGGTACGCAAGCAGCCAGCGTGAGGTCGAAAACCCGGTGATCGGCAATATGCCGATCGACGCCATCTTCTCACCCGTTCGTCGAGTGAGTTTCGCTGTTGAACCAACCCGTGTTGGTCAGTCGACCGATCACGACCGTTTGGTGCTCGATGTCACCACCGACGGATCAACGTCGCCGAGCGAGGCAATGGCATCTGCTGGAGAGACCCTCCGCACGATTGTCGCTCTCGTCGCCGAACTCAGCGATGAGCCAAAGGGCCTTGCGCTTACCGAAGAGCCTGACACAGCNAGNTCTTCGCCTGATCTTGATCTTCCAATCGAAGATCTCGATCTTTCAGAGCGTCCNCGNAACTGNTTGAAGCGGGCTCAGGTCAACACCGTTGGCGAACTTCTNATGAAGAGCCACGATGACCTTCTCAACATCACCAACTTTGGCCAGAAGAGCCTTGACGAAGTCATCGAAAAGCTCGATGAGCGTGGGCTTTCTCTTCGCCCGTGAGATTTTTGACAACAACGGAGAACTGACATGCCTGGAACCCCACGACGTGCTCGCCGGTTTGGTGGCGACGCAGCCCATCAGCGTTTGATGATGGCCAACCTTGCAGCATCGCTGTTTGCTGCTGAGGGCATCACCACCACTGAGGCGAAGGCGAAAGCTCTGCGTCCAATCGCAGAGAAACTCATCACGAAGGCCAAGAAGGCTCAAGATGACAGCCCAATGCGCGTACACCGCATTCGTCAGATTCAGGGTTACCTCGGCGACCGAGAGATGACACACAAACTTGTGAATGAGGTTGCGCCTCGCTACCTCGAGCGCAACGGTGGCTACACCCGCATTCTGAAGCTCGGCACCAGGTCTGGCGACAACGCCGACATGGCTCGTATCGAGCTCGTCTGACCACCTTTAGAACGATGACGACCGGGTCCGACATTCGTCGGGCCCGGTTTGTCGTTTCTTACCGAGGTACCGCCTTTCGAGGTGCTGCCGACAGCCCGGGGGTTCGCACGGTGATTGGTGAGCTTCGCACCGCGTGCGAGCAGATCCTTGGGCAACCGATCGAGTTCACTCTGGCGGGACGCACCGATGCCGGAGTTCATGCTCTCGGTCAAGTGATTTCGTGTGACCTGCCAGGTGCGGTTGACCCATCAGATCTTGCTCACCGACTTTCGCGCATGTGCGCCCCAGACATCTCCGTTCGGTCAGGCGACTGGGCACCTGATGATTTCAATGCACGGTTCTCTGCATCTTCTCGTTCATACCGCTACCACGTGTGGAACGCGCCAGAGAGCAATCCGCTTCTACACGACCTCACATGGCANGTTGCCCAATCGCTNGACCTCGATCTCATGAACGAAGCCGCACAGGTTGTCGTGGGACAACACGACTTTTCCTCGTTCTGTCGAGCACCAGACCCCGCTCCAGATGGCACGCCGCTGTCACTGGTTAGAACGGTGATCTCTGCAAGNTGGACGAGAGGGGACCCATCTCACTTGGTGATGTTTGACATCGTCGGCATGGCGTTCTGCCATCAGATGGTTCGATCGTTAGCGGGCACGATGGTCGATATCGGCTCAGGGCGTCGTTCATCACATGAAATGAGCACAATTCTGGATGGGAAAGATCGCCAACTTGCAGGACGAGTTGCCCCACCACAAGGCCTTGTTCTCATGAAGGTTGGTTACGAGAGAGATCGCGGTGGAGGCGCCGAGTAGTGAGTGTTGGGGAACCACCCGCTTCACCCGTATCCTCTCAGGGTTGAGTGGACCTGACTTCCACCGAAAAATTGCAAAACCGACTGGAAATTGACGTGATGAAGACCTTTACACCTAAGGCGAGTGAGATCACCCGAGAGTGGCACATCGTCGATGCTGAGGGAATGATCCTCGGTCGCCTCTGCACCGAAGTGGCTCGAGTGCTCCGCGGCAAGCACAAGCCAATCTTTGCACCACACATCGACACCGGTGATCACGTCATCATCGTGAACGCCGACAAAGTCGTGATGACCTCCGGAAAAGAGAGCCGTCAGATGATCTACCGCCACTCGGGGTATCCGGGTGGGTTGAAGAGCGAGTCGTTTGCGGAACTTCTCGATCGCAAGCCAGCTGACGCAGTGCGTCGTAGCGTCCGCGGCATGTTGCCAAAGGGCCGTCTTGGTCGTCAGCAGATGACGAAACTCAAGGTCTACGCTGGACCAGATCATCCGCACCAAGCACAGTCCCCAACCCCGCTCGCGGTGCCTGGTGCCGCAGCCCGCTGATTGATTCGAGGCAATTGATATGAGCACTCCTCTCACGCAAACAACCGGCCGCCGTAAAGAGGCCGTCGCCCGGGCTCGGCTTCGTGAAGGCTCAGGTGTCGTGACCATTAACGGTCGTGCATTTGATGCCTACTTCCCAACCGCAGCACAGCGCATGGTCGTTTCAGAAGCTCTCCGTGTTGCCGATGTTGAAGATCGCTTTGATATCGACGCATCGATTCACGGCGGCGGCGTTTCTGGTCAGGCAGACGCGCTTCGCATGGCGATCGCTCGTTCACTTGTCGATCTTGATCCAGAAACTCGTCCAGCGTTGAAGCGGGCTGGCCTCCTCTCTCGAGACTCACGAAAGAAAGAGTCGAAGAAGTACGGACTCAAGAAGGCCCGTAAGGCTCCTCAGTACACGAAGCGCTGATCAGGCAGCCCGATGCGTTTTGGCACCGACGGTGTCCGCGGGAGGGCGCACAGCGAACTCACCGAAGCGATGGCATCCGACCTTGGTCGGGCCATCGCTCGTGTGTTTTTCGGAACCCCTGTGGTCATCGGAGGTGACAGCCGCGAGTCGACCCCTGCGTTCATCACTGCAGTGTCGCAAGGGTTGATCAATGGGGGGTCGGAAGTCGAGTCGCTCGGAATGGTGCCCACTCCGGTCGTCGCCGCTGAATCGTCGATAAGGAACGCAGTCGGTGTTGTCATCTCGGCCTCTCACAACCCGTTCTTCGATAACGGCATCAAAGTGTTCGGTCCCGGTGGGTTCAAACTCTCCTCTGAGACAGAGGCACAGATTGAAGTTGAGTGGAATCGGCAGGATGCCCCCGACGTGGTCGCCAAGCCTTCGGGAAACATGACCACCGGTGAGATAGCTGACGTACAGGTTCGCTACCTCGAGCGCATCGCCAGTGCGATCGAACAACGATCGCTGGAAGGCATCCGAGTGGTTGTCGACGCCGCAAATGGCGCTGCCTCTGAACTCGCTGGCGAGGTTTTTGCTTCGGTCGGCGCCGATGTCATCGTCATTCACGCTGATCCAAATGGCACCAATATCAACGACGGCTGTGGAGCAACTCACACGCAAAGCCTGCAAGAGGCGGTACTCACCTATGGTGCCGANGTCGGGCTCGCACTCGANGGTGATGCCGATCGGCTCATTGCTGTTGACCATCTNGGCAATGTCATCGACGGTGATCGAGTNATNGCCATNCTCGCAAGCGACATGCGCTTGNGAGGCATGCTCACCGGTAACACCGTTGTGGTGACGGTNATGGCNAACCTTGGTTTTCGTCGNGCGATGAACACNGCNGGCATCGANGTGGTCGAAACACCNGTGGGGGATCGCCATGTTCTTGAGGCATTGATTGAGGGCGGGTTTTCTCTGGGTGGTGAGCAGTCAGGCCATATCATCATTCCGGCTCACGCAACGACCGGTGACGGCATGCTGACAGGAGTTGTGTTGCTCGATGCAGTTGTCCGCTCGGGCCAGTCACTTGCCGAACTGTCATCTGCATCCATGGACTCGTATCCGCAGGTACTCATCAACGTTTCGGTCCCGGTACGTGGTGAAGTTCCAGATGAGGCCATCCGCGAGGTTCGGCA
Source organism: Acidimicrobiaceae bacterium (assembly GCA_002727235.1). Taxonomy (GTDB): domain Bacteria; phylum Actinomycetota; class Acidimicrobiia; order Acidimicrobiales; family Ilumatobacteraceae; genus Casp-actino5. The sequence continues at coordinate 39,784 of PBWL01000003.1, forward strand.
AGAGCTCGAGGCCGAACTCGGCGAAGATGGCAGAATTCTCATCAGGCCAAGCGGTACCGAACCTCTCGTTCGCGTGATGGTCGAAGCTGCCCTTCACGCGAACGCCGAACGAATCGCTACGACGCTCGCCGATGCCATTGAACGCTCATATGAGCCGATGAATGACGACGACGGCGACGAGTAGGCTGATCAAATGTGCGGGATTATTGCGGTTCTCAGTCGTCGTGACGGTCGTACACCGCCGACAGCTGCTGAGTTGTGGACATTGCTTGCCACGGCGCACGATTCTGTCGCAACCGACCCCGTCGGAGCCGCCAGTGCGCTGACTGCAGTCGACAAGGCGTTGCGCGGTGTTCCTGGGGTCATCGCTCTCACCAATGAGGCAGAAATTGTCGAGTCGATCATTGCGGCACTTGCCGACATCGAGGGCAAGGTTGCTGAACTCGAAGCGGAAGTCGAATCTGGGACGCGCGACGATGATGCAGCCGTGATCGCTCTTCGTGACGCATTATGGGCAATTGGTTGCGACCGCATTCGAACCGCTCAAGAAGTTCACGCGCTCGCAGACGGCGCTTCAGAAGAGTCCTTCAATGGTTATCTTTCGATACAGCGCGCGCTCTCTGCTCTTGATCGGCTTGAAGTTCGGGGTCGTGACTCGGCGGGAATTCATGTCATGGTAAGTGACCACGGGATCGCTGTCGACGACCCATTTGTCGCTCAGCAACTTTCCGAGCGGTCGAATGACGCCCTCTTTCGCTCACATTCGGTTCGATGGGTCGATACGACGAGTGGGCCGGTGTTGTCGTTTGTCTACAAAGCAGCGGCTGAGATCGGTGAGCTTGGCGACAACACAGCTGCGATTCGACAGGCCGTTCGCAACGATGGGTTGTTGCGAGCCGTACTGTCATCACCAACCGCAGTGACCGCAGTGCTGGGTCATACGAGGTGGGCGAGCATCGGGGTGATCTCGGAAGCAAACGCGCACCCGTTGAACAGTGAAGAACACGAGGCGACTGCTGGCCCGTACGTCGTCGGGGTATTGAACGGTGATGTCGACAATTACGCAGACCTCAGCCGAAGTTTCGGGCTACAGATTCATCATCAGATCACGACCGATGCGAAGGTGATTCCAACGATGACCTCCCGCCGTATTGGCGAGGGCCTTGACCCGGTCGAAGCGTTTAGACGCTCGGTGAACGAATTCGAAGGCTCGGTTGCCATCGGAGCGATTGCCGCTGATCGCCCACAGCGTCTCATGCTGGCGCTTCGCGGAAGTGGCCAGGGGATGTATGTGGGTATAACCGAAGACGGGTATATCATCGCAAGCGAGCCGTATGGTGTTGTCGAAGAGACCGACCGATATATGCGCCTTGATGGGGAAGCCGGTGGAGAAATTCTCGTCGTCGATCTCAATCGTGCTGGCCTCGATGGGCTGCACCGTCGTTCGTATTCCGGTGCTGAGATGCCGACTCAAGATGATGACGTTCTGAGCGCAGAGGTCACGACACGTGACATCGACCGCGGGGACTCACCTCACTACCTGCTGAAAGAAATTCAAGAATCACCCCGATCATTTCGGCGAACCCTCCGAGGTCGAATCGACGAGCATGACGGAACTCGTGTCGTCAAGCTTCCCGAAAGCTCGGTACCAACAGCGGTGCGTGAGCGGCTCGCAGCGGGACATATCTCCCATGTTCGGGTGATCGGTCAAGGTACGGCCGCTGTTGCCGGTCAAGGTGTTGCCGCAATTCTTCGAGATCTATGTGAAGGAGATCTTGACGTCGATGCCGTGACAGCGACGGAAATTTCGGGTTTCCAACTTCGAGCCGACATGTCAGACACGCTGATCGTCGCTGTCAGCCAAAGTGGGACGACAACCGACACCAACCGGACGGTCGACTTGCTGCGGTCTCGGGGAGCGCCGGTTATCGCGATCGTGAACCGGCGTGGAAGTGATCTTGCGGTTAAAGCTGATGGAGTGGTGTACACATCTGATGGCCGAGACGTCGAGATGAGTGTTGCATCAACGAAGGCGTTCTACGCACAAGTTGCAGCTGGAGCGTTACTCGCATGCGAAATCGCTACGTCGGCTGGAATTGGAAGCGAACGCAGACGTGAGCGGTTGATCCGCTCGCTGCAAGAGATGCCTTCAGCGATGGAAAAGGTGGTGAGCCTTCGATCATCGATCGCCGAAATCGCGGCAGCGACTGCCCCTTCGAAGCGTTACTGGGCCGTTGTCGGTAACGGCCCCAACCTTGTCGCAGCTCATGAGGTTCGCATCAAACTCAGTGAGCTCTGTTACAAGTCGATCGCTGCGGATGTCACCGAAGATAAAAAACACATCGATCTCTCGAGCGAGCCCCTGATCTTTGTGTGCGCGGCCGGCCTTCAGGGTTCAACCGCAGACGATGTCGCCAAAGAAACTGCGATCTTTAACGCCCATAAGGCAACCCCGATCGTGGTCTGCGATGAGGGTCAAACGCGGTTCTCGGTAGGCATGGTGATCGAGGTACCCGTTGTTGACCCGGCGCTCGGGTTCATTTTGTCGGCCATGGTCGGCCACCTCTTCGGCTATGAAGCGGCACGAGCGATCGATCGGTCGGCGCTTCCTTTGCGTGCAGCTCGAGATGTCATCGAACGATCGATCGAGTCTGATGAAACGGCTGACGATCTAATCGTTCACCTTGCAGAAGATATCCAGGTGCACATCCGAGATTTTGAAGAGGGTGTGCGAGCACAGATCTATGACGGGCACCTCGAAGCCTCAACTGCAGTTCGGGTGAGTTCTGCAATCGGTTTTGTGCGGTCGCGTCGACCCGTTGAAGATTTCGCGATTGCAACAGGCAATATTGGAACTCCTGAACTTGTGATCGCTGAAGTCGTCGATGCACTCTCTGCTGCGATCGATGAACTCACTCGACCGATTGATGCCATTAAGCACCAAGCGAAGACGGTTACCGTCGGAATTTCTCGTAGTGATTCTGACCTCGTTGACAACGCTCTCGTACAGGCGGTGATGTCACGTGGGGCTGGACGAGATGTTGTGTCGTATCGGTCGCTGAAGGTGCTCGCTGCACTTGATTTAGCAGTTGCTGACGTAACTGGTGCAACGCGTTACGGCATCGTTGGTGAATCGATTTCGGTCGTAGATCGCGACGGTATTGCGACAACCCTCTCGAGTCGTGTTGATGGCGATCCGGCGTTGACCGGCACAAAGCGGTACGTCGCTGAACAGCGAGACGTGTTGGTGGCCCGCGGACGACGTGATGACCGAACGGTCATTCTGGTGCCCGAGACGAAAGCGGGTGTGTGCACCGGTCTCATGCTGTTGCACGTGAATTTCCATGATCACGTGTCGGTTGATGATGCCCGAACCTTCTTGCAGGGCTANGACAACCGCTACGAACGTCTNGTCGACTGGGTGACGGAAACCGAAGGCNCCTTCGATGAGGCAAAGCTCGCCGAAGTGTCGGTTGCCGACCTCCTCATTCTNCCGATTTCAGAGACCGCGAATCACTGGATGTCGTNATGATNGGTGTCGGCGTTGACGTTGTCGACATCGAGCGATTTCGTCGTTCGCTGGCTCGAACACCGTCGATGCGAACCCGGNTGTTTACCGACGCCGAACTNGAATCGCTGTCAGGCCGTGNCGATGACGTGCCCGGGCTTGCTGCTCGTTTTGCCGCNCGAGAAGCATCGATGAAGGCCCTTGGTCTTGGGCTTGGGGCGTTCNGATTTCACGACGTGTCGGTGNCGAAAGCNGAAAGTGGTGCTCCATCGTTGCTTGTTGTCGGAAGAGCGTTTGANCTCGCAACCGAAGCAGGGGTCGAGCGTTGGCATCTCAGCCTGTCCCACGGTGACAGCGTGGCGATNGCGCAGGTGGTTGCTGAGTGATGAAGGAAGATCTCTCGTTGCAGCGATGGTCGGGGGTGGATGTCGACACCAACGCCATCGAGAGCAATACGCGTCACCTTGTGGAGCAATCTGCACCAAGTTCTGTGTGGGCAGTGGTGAAGGCGAATGGCTACGGGCACGGTGCGATAACGGTGAGTCGGGCAGCTGTTGCGGGTGGCGCGAGTGGTCTCGCCGTTGCGCTCGTGCAAGAGGCCGTCGAGTTACGTCACGTCGGCATTGAGTCACGGATATTGGTGTTGAGCGATCAGCCTCACGAGCAATATGAGACGCTTCTCGNTGCAAACGCCGAAGTGATGGTGTANCGGTCGGAGTCGATCGACNCTCTTGGAGCGGTCGCACAGCAACGCGGAGTGATTGCGAGAGTTCACCTCAAAGTCGATACCGGAATGCGCCGAGTTGGTGCAGAACCCTCGTCTGCTGAAGCGNTGATAGCACGCATTCAGCAGCACCCCAATCTTCAACTTGTCGGTGTGGCGACCCATTTCGCGACGGCTGACGTACCTGGTCATCCCGGAATTGCCCAGCAGAGTGACGAGTTTGCGTCGGTGGTCTCACTCGTTGAACCCNACATCGAAATTCATATGGCAAACTCTGCGGCGGCGTTGTCGGTGCCTGATAGCCGTCACACCTATGTGCGAGCCGGCATTGCGCTCTACGGCATTGACCCGTCCACTGAGCTCACACTCGATCGAGACGTGTTTTCAGCTGCGCTGCGCTGGTGGGCTCGGGTGTCCTACGTGAAAGTGGTTGAAGCGGGGGAGCACGTTTCGTATGGGTGGCGATATCAAACGACTCGACGCACACGGCTCGGAACCATTCCCGTCGGGTATGCCGACGGAGTCCCTCGTCGATGGTCTGAAGTTGGTGGCGTGGTGCTCATCGGTGGTCGCCGTCGACATGTCGTCGGCGTCGTGACCATGGATCAACTCGTGGTCGATCTTGGCCCCGAAGATGCCAGTGACCCGATTGACATCGGAGACGAGGTCGTACTCATCGGCCGCCAAGGTAACGAGCAACTGACCGTTGAAGAGTGGGCAGAACGATTGGGCACGATTGGTTATGAGATCGTCTGCCAGATCAGTGCGCGTGTTCCACGACGAGCAGTGGGGTTGCCGACTGAGCAGTCGTAGCATCGTTACCAATATGTGGTTCCGAACGACGTCCCCGAGCGACACGCGCGACTTCGCGGCTGCTCTTGCGCGGATCGTTCGAAGTGGCGACACCGTCGTGTTGACGGGTGAAATGGGTTCCGGGAAAACGGTGTTTGCCCAGGGTATTGGAGCCGCCCTCGGCGTTACCGAACCGATGACCTCTCCCACGTTCACGCTGGTGAACACCTACGACTGTGGCAATCTCACCGTGCACCACGCTGACCTNTATCGGCTCGATCGAACGGTAGAGGTCGCAGACCTTGCGTTGAGCGAACTGGCGGAATTCAGCGGCGTCGTGCTCATCGAATGGGGAGAGGCCGCCATCGATGAGATCGTCGACTATTTAGAGGTCCACATCGATGTCGACATTGATGATGACGCGGGTGAACTCCGAGAATTTACTTTTGACACGGTGGGGCCCAGTTGGGACCGTCGTCGCGACATGCTGTCAACCGCTCTGGAGGCATGGTCGTGATCGTTCTCGGTATTGAAAGTGCAACCGAATCGGTCGGCGTCGCCCTTGCAGCGTCAGACGGGGTGTTAGCCAGTGTCGAAGTTGCTCGAGGCCGTCGTCATGCAGAGTCGACCGTTCCCTGTGTTCAGTTCGTCTGCGAACGAGCCAATATCGAACTTTCTGAAGTGGGATCGATTGCAGTTGATGTCGGCCCCGGATTATTCACCGGCATGCGGGTCGGAATCGCAACCGCAAAATCGTTGGCAATGGCACTCAACATCCCGATGGTGCCGATGACATCACTTGAGGTATTGGCTGCAGCAGAAGCGACCACCGACGACATCATCGTGCCTGTTGTTGATGCGCGAAAGTCTGAAGTCTTCTGGGCGATGTATCGGCGCACTCACCAAGGGCTTGAACTCTTGCATCAACCAACCGTCGGGTCAGTCGACGATTTGGTCTCAGATTTGATGGCGCGAGACCAATCGAGTGTGTGTGTCGGCGATGGGGCTCACCGCTACGGTGATGACATCACAGCCGGATTCAGTTGCTCGATTGGTGCTGCGGTGCACCCATCAGCTTCGGTGCTGGCGAGTGAGGCAGTTCTTCGGGCGATTCGTGATGAGACGGTTGCAGAGCAGATGGTTGAGCCGGTGTACCTTCGCCAGCCCGATGCCCAGATCAATTGGAGCACGCGCGAGGTGAGGTCATGATGCGGCGAGGAATCGTGATCGAAGCGATGAAGCGCCGCCATCTGCGACAAGTGCTTGCGATTGAAGCTGCGACCTACGACCGCCACTGGTCGCGTCAGGTATTCCTTGACGAACTTACCCAGGTCGGTCGAGGAGGACGTCACTACCTCATCGCCCGCCGTGGTCGGACGATCGTTGGATATGCCGGGTTGTGGGTTGTTGAGGCTGCAGGTGACCGAGAAGCGCACGTGACAAACATTGTGGTGAGTGAGTCAGTGCGCCGTGAGGGGATTGGTGCTGCACTCATGATGAAACTCGCCGAACATGCGCGGGCACAACGAGCGACGGCGTGGACTCTCGAGGTTCGCGCGTCGGCTGAGCCGGCGCAGGCCATGTATCAGCGGTTTGGGTTCGCACCTGCCGGTTACCGAAAGGCCTATTACGAGCACGGCGAGGATGCCGTAGTGATGTGGTGTCATCGACTCGGCGATGATGATTATCTTGACCGTTGCGCAGATCGGCTGACAGGGAGGTGTGCGTGATGTCGCTACCAGAGGTTGTTGTTGGGCCAGATACGGTCATCCTCGGAATCGAGACGAGCTGTGACGAGACTGCCGCAGCCGTGGTGATGGGCGGCGATGACGTGGTGTCATCGGTGGTGTCAAGCCAAATTGATGTACATGCCGAGTTCGGTGGCGTTGTTCCTGAGGTGGCGAGCCGTGCCCACCTCGAATCGATCAACCCGGTTGTGCGTCGGGCGATCGATGACGCAGGTATTGACGAGCAACGCATCGATGCAATTGCGTGCACTGTCGGCCCCGGTCTCATCGGAGCGTTGCTTGTCGGAGTGTCGTCGGCGAAGGCACTCGCGTTGGCCTGGAACACACCGTTTGTCGGAGTCAACCACCTTGAAGCCCATCTTTACGCGAGCTTTCTTGAAGACCCGACCTTGGAGTTTCCTCTAGTTGTGTTGCTCGTATCGGGGGGCCACACCATGCTCGTCGAGATGCAAGGGCACGGCGACTACCGGCTGCTCGGTCGCACGATTGATGATGCGGCTGGGGAAGCGTTCGACAAAGTCGCCCGTTATCTTGAACTTGGTTACCCGGGTGGCCCAGCGATTGATCGTGCGGCCACCGAAGGTGATTCGGGAGCAGTGAATTTTCCAAGGGCGATGATGGACGACGGTCTCAATTTCAGTTTCAGCGGGCTGAAGACTTCGGTGGTGAACTTTGTTCGCAAGCATCCGGAAGTGTCGTCTGTTGACATCGCAGCATCGTTCCAGCAAGCGGTGAGCGATGTCTTGGTCCACAAAGCGATGAAGGCAGCTCGCGACGTGGGAGCAACCGGGGTTGTTCTCGGAGGTGGTGTTGCGGCCAATACCCAACTGCGGTCTGATCTTCAAGCAGCCTGCGCGGCCGACGGTATTGGAGCATTTCTCCCTGGACGCGAGATGTGCACTGACAATGCTGCGATGATTGCGGCTGCGGGCTGGCATCGGCTGCGGGCCCTTGGCCCAAGCCGTCTCGATATCGGAGCGTTTCCGTCGATGCCTCTCGTGGAAGCGGGGATCGCCGATGGCTGAGCGAATCCCAATGAAGATCGGTGATCACACGCTGGCTGCGCCGGTGGTGTTGGCGCCGATGGCGGGCGTGACCAACGCCGCTTTTCGATCGATTTGTCGTCAACACGCTCCCGGATTGGTGTACGTCAATGAGATGGTGATGGCGGCAGCCATCGTGCATCGAAACGACAAAACGATGCGAATGATGTCTTTCGCTCCCGATGAGAACCCGCGAAGTCTGCAGATCTACGGCAGTGATCCAGCTCAGTTGGGGCATGCCGTATCGATCGTGTGCGAAGAAGGGCTCGTCGATCATGTCGACCTCAACTTCGGTTGCCCGGCAGCAAAGGTGACGCGAAAAGGTGGTGGAGCTGCTGTTCCCGCCCGCCCGGCATTACTTCGAGCGATTTTCCGTGCTGCGGTGAAAGCCGCCGAACCGTTTGGTATTCCGGTGACGGCAAAGTTCAGGATGGGCCTCGACGACGCCTTTCGAACCGATCGAGACGCTGCGCTGATTTGTGCCGACGAGGGAGCCGCATGGGTAGCAATGCATGCGCGAACCGTTGAGCAGCACTATTCGGGTGATGCAAGGTGGGGCGCGATCACGCAACTCAAACAGCTTGTTGCCGACGCCGGTCACAACATTCCAGTGTTGGGCAATGGCGACATTTGGGAAGCTCAAGATGCGCTCAACATGATGAATCAGACCGGGTGCGATGGAGTCGTCATCGGTCGTGGATGCCTCGGCCGGCCGTGGCTGTTCTCTGATCTGGTCGATGCATTTGCAGGCCGAGAGGTTCCAGCGCCTCGAACACTCGGTGAGGTCTCCGATGGAATGCTCTCGCACGCTCGGGCCCTTGTTGATCATTATTCGGCTGATGTGGTGATGAAGAAGGGCAAGCGGCTCGATGGTGAGAATTTCGCAATGCGAGATTTCCGCAAGCATGCCTCGTGGTATCTCACCGGGTATCCGGTTGGCCCTGAAGTGCGGCGTCGTTTTTCGATGGTGGCGACCATTGCTGAGCTTGAGCAGTTGCTCGCCGAACTCGACCGGTCAGCCCAGATCGTTGAGGGAGGGGCGCGCATTCGACGCGGTCACACGAATGGCCCCATCAAAGTTGCGTTGCCAGAGGGCTTTCTCACCGCTGACGATGCAGATAGCGATATGACGATTCCTGATGACGCCCGAGAGATGGCGATTTCGGGTGGCTGAACTCGTTCTTGCATCGGGTTCACCGCGCCGGAAATCACTGTTGAGCGATCTTGATGTTGACTTCATAGTGGTGCCAGCTGACGTTGACGAATCGTCGCTGGTTGGTGAGGACGCCAAAACTTATGTCGCTCGTGTCGCCACGTTGAAGGCACACACGGTGCGTGAGTCGTACCCGAATGCGGTCGTTCTCGCCGCCGATACGACAGTTGATCGCGATGGAGAGATTCTTGCGAAACCGGTTGATGCTGCCGACGCAGCCTCGATGTTGCGGTCGCTATCAGGTCGGGAGCACTTCACCCATACTGCGGTCTGCGTTACTCATGGTGACCTTGTCGACACGGTGGTCGTGTCAACTGCGGTGACGTTCAGGTCTCTCGGTAATGAGGAAATCGACTGGTATGTCCGCACCGGAGAACCCCTCGATAAGGCGGGGGCGTACGGTATTCAAGGCCGGGCCGCAGCGTTCGTCTCATCGATTTCGGGCAGTGTGTCAAACGTGGTGGGGCTTCCTCTTGCGGAAACCATTGGGTTGCTGCGAAAAGCTGGTGTGAACGCTGCAGGAACCGCTCGCTCAACCGACTAGCACTCCCTTCTGCCGGTTGCTAATCAGTCACGTGCACCGTAGCCTTAGCACTCGTCAATTATGAGTGCTAACGAAGTAATTGGCGTTATTACATTAACCCCTGTTCACGCCATGGAGGCTTGCAACATGAATTTACAGCCGCTCGATGACCGCATTGTCGTCAAGCCGAATGAGGCCGAGACGCAGACTGCGTCGGGACTCGTCATTCCCGATACGGCAAAGGAAAAGCCACAGCAGGGCACCGTTCTCGCTGTAGGCCCTGGAAAGCGCGCCGAGGCCAGCGGTGAATTGATTCCGCTTGGCATCAACGTTGGTGACGTTGTCCTGTACTCAAAGTACGGCGGAACTGAAGTCGCCGTCGATGGTGATGATTTGCTCGTTCTTTCGGGCCGCGACGTACTTGCAATTGTGGAGAAGTGAGGTAACAACATGGCAAAGATTCTGAAGTTTGATGACGACGCCCGTAAGTCCCTTGAGGCCGGCGTCAACAAGCTCGCCGATGCGGTCAAAGTGACCCTCGGGCCGAAGGGCCGCAACGTCGTGCTCGACAAGAAGTTTGGTGCTCCAACGATCACCAATGACGGTGTCTCGATCGCAAAAGAAATCGAACTCGAAGACGAGTTCGAGAACATGGGCGCCCAGCTCGTGAAGGAAGTTGCGACCAAGACCAATGACGTCGCTGGTGACGGAACCACCACCGCAACCGTGCTCGCACAGTCAATGGTGCAGGTCGGCATGAAGAATGTCGCCGCTGGCGCCAATCCAATGGGCGTGAAGAAGGGCATCGAGCAAGCTGTGAAAGCAGCTGTTGACTCGATCCTCGCTCAGGCCAAAGATGTTGACGACAAGTCAGACATCGCCAACGTCGCAACCATTTCGGCTGCAGATAGCTCGATCGGCGAGGTCATCGCTGAGGCGATCGACAAGGTCGGCAAAGACGGTGTTGTCACCGTTGAGGAGTCGAACACATTCGGCACCGAGCTTGAGTTCACCGAGGGTATGCAGTTTGACAAGGGCTACTTGTCGCCATACTTCGTGACCGACACCGATCGTCAAGAGGCAGTCCTCGAGGAGCCCTACATCCTCCTCAACCAGGGCAAGATCTCAACGGTTCAGTCGCTCCTTCCTGTCCTCGAGGGCGTCATGAAGACCGGCAAGCCACTCGTGATCATCGCTGAAGACATCGAAGGTGAAGCACTTGCAACCCTCGTCGTCAACAAGATCCGTGGCACCTTTGCGTCGGCATCGGTCAAGGCTCCTGGCTTCGGCGATCGTCGCAAGGCAATGCTCCAAGACATGGCAGTGCTCACCGGCGGTCAGGTCATCAGCGAAGATGTTGGCCTCAAGTTGGAGAACACAACGCTCGACCTGCTCGGAACCGCAAAGCGCGTCATCATCACCAAGGATGCAACCACCATCGTTGACGGTGGCGGGTCAGGTGAAGATGTTGTCGGTCGTATCAACCAGATCAAGGCTGAGATCGACAACACCGATTCAGACTGGGACCGTGAGAAGCTCCAAGAGCGCCTCGCAAAGCTCGCTGGTGGCGTTGCCGTGATCAAGGTTGGCGCAGCCACCGAGGTCGAACTCAAAGAGAAGAAGCACCGCATTGAAGACGCAGTGTCAGCAACACGTGCAGCAATCGAAGAGGGTGTCGTCGCCGGTGGCGGTACCGCTCTCGTTCGTGCCCGCGCATCAGTTGCCGATGTTGTTTCTGGCCTCGAAGGTGATGAGCAGACCGGCGCACGCCTGGTCTATGAGTCACTCGTGGCACCAGCTCGCAACATTGCGATGAACGCTGGCCTTGAGGGCTCAGTCATGGTTCAGGCCGTTGAGGTTGAGTCTGGGGCCGTTGGCCTCAACGCAGCCACAGGCGAAATCGCCGATCTCGTCAAGGCTGGCATTATCGACCCCGCCAAGGTGACTCGTGCAGCACTACAAAACGCTGCATCGATCGCTGCGCTTGTTCTGACGACCGAGTGTGTCGTTGCCGACCAGCCAGAGCCTGCTCCAGCAATGGGTGGCGGCATGGACCCAATGGGAGGTATGGGCGGCATGATGTGACGCCCATACGACCCTGAGTCGTTTGATGGAGCCCGGGCACATGCCCGGGCTCCATTGTTTTTCGGTTCCTGTTTAAAGCGACGCTCAATCAATCCGTCCGTAGAATGACCTTATGGCTTTTGAACGTCCAGCCCCTGATCTCAACAAGTTGCAGACCGCATGGGACGAATGGGAGCGCGGCGAGCAGCTCCCCGGCAAGGTGCTTGCAAACCTGAAGACTGCTGGCATGGCTGAAGTGCTCAACGAACTTGTTCAATCCGGATGGGTGCCAGGAACCTCAACGAGTGAATGAACCAGCGCCTCGGGGCGGACAGCAAGTAGTTCCGCGTCCGACGGTGTGGAATCGGGTGATGAGCCCGCCGTGGAAAGTTGATCCTGAAGCGATCATCTCCAACCAACAGATAACCGAGGTTGTCGATACCGAGGGTTTACCAATTCAGCCAGCATTCGACGGCGCTCGCCACGCTGCTGTTCTGGTTGCACTCGCTCCTGGTTCGCAAGGGGTTGAAGTCTTGTTGACACGGCGCTCTCAGCAGCTCCGCCAACACAAAGGGGAGATCTCGTTTCCGGGTGGTCGGATGGATCCAGGAGAAACCGCTACGCAGACGGCCTTGCGGGAAGCTCATGAAGAAGTAGGTCTCGACCCTTCGTTGGTGACGATCGTGGGTGAACTTTCCCATGTGAACACAGTGGTGAGTATGAGCTACATCATTCCAAAGGTCGGCTTGCTCGATGCTCCGGTACCACTCGCTCCACAGACGATGGAAGCTGACAAGGTGATGTGGGTGCCATTAGCTGAACTCACGGCGACTGGCACTTATCACGGCGAGTTGTGGGGGAGTTCGCCTACCGATCGGCTCTTGCACTTCTTTGAGTTGGCTGATGAGACAGTGTGGGGTGCAACCGGCCGAATGTTGGTCGACCTACTTGTTCGGCTTTATTCGCCGTCGGTCTGAAGCGACGAGACCGGTTGATTCTTTCGTGCGCCGGCAACGATTCGCCAGCCGATGAAACCAACGCCGCTGATCACTAGACCAAAGACGAGCATTTGGCGCCAGCCGCCTTTCGCCTCACTTCCGCAGCCTGGTTTTGGAATCGCGCTGATGCAGTCGCTGAGGTCACGTTCTTCAGGAATGAAGTCGTTGTAGGTCACCGATGGTGTGTTGGCGTGACCGATATCAGTGCCTTCTTCAGCTGATACCGACCCGGCACTCATTGTGATAAGGGTGATCGCAGCAATGGCAGTAGCGGCAGCGAAAGAAAGGCGTCGAGAAATTTCTCGACGATGATCGGATGCGGAGCGTTGAATGACCACATTGAATGTCTACCATCGGTTGGGTGACGCCCGCCCTTCCGTCAAATGACTCGTCGACTCGTCAAGAAGTTCTCGTCGTTGACTTCGGGGCTCAGTACGCACAACTCATCGCTCGCCGCGTTCGAGAATTACAGGTGTATTCGCGAATCGTTCCACATCGCATCTCTGCAGATGAGGTTGCTGCTGCACAGCCGGCAGGAATCATTCTTTCCGGTGGACCGAAGAGCGTGCACGTTGATGGCGCCCCCACACTCGACCCTGCGATATATGACCTTGGGATTCCCATTCTCGGTATCTGTTATGGCGCACAACTCATCGCCTCGCAGCTTGGTGGCGCAGTGGGCCGAGGTATGCGAGGTGAGTACGGTCGTGCGGAGATGACCTGCTCGGAGGCATCTGATCTCCTTACCGATGACATGCCGACCGTTCATGACGTGTGGATGAGTCACTTCGATGCCATTACAGAAGTTCCGGACGGCTTCGTTGCAACCGCAAGCACCCCTGACGCTCCGGTTGCAGTGCTTGAAAACACTTCTCGAAAGATCTGGGGTGTGCAGTTCCATCCCGAGGTGGNGCACTCGCCTCACGGCATTGCAGTTCTCAGCCAGTTTCTACATCATCTTGCTGGGTGTGACCCTGAATGGAAGATGTCGTCCGTAGTTGATGGGCAGGTGGGGCTCATCAAAGAACAAGTCGGTGACGCTCGGGTCATTTGCGGGCTTTCTGGAGGCGTTGACTCGTCGGTCGCGGCCGCACTTGTCCATCGAGCGATCGGTGCTCAATTGACCTGCGTCTACGTCGACACCGGTCTCATGCGTAAGGGCGAGAGCGAACAGGTGGTCGAGACATTCCGACGCAACATGGGTATCGAACTCATTCATGTTGACGCAGGGCAACGGTTTTTTGAGCGCCTCGGGGGGATATCTGAGCCCGAGGCAAAACGCAAAGCTATTGGCGAGCTCTTCATCCGTATTTTTGAAGAGCACACCGGAGGCTTGTCGGAAGCGAAGTTCCTAGTTCAAGGAACCTTGTATCCAGATCTCATCGAAAGCGGCGGAGTTGACGGCACCGCAGAGGTCATTAAGAGCCATCACAACGTGGGTGGTCTTCCAGAAGATATGACCCTTGAACTTGTCGAGCCGTTGCGAGANCTCTTCAAAGACGAAGTTCGGGCACTCGGAACTGAACTTGGTCTTCCCGATGAAATGGTGTGGCGGCAGCCGTTCCCGGGCCCGGGGCTTGGCGTGCGCATTATTGGCGAGGTAACCCCCGAGCGGGTGGCGGTGTTGCAGGAGGCTGACGCCATCGTGCGCGAAGAGATCGCGCTCGCTGGCCTTGAACGCGAGATTTGGCAGGCGTTTGCTGTTCTTCCTGATATCCGATCGGTTGGCGTGATGGGTGATGAGCGCACCTACGGACACCCGATCATCATTCGGGCGGTCACCAGNGACGATGCGATGACCGCAGATTGGGCGCGCCTCCCATATGACCTTCTGGAGCGGATGTCACAGCGGATCATCAACGAGGTGCCGGGTATTAACCGGGTGGCGTATGACGTCACATCAAAGCCCCCTGGCACCATCGAATGGGAGTGACAGTCGGGCCGTCGACCTGATCGACATCATTTCGTAACATACGGTACGCTTGAGTTCTCATGGTTTTCGCTTGCGATNATCGCCCACAACGTCGCCGATTTGCAATCGGCCTTGCGGCCTTCGTGCTGACAGTGGTTCCCGTATTACCGCATGCCGCTCATGCTCAAACGGTCGATCAACAGGAGCAAGAAGTCCGACGAATTGTTGATGAACTTGAACGCCTTCACGAACGGGCTGACATTCTGATCGAGGATTACGCGGTCGCTATGGATGAACAACGTCTGCTCGGAGACGATATCGAACTTGCGAAAGGTCGAGTTGCCCTCCGACAAGCCGAACTTGGTGAGCTACAGAGTGACCTTTCCACCGTTGCGGTTCGGGCGTTTACTCGCTCTAGCACTGATGTTCTTGGCCCATTGCTGTCGAACGCCGCCGCTTATAGCGACATATTGACCCGTGACCAGTTGTCCCGAGTAGCACTTCGTGTTGGTGTTGGTACGACCGATGACCTTCAGGCGGCAATTCGCGAGCTTGAACTCGAACAGATTGAACTCAACCGACTTCGTAAAGAATCAGAGGATCTTGCTGCCCGGATAACTGGCATGTTGGACGAGGTTGAGTCTTCAACCGTTGAGTATGAATCGGCGCGAAAGTCTGCTGAACGGAAGCTAGGAGCCCTGATTAAAGCTGAGGAAGAACGGCGGCTAGCCGCAGCTCTTGCCGAATACCAGCGCGAACAAGCCGAGGTTAATAGGAGGAACTCTGGAGGATCAGGGTCGCCATCTGGGGGTGGGTCAAGTCCCGCTACTGAGGAACTCATTGCAAACTACCCAGCGCCATCGGGAATGGCAGGGGTGGCAGTAACCGCGGCCCTTGGCCAGATTGGAGTTCCATACCGGTATGCAACATCTTTGCCAGGGGTTTCTTTTGACTGCTCAGGATTGACTCATTACGCCTGGGCACAAGCGGGTGTTGTGCTGCCAAGAAACTCTCGTATGCAGTCAAATGCGCTTCCATCGGTGCCTAGGACTGAGGCAAAGCCCGGAGATTTAATCTTCTACCACAATCCGATCAGCCACGTAGGGGTTTACCTAGGCGACGGTCAGATGGTGCACGCTCCATCCCCAGGCAAATTTGTGAGCATCACCAGTGTGAATTGGAACAAGGTTGTTGACGTCGGTCGGCCCGGCTAACCGAGCACATCGGCGCCGAAGTAGTTTCGTTCGGTATGTCGACCCCAGGGATAGATAGCGAGCTGGTAACCGCTTGGCTCGATGCGCACATCGAGGGAATTGAGGGGTCGTACGAATTCACGCTCATCGAAGGCGGTCGTTCAAATCTCACCTACATGGTGACCGACCGGCACGGGCGCCGGTTCGTGCTTCGCCGTCCACCACTCGGTCATGTCCTTGCGACCGCTCACGATATGGCACGCGAGCACAAGATCATTTCAGCCGTCGGAACAACCGATGTNCCAGTGCCGANAACATTGGGATTGTGCGNNGACGNTTCAGTAAATCAGGCTCCGTTTTANGTGATGGATTTCGTTGATGGNNTCGTGCTTGACAGTCCTGAGAAAGGAGCTGAGCTTTCGATNGAGCAGCGCAAGGCNGTTGCATTTGATCTCGTCGATGTTCTCGCTGACNTGCATGCGGTTGACGTCGACGCTGTTGGGCTTGGAGATCTTGCTCGTCGAGAGGGCTATGTCGAACGACAGGTGAAACGTTGGACGCGTCAGTGGGCTGATTCTCGAACCCGAGATCTTCCTGAAATCGATGAGGTTGCCCATCTGTTGGCCGCATCAATTCCTCAACAGCATTCGGTTTCGATCGCTCACGGCGATTACCGACTTGGAAACTGCCTCACCAACCTCGATAGCAACCGTATTGCTGCGGTGCTCGATTGGGAGCTATGCACCCTTGGTGACCCACTGGCTGACCTTGGATATCTCGGTGTGTATTGGGCAGACCCTGGCGGCAATGGTCAACGCTCGAACGACCCAACGGGTGCCGGAGGATTTCCCTCGTATCAGCAGTTGGTTGAGCGATACGCAGCTCGAACCGGTCGCGACGTGAGCAATATTCCCTATTTTGTAGCCTTTTCGGCGTTCAGGCTGGCGGTCATTTCGGAAGGTGTGTACGCCAGGTATCTCCATGGCGCAATGGGAGACGATGTCGACGAAGAGATCCTCAACGGTTTCCGTGACGCGGTTGAAGAGCTTGCAGTNGGAGCACTTACGACCCTGCAAAGCGGCATCTGAGCTCGACGGGTAAGCCCTAGATACCTCCGGTGGTGCATCGCTGAGCGATGGCATAACGTGTGGGCTGTGGGTAGTACTCGGCTCGAACTCTCTGTTCCTGAAATGGCATGTGGTCACTGCGAGGCTGCAATCCAAAAAGAGGTATCAATGGTTGCCGGTGTGTTGTCTGTAGTGGTTGACCTTGAAACAAAGTTGGTCACGGTCACCGGTTCAGGGGTTGATCATGGAGCAGTTGTCGTAGCGATCGATGAAGCTGGATTCGACGTCGCCTGAAGTCACCGTCGAACTTGTCATCGGCGGAATGACGTGCGCAGCCTGCGCATCTCGCATCGAGCGGCGACTCAACCGAATTGATGGCATCGAAGCCTCAGTGAATTATGCCGCTGAGCGAGCATGGGTCACCGCAACCGACACGATCGACGTTGCGTCGCTTATCTCGACAATCGAACACACCGGCTATAAGGCGAGCACTCTTGAAGAAGTTGGCCGTGGACAGCGTGAACGTTCTGTCGATCTCGAAGGCCGACTTGTTGTTGCGATCGCACTCGGTATCCCCGTGCTGTTGATGTCGATGGTGAGTATCCTGCGGTTTGACGGCTGGCAATGGTTCACCCTCGGGCTCACGCTCCCGGTTGCGCTCTGGTCAGGCTTCCCGTTTCACCGTTCGATGGTCCTGAATCTTCGTCACGGCGAAACCACCATGGACACACTCATTTCCATTGGCGTGCTTGCTTCGTTGGCATGGTCGGTGTGGGCATTGCTCGCAACATCTGCCGGCGACATCGGGATGTCGATGCCGATGTCGTTTGCTGGTGGGGGAGANCACCTGTACTTCGAGGTGGCGTCAACAACGGTTGCGATCGTGCTTGCGGGCAGGTGGTTCGAGCATCGGTCAANACGGCGTATTGGTGATGCNGTGAATGCTCTGCTGGAAACAGCCGGTGACACTGCCGAGGTTCGTCGAGGAGATGGGACAACAAGCATTGTTGAGGTTGATTCACTGCAGGTTGATGACGTATTCGTCGTCTCTCCTGGCGATCGGATCGCAACTGACGGAGTCGTCATTGAGGGATCATCTTCGGTCGATATGTCGATGCTCACCGGTGAGAGCGTGCCCGTTGAGGTCGAACCGGGATCCGATGTTGTTGGAACGGCGATAAACGGTGACGGTGTACTCGTCGTGCGGGCGAGGAAGATTGGACGGGACACCCAAGTTGCTGCAATCGCACGACTCGTTATGAATGCCCAGTCAGGTACTGCTCCCGTTCAACGAATTGCCGACCGGGTGTCGGCGGTATTTGTTCCGGTGATTGTGGCGTTATCGGTGGTGACGACAATCGCATGGCTGTTGTTTGGCTCATCAACTGAAGATGCGTTTTCAACCGGTGTTGCGGTGCTGATCATTGCGTGCCCGTGCGCCCTCGGACTCGCAACTCCAATGGCGTTGCTCGTNGGGACCAGTCNAGGAGCTCGAGCAGGCATTTTGATCAGCGGACCTCACATTCTTGAACAAACGCGCACGGTCGAGACATTGGTTCTCGACAAGACTGGCACGATTACGACCGGGCAGATGTGGGTCACGTCGGTCACCGGCGTTGGTGGCTGGTCGCGTGACGACGTGCTTCACCATGCTGGGGCCGTCGAAGCATCGCACCAACATCCGATCGCCCGAGCAATCGTTGATGCGGCTCTGCAGGAGATCGGAGGTGAGCTCCCGGTGGCGGTTGATGCGGTCAACATTCCCGGTTTTGGCGTGCGAGGTGCAGTAGGAGGNGTCATTGTGGAGGTATGCACCTCGGCAAATCCATCGAGAAGTGCAGAGACCGGCGTTGACGTGGTCGTCGATGGGACACTGGTGGGAACGATCTTCGTTGCCGATCGAGCAAAAGCTTCGAGCGCGGATGCGATCGCAGAAATAAAGGCCCTTGGAATTAGACCTCTGATGGCAACGGGTGACCGTCGTGCGGTTGCAGACGTCATTGCCCACGAGGTCGGTATCGATTCTGAAGACGTGTACGCAGAGCTCAGCCCCTCAGAGAAGTTGTCGCTCATTAGCGACCTGCAGGCCGAGGGTCGACAAGTCGCAATGGTGGGAGATGGCGTGAATGATGCAGCCGCCCTTGCTTCGGCTGATCTTGGAATTTCGATGGGAGCGGGTTCAGATGTCGCCGTCCACGCCAGCGATCTCACACTCATGCGCAACGATCTCACATCGGTGGTTGACGCGATTCAGCTGTCCCGTCGCACACTTCGAACGATCAAGGTGAATCTGTTGTGGGCGTTCGGTTACAACGTCGCTGCCGTCCCCCTTGCCATGTCAGGACAACTTTCCCCGCTTGTCGCTGGTCTGGCGATGGTCTTATCTAGCGTCTTCGTTGTGTCAAACAGTCTTCGCCTCAGGACCGCAACGTGACTGTCGATATTTCTGATGAGCGGCATCGCCAGTCGGTTTCGCAGGCGTGGAGCGAGTATGGCGATGGCCGGAAGATCATCGACCTTGGCGAATTGTCGGCGATGGTGTCAACAAACCGTGTTTACCGGCTGCAGCTTGGTGATGGCGGAACAATCATTGCAAAATCGTCAAATTATGGGTCATTCTTCCTTTTTGCCGAAGATCACGATCGCCTGCACCGAACGTCTCGGCTGCTCGACGGGGGGCCATATGAGCAGTTCATGGCCAGCACACTTACCGCCGACGGACGACCCTACGTGTGGTACGACGGCGATGTGTGGGTCGCCTTTTATCGTGAGGTCGAAGTGCGGGATCACCTGCCGGCGATTCTTGCTCCCGAACAGGTCACCAACTTTGGCGAAGAGGTGGCAAAGTTCCATCGGGCGACCGCTGGCGTGGCTCGCCTCGTGCCACCCACATCAAAAACTGTCACATCGGATGCGATTGCCCTATACGACCTGACTGCAAGCAGGCGAGCGGCGGATGAACTCAGCCTTGACCCGTCGAGGATCGATCTTGTCCGCCGGCACACCCATCGATTTCTGATGGCAGTACATGAGTCGGGTTACGACTACTGGGCAAAACAACCGGTACTCATCGACTGGAACCTCGGAAACTTCTCTGTTGACTTCTCTGAGTCTGGTCGGTTTCGTTTGTTTAGTCGATGGGACTACGACTGGTTCCGCTACGAAACCCGGCTCCTCGATTTCTATTTCCTTTCGCGCGTGTCATCTCGAACCGGCGACCGTTCAACATTTACATATGGTGCCCACACACTGTTCGAACCTCGGTTCCAACAATTCCTTCGGGCGTACCACTCGGTGTTCCCGTTGAGCCCAGAGGAAGTCTTGTTCTTAAAAGAGGCGTACCGATTCTTCTTGTTGAACTACGTCGTGCGCGAGGGTCGCTTCTTTTTCCGACATGACATATGGCAACAACTGCTCCACGATGTCGTCGATCGCCATTTGCCGAGTCTCGATGGTTACGACTTCTCTGAACTGCTTCGAGAGCTTCAGTTGTAGTCGATCAGAGGCTGAGTTCAGAGCCGCTTCGCATACGCCGAATATTGCTTGCGTGACGAAGAGCGATAAGGAGGGCAATTCCGATTGAGGCCGGTAGCTCCCAGAGATCGCGGCCTGTCACCCAGATTCCAACCGGAATTGCGCAGAGCACTATCAGCGAAGCGAGTGCGGCTGTTTTCGTTGTCTTTGATATGACGACCCAGGTCGGCACGAGTATCACAAACACCAGCGGGGTTAGCACTGCAAAAGCGCCACCACCTGTTGCGACACCTTTTCCGCCGTTGAAGCCTCGAGTAGCCGGATAGCAATGTCCAAGAATTGCCGCCGCACCTGCAACATAGGCGAGTGGCCGACCATCGATCGCGAGGCCGGCACCCACTGCGGCTGCACCTTTTGCTGCGTCGAGCACAAAGACCCAGATACCACGTTTCCAGCCGAGGTTTCGAGTGATGTTCGCTGCACCTGGGTTTCCGGAGCCAACCGACGTGATGTCGACACCGGCGGCTCGAGCAACGAGGATTGCGCTTGGGAACATGCCGACGACATATGCCGCGACAACAATAAGCACCCAAGTCATACGTTGCTACGTCGACCAAGCTGAACCGCGACCGGTTTTGAGTGGTCACCGCTTGGACGAGGGACCGCCCCCGCAGACGCCAGTGCGTACTCACCGTCACCACCAACGCATTCTGGGTCAGGGCCATCGAGAGGCAGACCCGTAAAGAACTTTGCTGCCATGCATCCGCCTTGACAGGCATCCCACGAACCGCATGAGGCGCAGGCGCCAGCCGATTGAGGTCCGCGCAATTCAGAGAAGCAGTCGCTCGTTCGCCATACCGCCGCGAACCCACCGTCATCGCGAACGTTGCCCGCAAGGAATTCATCATGGATAACGAACGGGCACGCGTAGACATCACCAATCGGATCGATCAAGCACACAACGCGGCCGGCTCCACAGAGATTGAGGCCCGGCAGACTCTCGCCGAGGGCATTGAGGTGGAAGAACGAGTCACCGGTCAACACATTCTCACCGTGACCGAGTAGCCACTGGTGCAGGATGCGCTGCTGGTCAAGAGTTGGGTGAAGCTCTTCCCAGGTATCGACAGCGCGACCTGAAGGCCGAAGCCGGGTAATCCGAAGTTGGGCACCGAACTCGTCAGCGATCGCTTTGAACTCATCGAGCTGTGCAATGTTGTGTCGGGTGATGACGACAGAGATTTTGAATTCACCAAAACCTGCATCTTTGAGGTGACGCATTGCGGTCATTGCAGTGTCGTACGAGCCCTCGCCTCGAATCGCATCATTCGTCGCTGCGTCGGCACCATCGAGGCTGATCTGAATGTCGAGATAATCCATCGCTGCGAGCCGTTGCGCCGTTGCTGCGTCGATGTATGTGCCGTTCGTTGAGAACTTCACACCGACGCCACTTGAGGTTGCGTACTCGACGATGTCGAAGAAGTCTCGGCGAATCATTGGTTCACCGCCGCCGATATTGACGTAGAAAACCTGCATGTTGCGTAGTTCGTCGACAACTCGGAAGGCTTCTTCGGTGGTGAGTTCTTTCGGGTCACGCCGGCCTGATGATGAAAGGCAGTGAACGCATGAGAGGTTGCAGGAATAGGTCAGTTCCCAGGTGATGCAGATCGGGGCGTCAAGCCCGTCTTTCATGCGCTCGGTCAGAGCGGTCATCGTGCTACCACAACGTCTGATTCGATCAGCGAGCAGATGGCTTTGTCGTAGTTGTCCCACTGCTGCTCGTCGATGCCGTGAGCTGAGAGGGTCGACTGCAGATCGGGATGCTGCTCAAGGTCTTTCACAACGTCAACGATCGTCGGATGCTTCAAGAAGATCAATCGTCGGTTGTCGTAGTGGTATGCCAGTGCGCCAAACGGCTCGGGACGCAAGGCGACCGAGGGGTGCAACTTGAGAGGCGAATCGAGCACGGCGAGGCGAGTTTCAGTAGACGCCGCACATGCCGTCGATGGAAATTTCTTCGACGAGTTCGAGCTCTTCGGCAACAGTTTCGGCGTCTGAAACGTCTTCTGAACGCTCTTCGGTGATCTGAGGCTGAGTTATGTCCATACCGAGATGGTACATCGTCGTGACCCGGCTATGGCTCTCGGCGCAATTGACCACTACTCTTCAGGAACGGAAGGTGCCATGTCGTGGCGCCACATCTAGGGGGTAATCAAAATGAGGACACGAGCAGCGGTCTTGCACGAGCTTCACGCACCATGGAGCATCGAAGAGATTGAACTAGATCCACCAAAAGCTGGCGAGGTTCTCGTGAAGCTTGCCGCCTCAGGAATGTGCCATTCAGATGAACACCTTGTGACCGGCGATCTGGCTGGAGCAACCGCCGAAATGCCGATTATCGGTGGCCACGAAGGTGCCGGAGTCGTCGTTGAAGTTGGCGAAGGCGTGACATGGCTTGAACCGGGCGACCATGTCGTCTTTGGGTTTATCCCTGCGTGCGGACGATGCGGAATGTGCGCGCAAGGAAATTCGAATCTGTGTGATGTTGGTGGCACCGAGTTCGCAAAAGGTATGCAGATCTCTGATGGGACTGCTCGACATCACACTCTTGATGGTCAAGACCTCACATTGATGTGCCTGCTCGGAACTTTTGCAGAGCACACGGTGGTCAACGAGGCGAGTTGTGTGAAGATCGAAAAAGATTGGCCGCTCGATAAGGCATGCCTGCTCGGATGTGGCGTGGTGACCGGTTGGGGATCGGCAGTTTATGCAGCCGATGTTAAGCCTGGTGACTATGTAGCGGTTGTCGGTTGCGGAGGTATCGGTTCCAACGCGATTCAAGGTGCGAAGCTCGCAGGAGCTCGTTCGATAACTGCGATCGATCCGGTGGAATTCAAGCGTGAGATGGCAATGGAGTTCGGTGCGACCCATACCTATGCGTCGGTCGCAGAAGCCCTCGAGAACCTCGGTGAGTCGACGTGGGGACGAGGCTTCGACAAGGTCATCATGACGATGGGCGTTGGCGATGGAAGCGTGCTTGGGGAAGCGTTCTGGTTGAGTGCGAAAAAGTCACGAACCGTCGTGACCAACATTCATCCGACACATGAGCAATCAATCTCGATTCCTGGAGCGTTCCTCACCCTCTTTGAAAAAGAGATTGTCGGGTCGCTCTTTGGTTCAGCCAATATCAGGACTGATATTCCAAGGCTCATGGAGTTGTACACGCAGGGCCAGTTGAAACTTGATGAGCTCGTGACGCAGACCTACACCCTCGATCAAATCAATGAGGGGTATGAGGCAATGCGTAATGGCGAGAATATTCGCGGCGTCATTATCTACGACTGAAAACAGCCTGTGACATGGTGACTACACGACTGGTCGTCGATCAGATCTCTGCTGAGGTGGTCGGACGACGTCGCGAGGCTGAATTGGTAGTCGCTGCGCTTGCGGCTGACCGGCACGTGTTGCTGGAAGGGCCGCCAGGAACCGGCAAGTCGACTCTCCTTCGAGGGGTTGCGTCTGCGGTGGGCTTGGGCTTTGAGTTTGTCGAGGGAACAGCCGAACTTACGCCTGCCCGCTTAATCGGTCATTTCGACCCGGCGTTAGTGCTGGCTGATGGGTATTCACCCGATATTTTCGTCGACGGCCCACTGGTGCGAGCCCTTCGGAATGGCTCACTGCTGTACGTCGAAGAGATCAATCGGGTGCCGGAGGAAACTCTGAATGCTCTTGTCACCGTGATGAGCGAGCGTGAGGTGCACGTGCCACGTCTCGGGCGGGTTGAAGCTCAAGAGGGCTTTCGTCTGGTTGCGGCGATGAACCCATTTGATGCGGTTGGAACCGCCCGCATTGCAGGTGCGGTGTACGACCGTGTCTGCAGGGTCGCCATGGGTTATCAGTCGGCAGAGGATGAAGGGTCGATTGTCAAGTCTCAGCATGCTGACGTTCCTACCCGTGTGCAATCAGCAGCGGTTGAGATCGTTCGTGCCACCCGTGAGCACCCTGATCTTCGAACAGGTTCGTCGATCAGAGGTGCGATCGACCTGTGTGCCGTGGCTAGAGAGCTGGCTGAATTGCGATCGCTTTTGGTTGACGATGATGAGGTCACTCTGGACGCCGCTCTTGTTGCGCTCTCGGGACGGGTGAGAGTGCGAGAAGGCGTGTCTCGCACATCTGAAGAGATCGTCACCGATCTGTGGAGATCTATTTTTTGCCGACCGAGCGATGAGGAGCTTGCGCCTTCGGAGGGAAAAGTGGCGAGCCCGGCCACGACGAGTCGGGCGATCTAACCCCTCCGCCGTCTGGCTCTCCGGGAGGAGTCGCTCCACGCACAATGGTCTCTCGGCAACAGATGACAGCAATCGAACATTTCGATGAGCTTTCTCCTGAGGTTGGCGAACTTGACGAGCACGTGATGGATCGGTTGCTCGCAGACAGTCCTGATGAAGCCGTATCTCTTCTCGTCACACTCGGTGATGCAGTTGACCCTGAACTCCGGGCCAAAGCCCGACGTGTCGCTGAGCGAATCGTTATCGACATTGCGCGACGTGGACGCGCAGCGCAAGGAAAGGTTGGCCGTCTCCGTTCGCTTCCACTTCGAGTTGGTGGTGATCTCGATGTCGATGCTGCAGTTGAGTCGCTGGCTGAATCTGGGAGCTCACTCGTCGACGCTGACACATTGCGCGTCATCGACTGGGAGCGACCCGATACTGCGGTGTGTTTGGTGATCGATCGTTCGGGATCGATGAAAGGCGAGGCGTTGGCCTCGGCGGCTCTTGCAGCGGCTGCAGTTGCTCTTCGGGCCCCTGCATTTCATGCGGTTATTGCGTTTTCGGGAACGGCAGAGGTGGTGAGATCAATGGTGACATCTGCCCACGCTTCAGCCGATGGGGTTGTCGACGCAGTGCTCTCTCTCAAGGGTCACGGAACCACGAACGTGTCTGATGGTCTTCGAGCGGCAATCACCGAACACGAAGCGGCTCGATGTGGTCGTCATCTCACGGTGTTGCTGTCTGACTGCCGCGATCGTGCAATCGATAAGGCGGTCCCGTTCGCACAGTCGCTTGAAGAATTAGTCATCGTGTCGCCAGCAGATGACATCGCCGATGCTCAGCGGTTTGCAGATGCCGCCGGAGCCGCTCTGGTGAGCGTTGAAGGATCTCACGATGTTGCGAGAGCACTCGACGAAGTTCTNAGTCGCAAATAATGTTCGGGTCAGGCACCCATCCNAAGNTGTTGTCGTCGGGTGTGTCTTGCTGCACGAGACCGACGATGAGGGGTGTCGACTGACCGGCGGCACCGACCATAGAGGCTTGCTCTGATTGCTCTTCGTTAGGGGTCACGGTTGTGGTTGTGGTTGTCGTTGTGGTCGTGGTTGCAATGTCGTCGAGCGTGATTGACGTTCCCTCGATTAGAGAATCACCCTGAAAGATGTCGAGAATCGCCCGCATTTCGCTATTTCGAAGCGTTGGAATGAGTACTGATTCGCCGCTCACAATTCGGCCGGCGGCAGCGATTTGATAGGAGCGTGCGTTTGCAGTGTCGACTGAGCGCAGGATATTTGCAAAGCCAAGCATTGTCGACACTGAAAGTTCGCTGTCGGTGACAACCTGATCAGCATTTGTTTCGATGAGGGCGCTCGCAACCGATGGAGAGGTGAGTCCAGAATTGACCACCTTGGCAAGTGTCCGCTTAATGAAATCCTGCTGACGAGCGATGCGACCCCAGTCGCTGGAAGGGTCAATGATCCAGTTATCGCTCCCTGCGGGAGTTTCAAATTCGAGTTTCCGGGAGCGCACATAGGCGAGAGCGTCGTCACCATTGAGCGTGCTGCACCCTGCTGATGAGATCGTAAGACCGGTGCCACGGTCGCGCACTGGAGACTCAAACGGGATCCCAACGCCATCGACAGAGTCGACGAGATTTTTGAATGCGCAGAAGTCGATCTGCACGTAGTGGTCGGTCTCGATTCCAAAGTTTGATCGGATTGTCGAAATCAAGCCGTTTGGGTCATCGGTATCGAATGCGTTGTTGATTCGGCCACGGCGCCCCCCGTCGAGGCGAACATACAGATCGCGGGGAAACGACAGTGCGGCAATGGCCCCGGTTTCGGTATTTACTCTCCACATCTGAATGACATCGGCTCGCTCACCGAAGTCGGCGCGCCCGAGCAGAAAGGGGGCGTATCTTGAGTCGGGGTCGATGCAGGCGTTGTTGTCGGTGCCGACGAGAAGGAAGTTTCGAGCACCGGGTTCGATATCGCCGACGGTGACCTCAATAATTTCTTCGACCGTGATGCTCTCTTCGTCGTCACTACCGACTTCGATCAGGCGTTCGACAGGGCCGGCGGCCGCCGTCAGTGGTGCGTCAGAAGCAGGTTCGATGACCACGAGTTGGCGTTGACCGAGCACGAGACGTCCACCGATGAGCGCTATGGCAACGATGACACACACCACGGANACAACTACTGCCGCAATGATGGTGAGGCGCTGAGGCCATGTGCGGGGCGCAGTAGTCGATCGGGTCATCTAGAGATCATTCTTGTGGTGCGAGTGTGACGTCACATGTCACGGCATCACCGTCGGTGTCATTGACAGTGATCGTTTCTATTGATCCTGCCCGACAGAGGTCATCGANACCGGCATCGAGTGCGGCTCGTTGACCAGATGGCACCGAGACGGTGACCGATTCAACGACGGCACGTTGACTCACCTTGGCTTCTGTCTTAGCCCTGCGAACCTGGGCGAGTGCATCGAGAATTGGGNTGAGAAGTTCTGAGTCTCCGTTGACGTTTGTGGTGGTCGGCCACGATGAGATGTGGATGCTGGTCTCGTTATCCCACCGCCATGCTTCTTCTGTCGCATACGGAATGAGTGGTGCAAACAGTCGCTGCGAGGTGGTGACAGCGGTGTGTAGCGCCGATAGCGCAGAACTTTGGTGCTCATGCTCGGTGTCGTAGGCGCGTGACTTCACTAATTCGACATAGTCATCGCAGAACCACCAGAAGAATGATTCGGTGCGTTCAAGTGCTCGGGCATAGTCGAACTCTTCGAACGCTGCTGTTGCTTCGGCAATGACGGCGTCAAGACGGCTAAGCATCGATGCATCGACAGCGTTCAGTGCGACATTGTTGGTCGGGGCGCTTCCGAATCCGTGGACGAACCTCGTGATGTTCAACAGTTTGTTCGCAAGCTTGCGACCCACCTTCATTTGATCTTCACTGAATGCAGTATCTACACCGGGTCGAGCTGATGCGGCCCAGTAGCGAACCGCATCGGTGCCATACGATTCGAATAGCGCCATCGGCGTGACGACATTGCCTTTCGACTTCGACATTTTCTTGCGGTCTGGGTCGAGAATCCACCCGGATAGCGCAGCATGTCGCCAAGGAATTTCTTGGTGCTCGTGATGTGAACGAACCATTGAAGAGAACAGCCAGGTNCGGATGATGTCATGGCCCTGCGGTCGCATGTCCATCGGAAAGACNTGNCTGAAGAGAGTGTCGCTCTCTTCCCACTTCGAGGCAATATGTGGNCTCAACGAGCTCGTTGCCCAGGTATCGAGNACGTCGGGATCGCCCGTAAACCCACCGGGCACATCGCGTTGATCTGCTGAGTAGCCGGCGGGAGTGTCGGTCGAGGGGTCGATGGGTAGGTCTGACTCGTTCGGGAGTATCGGGCTGTCATGGTCTGGCTCTCCATCGGCGTTGAGCGGATACCAAATTGGCAGTGGCACACCGAAGAACCGTTGACGGCTGACAAGCCAGTCACCATTGAGTCCCTCAACCCAATTTTCGTATCGGTGACGCATGTGGTCGGGGTGCCAAGTGAGCTCGTGACCCCGATTGACGAGCGCATGCCGGGTGTCGATATCACGGCCTCCGTTAGAGATGTACCACTGGCGGCTAGTGACAATTTCGAGAGGGCGATCACCGCGTTCATAGAATTTCACTGGGTGTTCGAGTGGTCGAGGCTCGCCNATGAGTTCTTNAGATTCGGTCAGCATCTCAACAACTTTGCGTTGAGCTTGCTTGACGTTGAGACCCGCTATTTCTGCGTAGGCNTCNGTGTTCACNCCTGTTGGTGGTTCGGCGATGATNCGGCCGTTACGGCCAATGATGGCTCGTGTNGGCAGTTGCAGTTCGCGCCACCAAATGACGTCGGTGAGGTCACCGAAGGTACAGATCATTGCGATGCCGGTGCCTTTGTCGGGTTGGGCAAGCTGGTGGGCAACGACGGGAACTTCGACGCCGTAGAGCGGCGTTGAGACCGTAGATCCGAAGATCGGCTGATAGCGCTCGTCGTCTGGGTGAGCGACGAGGGCGACGCACGCAGCGAGAAGTTCTGGGCGCGTCGTGTCGATAAGGATGTCGCCCGAACCGTCAGTGCGATGGAATGCAAGTTTGTGGTACGCCCCAGGGCGGTCTCGATCTTCCATTTCTGCCTGAGCAACGGCGGTCTGGAAGTCAACATCCCACAGTGTTGGCGCTTCGGCACTGTAGGCCTCGCCTCGAGCAAGGTTGCGGAGGAATGCTCGTTGGCTGACCCGGCGCGAACGTTCGTCGATCGTTGCGTAGAGAAGTGACCAGTCGACGGAGAGCCCGAGGCGACGGAAGAGGTCTTCGAAAACTTGCTCATCGAGAGCGACGAGTTCGTCGCAGAGTTCGAGGAAGTTGGGTCGAGAGATGGGGATNGCNCGATGGTCTTTNGGTGGGTCACCGCGGAAGGGGGGTTCNAAATCGCTCTCGTAGGNCTGTGAGGGGTCGCANCGGACNCCGAANTAATTTTGTACTCGNCGCTCGGTNGGAAGGCCGTTGTCATCCCATCCCATTGGGTAGAACACNGATTTNCCGNTCATTCGGTGGAATCGTGCGATNGCGTCCGTGTGGGTGTANGAAAATACGTGNCCCATGTGAAGAGACCCTGAAACCGTTGGCGGCGGAGTATCAATCGAGAAGACATCGGCTCGAGATGCTGTTCGGTCGAAGGAGTAAATGCCTTCTCTGTCCCATGCCGCAGACCACTGCTGCTCAATTCCATCGAGGGTTGGTTTCTCGGGGACGTTCGCCATGAGTATCAAGGCTAGGCCGTCGGCAATAGCCTCGGACTGGTGCTGCACCTTTATGACACGGCGACAAGGCAGGTTCGAGAGCTCGCAATGCGCGAACCAGGGCGGATCAGTATCTATCTGTGTGGTCCAACGGTCTACGGGCCGCCGCATCTCGGACACGGTCGAGCGACGCTTGTTTATGACATTCTGCGCCGTTACCTCGAGTGGTCAGGTATCAACGTGCGTTTGGTGTCGAACATCACCGATATCGACGACAAGATCATCGACCGGGCCGAACGTGAGGGTCGGGAGTGGTCTGATATCACCACGAAATGCGAGAACATTTGGTTTCGCGCAATGGAGGGAATCGACGTTCTTCGACCAACCGATGTGCCCCATGCGACCGAGTGGGTCGACGAGATGGTCGAGATGATTTCGACGCTGGTCTCTTCGGGAGCTGCGTACTCGACCTCTGATGGGGTCTATCTCTCTGTTGAATCAGTTGAGGGTTACGGATTGCTTGCCCATCAGTCGCTCGACGACATGATGGCTGGCGGCGGTGAGCGTGAGGTGTTCGGTGCCGGAGAAAAGCGCCACCCAGCAGATTTTGCACTCTGGAAACTCGCAAAGCCCGGTGAACCTGCCTGGGAGTCGCCGTGGGGGGCCGGTCGTCCAGGCTGGCATAGCGAGTGTGTGGTGATGAGTCTCGGTTTGCTCGGCGATGGATTTGACCTGCATTGCGGTGGTCAAGATCTTCGCTTTCCGCATCACGAAAACGAGCGAGCGCAGGCAGTGGCACTTGGCCGAGAATTCGCTCGCCATTGGATGCATAACGGATTCGTTGTCGATGCAGAGGGCGAGAAGATGTCGAAGTCTCTCGGCAATGTGTCGAATCTGCTCGACCTCATCGAGGTGTACGACCCGCGCGCCTATCGAATGGTGTTGTTGCAATCGCATTACCGCAGCCCGGTTGGTATCTCTGCCGACGGGTTGGAGGCGGCTGGTCGTTCGCTTGCGGGTCTCGACAGTTTTGTTGCGCGCACGGCGTCACTTGGCGAGGCAGAGGCTGATGCTGAGACGGTTGCTGCGTTTCGGGCAGCGATGGATGATGATCTCGATACACCCAAAGCGATGGCACTGTTGTTTGACACGGTGCGCCAAGCCAACTCAGTGCTCGACAGCGGCGACGAGTCGATTGCGGCTGGTTTGACGAGCGCGGTTCGCGAGATGTGCGGTGCAGTTGGGTTGCGGCTTGTCGAACAAGTTGCGGTGCCGGCTGATGTGCTCGCTCAGGTAGCTGCACTTGATGCTGCACGGGCGGCGAAAGACTACGACACCGCTGATGCAATTCGTGCCGACTTGCAAGAAGCCGGTTGGCAGGTCGAGACGACTCGCGACGGTACGACGGTTCGTCGCTGATGCCATCTCCATTGGAGTAGGGAACTCGCAATCAGCTCCCTGGTAGTTGGTGGAAATGGTTCAACCTCCATCACAGCCCACCACCGATGTAATCGTTCCATGAGCAAACTCGTAGTCCGACGAGCGCCTCCAGTTTGTTCGGAGCCTCGACAATGTCGCCGAACAGAAGTGTCTAGGGGTCTCTCCGAAGGAGTTAGATCTTTTTCCTAAACTTTGAAAGTCAGGATGATAGGGCTCATAATCCCAGCATTCACCGCTTCCCTGGCATTCGCAAACATTTTTGGCATTTCCGTTCCCATTAGATGACCCAAATTCACCGCTGGTGGGTTTGAAGGGGGTTCATTGAAGAACGACTTTGCCATTTCACTGTGGTCATAAACAGAAACAAGATCTAACCCGGCTTCGGAGGCTGCATGCATGTAAGTCTCTTGCGTTTCTAGAAAACTAAATTCTGGACTAGATGACCATGGCATCGGATATGAGATAGATCCGCTTCCTACTCGCATGATGTCGTAGATCAGCACCGTGCCACCCGATTGAGTTACGCGAGCCATTTCGCTCATCATTACAACCTTCTCAGCGATGTTCATTCCTACATGGATCATGGTCGCTGCATTGAAGGAGTCATCACTGAAAGGGATACTTGTCGCAGAACCCACGTGAAAGTCAACTTTGTCGGACATGCCGACAAGTTCAGTCAAGACTGAGGCTGCTTCGACAAATTCTGGGGTTAGATCTACTCCCGTCACGTGAACATCCTTTGCACGTGCGAGAAACCGGGCAGGTCCTCCGATGCCAGACCCGAGGTCGATAATCCTGCTGCCAGGTTCGATCTCCAGAAGGTCAGCAACGATTTCACTCCCTCTTCTCCCACCGATATGAAACTCGTCGGCTCCCGCGAAAGAATCCGGAGTCAGAGAACTTGCATCGGTTCCAGCCTCAGCCAGAGCGGCAAGAATACGATCGACTATCCCGTCGCTTCCGTAGTGTGCTTCTAGTGTGCCGGACATAAGACGACTTTAACTTAGGTCCAAGTGTTGAGTGAATGAGGGCTGCGTCAGCTGGAAAATTCTTGAGTTAGATAGGAAGTCTTGCAGGCGATGTAAGNCNCCAGTTTGTTCGTNNCTCTTAGCATCGTGCAGATCGGGTTACCCACGGGTAACTTANTGNGTATGAGCGAATTTTCGATGGCCCTCAACGATGACCAGCAACAGATCAAAGACTGGACACACGGATTTGCCGAAGACGTCATGCGTCCAGCTGCTGCCGAATGGGACGAGCGCGAAGAATTTCCATATCCAGTAGTGCAGGAGGCGGCGAAGATCGGGCTCTACGGCTGGGAGTTCTTGATGAACGCNGGGCAAGATCGCACCGGTCTTACGTTGCCAGTTGCGGTTGAAGAACTGTTCTGGGGTGATGCTGGCCTTGGCATGGCGATCATGGGAAGTGGNCTCGCNGCAGCAGGCATCGCAGGCAACGGCACGCCTGAGCAACTCATGGAGTGGGTACCGCAGTGTTANGGCGANGCAAATGAGGTGAAGCTCGGAGCGTTCTGTGTGAGCGAGCCAGANGCCGGCAGCGACGTGTCGAACCTACGCACACGNGCGGTGTACGACGAAGCAAATGACGAATGGGTGCTNAACGGTACGAAAGCATGGATCACGAACGGTGGTATCNCNGATGTGCACGTCGTCGTCGCTGCAGTCGANCCNGAGTTNAAGGGACGTGGCCAAGCNTCGTTTGTGATTCCTCCGAACACGAAGGGTCTCTCACAGGGCCAGAAGTACATGAAGCATGGCATCCGTGCATCGCATACCGCAGAAGTAGTGCTCGATGACGTACGTATCCCAGGGTCGTGTTTGCTCGGGGGCAAAGAAAAACTCGATGCCAAACTGGCCCGTGCTCGAGAGGCCGGCAGGTCTGGAGCGCCTCAGCCGGCAATGAAGACGTTTGAAGCGACGCGCCCGACGGTGGGGGCACAGGCACTTGGTATTGCTCGAGCTGCGTACGAGTATTCACTCGAGTACGCGAAAGAACGCCATGCCTTCGGCAAGCCGATCATCATGAACCAAGCGATTGCATTCAAGTTGGCAAACATGATCACCGAAATCGATGCGAGTCGTCTGCTGATTTGGCGTGCCGCGTGGCTTGCTCGTAATGGTGGATTCACCAACGCCGAAGGCTCGATGAGCAAGTGGAAGGCCTCAGAGGTAGCGGTTCGAGTAACTGAAGAAGCCATTCAAATTCTCGGTGGCTATGGCTACACCCGGGAGTACCCGGTGGAGCGTTGGCATCGAGACGCAAAGATTCACACCATCTTTGAGGGAACGAGTGAGATTCAGCAACTGGTTATCGCTCGGGCGATTTCAGGTCTGCGCGTCGAATAAATCAGCAGGCTCTTGATCGAGCCTTCCACTTCGAACATCTGAATCCCCTTCTCATAAGTTCNGATCAACAGTCGTCTGATCCGGGGGGAAACGATGTTGACAGGACAGCAATATCTCGATTCGTTGAACGATGGTCGTACGACCTTTTTACACGGTCGACGGGTTGACGATCTTCTTGCCGAACCTGCGTTTGCGGTTCCTGCACAAGCGATTGCGCAGGGCTACGACAACTGTTTCTCCGATGCTGACGATGCGGTGAACCCGTACATCTTTGCACCGCGCTCGATCGAAGAGATGCGTTCCCGCACCGATGTGTTGACCGGTATGGACATGGCGATCAGCGTGACCTACCAGTCGCTCATGACCTTGCTCACTGCGTCGCCGAAGCTTGCAGGTCTCGATCCGGTGTATCGGGAACGAATTCAGGCCTATGTCGATGATGCGATTGCCCGAGATATTCGCATTGCCGAATGCATCACCGATGCGAAAGGTGACCGCTCGCTGCCACCGGGTAAGCAGCGTGATCCAGACTCCTATGTTCGTGTTGTTGAGCGTCGTAGCGATGGTGTCGTGATTCGCGGAGCCAAACTTCACATCACGGCAGCAGCGCTCTGTCACGAACACCTTGTGATGCCAACGAAGGCGATGAAGCCCGGCGAGGAGGACTACGCAATCGTCTGCGCAGTGCCGGCGAATGCTCCCGGTGTTCGAACGATCAACACGACATTCCACCCAGCCGATGATGACAATCGACATTTTCCGATCAGCCGTCTTGCCAGCATGCCCGACGCGCTGGTGGTCTACGACGACGTTTTCGTGCCGTATGACCGGGTATTTCTCGATGGTGAAGTGTCGATGGCGGCGGTGTTCGCTCATTCGCTCGGTTTATGGGAACGATTGGGCGGTCTCACGTTTATGGTGCGTCAAGCTGATGAACTCGTGGGTTTTGCTCAACTCATCGCCGAGGCGAACGGGCTTGGCGGTGTCTCACATATTCGAGAAAAGATCGATGAAATGTCGATTCATGCGACACTGCTGCGCGCTGGTCTTGAGGCAGCGATTGCGAATGCTCGGTCGACCGACGAGGGCTTCTTTTACCCTGACGAGCTGTTTACCAACGCAGCGAAATATCAGGGCGCAGCGCAGTTCGGGGTGATGGTGCGCCATCTTCATGACATTGGGGGAGGTGCCATTCTCACCGCACCGACAATTGGTGATCTTGAGAACGCTGAAACTCGCGGCTATGTCGAGAAATATATGACCGCCTCAGGCGATGTGTCGGCAGAGGATCGCATCCGGCTTTTCCACGCCATACGCGATGCCACAGCCGATGCATACGGTGGCTGGCATCTCGTGACCAACCTTCAATCGGGTGGCGGTCTTTACGCTCAGCGCATTGTGACCCGAAAGCATTTCGACATGGAACGCGCCAAAGGGTACGCACGCGAAGCGGCAGGCCTTGACGATGAGTGAGGGTGGTGTGTCGTTGCTCGACGAGATCCGGGGAGAGGTACGTAGTTGGCTCGATGCACAGTGGGACCCTCAGCAGCCGTTAGGAGAGTGGTGGAGCAACCTCGCTCGGTCAGGATGGGGATTTCCTGACTTCCCCGAGAAATGGTTTGGCAAAGGGCTACCGAGCGAATCTCGAAGAATTGTTCGGCAAGAACTGCAACGAGCTGGAGCCTTCGGGCCTCCTCATGGCATTGCAACAATGATGGTTGCGCCACTGCTTGTCGAGATGGGCACTGATGAGCAACGCCAACAGTGGCTTCCCGGGATTGTTGACGGATCTGAAATTTGGTGCCAACTTTTCTCCGAGCCGGATGCGGGCTCAGACCTTGCAGGTGCTCGAACCACTGCCGTCCGTGACGGCGATGTGTGGCGGGTGAATGGTCAAAAAGTTTGGACTTCGGGTGGCCATTACGCGAAGTGGGCCATCCTTGTTGCGCGAACTGACCAGTCGGCACCCAAGCACAGTGGGCTGTCGTTTTTTGGTATCGATATGCGTCAGGACGGCATCCAACCAAAGCCGCTCGTGCAGATGAATGGCTCGGCTGAGTTCAATGAGGTCTTCATCGATGACGCAACAACAGTGCACACCAACCTCATTGGTGAGGAGGGGAAAGGTTGGCCGGTTGCTCTGCGCACCCTGAGTTATGAGCGAGAGTCACTCGATGCTGATGCCGAACCTGGCATTCAAACCGATCTCGACCTGGCAATCGCGGCCGGGCGATATGCATCAGGTGAGATTCCCGACGGCTCAGAAGGGTTCATGCCTGGGGGCCTCGAAGCCTGGGAGTTGTTGTGCTCGGTGATCGTTGCAAACGGTAAGCAAACTGACCCCCGTATCCGAGACCGCGCAGTACAGATCTACACCGGAATCAAGACCTCAAGTTGGATGAGCCAACGGTTCGCGCAGGCACCTGAAGTCGGTGCTGAGGTATCGCTCGGCAAGCTTGCGGCAACACAACTGATGCGTGACTGGCGTGACCTTGCGCTCACTGCACTCGGCCCACACGGGCAACTTCTCGAAGGCGAGAACACTTTTGATGGTCTACCGGCACAGATCGCACTGTCGGTGCCTGGGCTGTCAATTGCCGGTGGCACAGACGAAATTCAACGGAACATTGTGGGGGAGCGAGTGCTCGGGCTTCCTCGTGAACCTCGCCCACATGGTGGCTGAGGTCATTGGGTCGCAACGAAGAGGAGCAGCGTCATGATCCCGATTACCACACTTGTCCATGAGGTCGCCCGAGTATTCGGGCCGAAACCCGCAATCATCAGCGACCGGTGGACGGTGAGTTACGAAGAACTTGATGAGCGAATCAATCGACTCGCAAACGCGTATCGAGAGCTTGGGCTGCAACACGGCGACCGATTCGCTGTTATGGCAACCGACTCGATTGAGCACATCGAAACAGCTCTTGCGATCTGTCGCGCGGGGGGCGTGTATGTCCCGCTGAACTATCGCCTTCGAGAAGAAGAGGTTGGGTACTTGCTGAGTGACTCTGACCCGGTGCTGCTCGCAGTCGACCCTGACTACCTTGACATTGCGCGTGCCGTTCGACAGAAGGTCACATCGGTTGGCCATGTCGTGGTTTTTGGCGCAGCATCAGACGATGTGTTGGCCCATGACGACGTTGTGAGCCGAGGTGCGGCGACGTATCCGTCGGTCGAGTTGCGTCCGGACGATGTCGTTCAGATTCAGTACTCGAGTGGTACGACCGGGTTACCAAAAGGTGCGGTTCTTACCCATCACACTCTGAGTTCACGAACTGCCATCGGACTCGTGGAGAGCGGACGTTTCGCAGGCGATATCTCATTTCACAATGCGCCGTTCTTCCATGTTGCGGGGTCCCAACTTGATTACTCAGTGCTCGTCAAGGGTGGAACAGTTCTGCGGCATCGACAATTCGACGCAGAACGTGCGGCACATGCACTGCAGGATTTAGGCGTCACATCGGCATTCTTCGTGCCATCGATGATCAATGCCGTATTGCAGGTACCAGAGATTTCATCGCTCGACTTTTCGAAGCTTCGGCTCATCGAATACGGCGCTGCTCCAATGCCGCAAGCGCAGTTGCGTGCTGCGATTGACGTGTTTGGGTGCTCATTCGTGCAGCTCTTTGGAGCGGGCACCGAAGGTGGGATGCAAGCAATCTTGCCGGCCGAAGATCACATCGTCGGTGGAACCGATGTTCAAACGAGACGGCTTTCGTCAATTGGCCGACCGACCGCATTCACCGAAGTGCGTGTGATTAATGAGGATGGTATTCCGGTCAGCCCAGGAGAGATTGGTGAAATCATCTCGCGCGGACCAGCAAATATGCGTGAGTACTGGGGGAAACCCGAGGCAACTGCGGAGACCCTGCGTGATGGATGGTTGCACGCAGGCGATATGGCGACTGTCGATGAAGACGGCTACCTCTACCTCGTTGATCGAAAGAAAGACATGATCATCCGAGGGGGCGAGAATATTTACCCGACCGAAATCGAACTCGCACTCTGTGAGCATCCACGAGTCCTCGAAGCTGCGGTGATTGGCGTTCCTGACGATCACTGGGGAGAGAACGTCCACGCAATCGTTGTGACCCGACCCGGCGAGACATTGACCGGTGACGAGGTCATCGAGTTCTGTCGACAGCGACTTGCGAGTTACAAGAAGCCGGCAACTATCGAATTCGTAGACGCATTGCCTCGCAACGCCTCGGGAAAAATTCTAAAACGAGAGTTGCGCGAGCCCTACTGGAAAGATGCTGGGCGGTCGATCTAACGACACGGTAGGCCGCAGTCCATTTGCTGTACCGGCTGCTCCGCCATTGACCATGGCATCGTTGATAGCTACGGTCATGGAATGATCAAACTCACCGTGTCCTACCCAAAGGGTGACGACGTCACCTTCGACCACGATTACTACAAGAACTCACATGTCCCGATGTGCGTCGATGCATTTTCACCAGCCAAGGTTGAACTTGAGCGTGGAGTTGATGGCCCTTCGGTGGCGAGTGTGTCGTTTTACTTTGAATCAAGTGATGCGATGAAGGCGGCGATGTCAAGCCCAAAGATGGGTGACATCATGGGTGACGTTGCGAACTACACGAACGCTGCGCCATCAATGCAAGTCTCAGAAATCGTCGACTGATTCGTTGAGAACATCGTCGGTCGCGGCATCAAGTTCACCGATGCCCTGACGCTTGCGTAACTTTTCGATATCTCGAATCGGGACAGAGAGTTTCCGGAAGCGGGTGCCATCGGTCGCAATCGCTCCGAGTTCGTTATCGAGTTTGTTGAACGTTGCGCGCACTTTGTCAACTGCGGCTGAGTAATTGTCGAACTCTTTTGAGAACTTGTTGATCTGCTGGGTGATCTCGGCTGCCGTCTGCTCGGTGTGGAAACTTTCTGTTGCCTGTCGAATGACGACGAGGAAGGCATACAAGGTGAGTGGGGAGCAGAGCACCACTTTTCGCTCAAGGGCCCAGTCGATGAGATGTGGGTCAGCTTCGTGCACAAACCCTGAGATGCTCTCGTTGGGAACGAACATCAGCACGTAGTCGAGGGCGTCTTCAGTGGTCTGATCGATGTAGTCGCGCTTTGCTAAGGCGTCAACATGGCTACGAACTGCTTTGACGAAGTCTGCTTTCGTGGTCGCTCGGGTGGCGTCATCATCGGCATCGAGGTGGGCGACATAACGATCGAGAGGAAATTTGACGTCCATAAATAAGACACGGTCGGGTGGCATGGTGAAGGTGAAATCGGGTCTGCCGCCGGCCGCAGTGGTGTCTTGTTTCGAGTAGTTCACTCCTTCGACGAGTCCGGCTGCACGAATCATGTCTTCAGCAAGTCGCTCGCCCCATTGGCCCCGCTTTTGAGAGCTTGAGAGCACCTCGTTGAGATTTGCGGTTCGTTGTGCGAGCAATGTGACCGCTTCGCTGACCGATGAGAATTGGCCGGCATTGTGTTGACGGAGTTGATCGAGTTCGTGGTTGAGTTCGGCAAGTCGTTTGCTGACGTCATCNTGNACACCTTTNAGCGTGGTGCTGATGACCTCGGCTCGCTTGCCGAGCGCCTCGCCACTNTGTTGGGTGACCATTTGTGTNACGGNGCGGATTGTTTCNTCTCGNTGGGCTTCCGCTCGTTGATTGAGTTCTGCGATTACACCGTTGAGTGCTTGTTCATTGACCAGTTTGATTTGGCTGGTCAATTCTTCGGTCGAGGGGAACGCAGGTGGAGGAGCCGTTGTTTCAGGGGCAGGTTTACGGGAGGTCGCAATAACCCCTAGGAGGGCGACGAGCACCGCCACCAGCAGAACAACGATAAGAATTTCCATGTTCTGAACCTAAACGGCGGGTGTGACGTTCACGGTGATTACTGAGATGAGATAGAAGCTCTTAGGGGCAGCCAAGTCCGTGGAGAGTTGCACACTGTTGGCAGAGCACGGCCACACCTTCAGGTGTGCTCCATCGTTGGGCGAGATGGGAGCCGCAACTCATGCACGAGGCGACGTCGCTGCCGCTCTCTGACCGTTGCTCAGCAAATAACGCTTTCCCATCGACGATTCGCTCCTCCATGACTGCGAAGGTACCAGGGCGCATGAGTAGGAGGTCACCTCTGAAAGACTCAACCCCAATGACCCACACATCAACTTCGGCACGGCGATATCAGCCTGATTGGCCAGTTGATGTGCTGGGGATTCTCACGATTGCGGTGTACGGCTCGTGGTACTACGGGTTTGGTGTGCTCATCGATGACATCGGTGCCGGCCTCGGGGCAGGTTCGGCACCACTTGGTTTGGCCTTCGGCTTAGCTCAGGTGTTGCTCGGCGCGCTCTCTCTTGCAACCGGGCGGCTCCTCGATCGATTCGGCCCGCAACTCCTCCTCGGTGTCATCGGACCAATCGGAGCAATCTTGGTGGGCTTCAGCGGACGCTCAGCAGAGGTATGGCAATTCGTCGTTCTTTTCGGTGTCGGAGGCGGCGTGTCGGCGGCCGCTGGCTTTTACGGCATGACCCAAGCGATGTTGGTGAGGATGGATCCTGCTGCGTCAACGCAGCGAATCATTCGCCTTACCATTTGGGGAGCATTTGCGTCTCCGATTGCCATTCCGGCAACCGAATATCTTCGTGGCACGTTTGGTTGGCGGGTCGCCATTGAAGTTCCTGCCGGTGTTGCCTGTTGTGTCTTCTTACTCGCTGCCCGCGTTGTGCGACGGGTTCCACGACACGGTGAGTTTGAGCGGTCGTCAACATGGAGGATTGCGGTCACAACCGCAGCCCGATCGGGGGCAGTTCGCTGGCACGCGATCGGGGTGTTCTGTGTATACATGTCGATGTCGACGTTGTTGGTGTTTCAGCTTTCAATTATGAGATGGGCGGGGCTTTCGGCTGCTGCCGCTGCCGGTTTTGGTGGAGCGAGGGGTCTACTCCAACTCCTCGGCCGGTTGCCGTTACAACGGGCGCTCCGACGTTACGGGCATTGGTTTCTCCTTGCAGGGGCACGATTGTGTGTCGCAGTTGCGTGTGGGCTCGTACTCATCAGCGGGAATGCGGTCATTGCGTCGCTGTACGTCGTTATCGCCGGCATCGGCATCGGTGCCATCAGCGCGCTCGATGGGATCGTCGCCCGAACAGTGATTCCAACTGGTGACTTTGGGGCGATCAGCGGGGTCGTCACGTTCCTCGGCGCTATCGGTGGGGGAGTGGCACCGGTGCTTGCTGGACGTCTCACCGATGTAAGCGGTGCACCGACGATGGCATCGGTGGTTGCCGCATCTGCTTCAGTGGTTGCAGTTGCTTCGCTGTATCGGACGAAATGGCATTTCACTCGGGCGAGTGAGAGCGCCGTTTAGTTCGTGCGAACTAGGTGGTGAGAACCGCCTGGGTCTGGGTGGTTCGAGAGACAACTTTCCCGTCTGGGTTGACGACATCGGTGGTGACGGTGATCGTCCGACGTCCAGCCATCACAAGGGTTGACACAATCGAATACACCGCTTGTGGAGCGGGGCGAAGAAAATTCGTTGACGATGAGATTGTCGAAGTTCCAGCTCCTTCCGGCAGGTGTTGAACCGAGAGGAACGCCCCAACCGAATCCGCGAGCGACATGAGGTATCCACCATGCAGATTGCTATTCACTGTGCAGAATTGCTCTTTCCATGCGACTCGCCCGGTTACGCGCTCTGGGGTTAATGAGTCGATGACGACCTCGCAGAGGTCGGTAAACGGCATGGATGTTCTGATCCATTCGGTGTTTGCTGGATCGCCGGGAACGAGTGGTGTTTCAGTGCTCACGCGCCGAGCGTAGGCCGTGGGGCGACGTAGGCCGCGAGTGGGCGGCCACCAGTCTCGTTGGCGAGTGTGAGCGACCGTGTCTCAGGGTGAGCGGTCGGCTCGTTAGGTATGTCGGGAGGTCATCCCGCCATCGACGGGCAGGATGACGCCGTTCATGTAACTCGATGCAGGAAGCACCAAGTTCAACATGCCGTGGGCGATTTCTTCTGGTTGTCCGTAGCGACGAACCGGCACACGACGTTTTGCGAAGATCTCTTTGTGTTCGTCGGCAATGTTCGCCGTCATTCCGGTCACGATGGGTCCCGGACAGACTGCGTTTGCGGTGATCCCGTGACGACCGAGTTCAACCGCAAGTGATCGCACGAGACCGATAACCGCGTGCTTTGAAGCGTTGTATGCAGGAATTCCGCCAGTTGCTCCAAGACCTTCGGTCGACGCAGTGCATACGATCCTGCCGCCATCACTCTTCATGAGGTAGGGGAGCGCCGCTCGGGTGAGCCGTGCATATGAAGTGATATTGACGGCGAGAGTGGCATCCCATGCTTCGTCGAATACGTCGGCGGTTGTTGTCATGTCAGCGTTAAACACGACCCCAGCGTTGTTGATGAGAATGTCGATGCCCCCGAACGCTTCGGCGACAGCATCTGGGAGGGCATCGAGTGCGGCGTTATCGGTGACGTCGACCGTCCAGCCCTTCACTCGGTCTGCTCCGTGCACGTCNGAGATCTCTCCAACCACTTGGGCGACGCCNTCACCGTTGCGGTCGACGACAGCAACGAGGGCACCTTCATCGGCGAAGAGGTGGGCGGTGGTGCGCCCGATACCTGATCCTGCGCCGCTAACGATGGCGACACGACCGGCGATCGAACGGTTTCCTGAGGTCAAGCGAGTTGTGCTCATGCACCGAAGGTAATGAGAGGAGATTGATAACTCACCACCGGAACTCGCGCTCAGAAGAGATGACAGGAGTGTTCGCAGATACCCTCGCGGTATGGGAAATCCGTGGTTTGAGTCGGTCGCAGTTGCTCAGCGGCGTGCCGAGCGTATTCTTCCGCGCCACGTGTATGACGCGCTGATCGCCGGTAGCGAGGCAGGACTCACGCTCGACGACAACCGCGCCGCCTACCGTGAACTCGGATTTCAACCAGTGATTGCNGATCGACCGTCAGAGCGTCATCTTGCGACGTCGGTGCTTGGTCTTGACCTCTCGATGCCGGTGATGATTTCCCCAACCGGTGTGCAGGCGGTGCATCCAGATGGTGAGCTTGCAGTGGCCCGGGCAGCAGCAGCTCGTGGTACCGCTGTTGGACTTTCATCGTTTGGCTCAAAGCCAATGGAAGACATCGCCGCAGAAAATGAGAATTTTCTCTTCCAGATGTACTGGATCAACGGCCGTGACTGGGTGAGCGCACAGATGGATCGTGCCCGTTCCGCTGGAGCGAAAGCGGTCATTTTGACGCTCGACTGGTCGTACAGCCACAGCCGTGACTGGGGGAGCCCTGAACTTCCTGATGGCATTGATCTCAAGACGATGGTGAAGTACGCGCCGTCGGTACTTGCCCGCCCACGGTGGCTTGGACGATTCTTGAAAGCGGGACACCTTCCCGACCTGACGGCTCCAAATATGAGCATTGATGGCTCACCCCCTCCAACATTTTTTGGTGCCTACGGNCAATGGATGGGTTCGCCACAGCCCACGTGGGACGACCTTGCGTGGTTTGTCAATGAGTGGGGTGGCCCTTGTGTGGTGAAAGGTGTGATGCGTGTTGACGATGCTCGTCGTGCGCGTGATGCCGGCTTCACCGGACTGTCGGTTTCCAATCACGGAGGCAACAACCTCGATGGGACGCCATCGCCACTTCGAGCATTGCCGGCGATCGCTGAGGCGGTTGGCTCAGAGATTGACGTGCTACTCGATGGAGGTGTCCGACGTGGCAGTGACGTCGTCAAGGCGGTCGCTCTGGGCGCCCGGGCGGTGATGATCGGTCGCGCGTACCTGTGGGGGCTTGCTGCGAACGGTCAGGCGGGTGTCGAGAACGTGCTCGATGTCTTGCGCATGGGAATTGACTCGGCTCTTCTGGGAATGGGCGTCGAATCAGTGCATGATCTTCAACGGGAACACCTTGTGATTCCCGATGGTTTTGAGCGCCGCTTGGGCGCCCACTGAACGCAGTTACGAGTCGNGANNACACCCACGTTGCCCAGGTGTCGAGCGGAAGTCGCTCGGCGACGAGGTCGTTGACGGGAGCTTCGGTATTTCGGTAACCGATTGCCATTCCGCAGAACAACATTTCTTCTTCTGGTGCGCCGACGAATTCCATGACTGCGCCATGGCGGCTTGACCAGTATTCCTGAGCACACGTATCGAGACCGGCCTCTACTGCCAGCAGCATGAACGTTTGAAGGAACATTCCGAGGTCTGACCACTGAGGCTCGTTGAAGCGACGGTCGATGGTGATGAAAAACGCAGCGGGAGCATCGAAGAAGCGGGCATTGCGAGCGAATTGTTGGAGGCGGCCGGCTTTGTCTTCGCGGGGAATGTCGAGGAGGCCGTACATCTGCTCGCCGAGTTCAAACCGGGCGGTTCGGTGGGGCTCCCAAAGGTTTGCCGGATACACGTCGTATTCGGACGGTTCAGTATCAGGTTGGGTGCTGAGGAAGTCGAGAAAATCGGTCATCCGTGAACCGTTGAGCACGTAGATACGCCACGGTTGGACATTGCCGCCTGACGGCGCGCGGGCGGCGCGTTCGAGAAGGTCACGAAGGAGTTCATCGTCGACTGGGTCGGTGAGGAAGTCTCGGATTGATCGGCGAGCTGCAACAGCTTCGGATACGTTCATGAAACCAGTGTTGCAGTCGTTGGCTGGTGATTTCGCGTCAGAGATGCTGTGCCGATGATCGACGTTTACGCACCACTTCGATGATCACGTTGATG
Source organism: Acidimicrobiaceae bacterium (assembly GCA_002727235.1). Taxonomy (GTDB): domain Bacteria; phylum Actinomycetota; class Acidimicrobiia; order Acidimicrobiales; family Ilumatobacteraceae; genus Casp-actino5. The sequence continues at coordinate 83,612 of PBWL01000003.1, forward strand.
GCAAGTGCGGTGAGAAACGCAATGAGAAACGCCGCTGTGTGGTTGTCTTGAAGTGCTTTTCCGAAAATCGCTCCGAGGACCGCTGCATAGGTGGCCCAGATGCTCACGGCGAGCGCTACCCACTTCACGAACCACTGCTGCGGCTGTTGGGTGAGTCCGCATGAAATGGTGAGCGCCGTTCGGCCGCCGGGAATGAATCGTGCGGTGACAAGAAGAAGACCACCGCGCTCGCGAACTTGTTTTTCCGCCCAGTCAAGTCGCCGTTGCGTCGTGGGTTTACGGCTTGCCCGCCGGGAGATTGGTCCATGAAATGAGCGACCGATGAGATACGCGAGGTTGTCGCCGATGAAGGCACCGATCGCTCCCGCAACAATGACTAAAAGGAGGTTCTGATCTCCGGCACCTGCGGCAACCCCACCGATAATCACCGTGGTTTCGCTGGGTACGATCGGCACTACCGAGTCGAGCAGTGCGATCACAAAAATGACGGCGAGAAACCATTTTGCGCTCGATGTATCAACCAGCCAGTTGGTGAGTCGTGCAACGATGCCGTCTCCAGATGCGGCGAGGATGACACTGTGCACGGCATTGATCGTATCTGGTGACCCAATCTGTGAAGAAAGTCACATGCGGACGTGACTCGAGACAGATTCGCCAGTAGTGTCCCAGCTATGCGTGTATTCGTTGATGAAGAAAAATGTCAGGGNCATAACCGTTGTTTTGCCATCGCCCCCGAGTTGTTCGATGTCGATGACTACGGCACCGCATTCGCGTTGAACGATGGCGTTGTTCCTGCGGAGCTTGAGGACAAAGCTCGACTTGCCGCAGCGAATTGTCCCGAATTCGCAATCACGATTGAAGACTGAACATCTCGGAGTATCTCATGACTGGAATGTACGAAAAAGTTCTCGACTGGGTGAATGACTTTGATCATGCTGACCCCGAATACAACGAACGAGCGCACGAGATCTGGGAGGAATTTCAGGGCTCTGAATGCCCGGTAGCGCACAGCGAACGCTACGACGGGCTGTGGGCACCGTTCACCTACGAGATGGTNCACGAGATCGCCTATGACACCGAGCACTTCACTTCGCAGGGCGTGGTTGTCAACACGGGCCGCCCTCTGATCGAGGCTCCTGTTGGGCCTGCGCCGCCCATCACTAGTGACCCGCCATTCCACAACATTGCCCGNCGTCTTCTGCTGCCTCCGTTTGCGCCAAAGGTGATTGCAGAGTGGGAGCCTGAAGTTCGACGACTCTGCAACGAGCTCCTTGACCGCATGGGTGATATCACCGAAGGTGTGTCAATCGTCGATGGCGCCGCGCAATATGCGCAGAGCATTCCGGTCAACGTGATCGCCCGGATGCTCGGCTTCCCGCCAGAGGACGAAGCGCTCTTTAGAGACTTCGTACACAATGTGCTTGAGCGAATTAACGAACCAGCGGAAGATCGCGAAGCGTTCATGCAGCCCTTGGCCGATTACCTCGACGCGCAAATTGAGGATCACCGGGCGAACCCTCGAGATGATCTCACTAACTACCTTCTTAACGTTGAGATCGCAGGTAACAAACTTTCTGATGAGCATGTCCGTGGGTCGATCCTCCTGCTCCTTGTCGCCGGAATCGACACGACGTGGTCAGCGATTGGGTCATCGCTCTGGCACCTCGGAACCCACCCAGATGACTTGCAGCGTCTCGTCGACGAGCCCGACGTCATGATGTTTGCTCTTGAAGAGTTCCTCCGTGCGTACGCTCCAGTGACCATGGCGCGTCTCGTCAAGGACGACTACGACTTCCATGGGTGCCCGATGAAGGCCAACGATTGGGTGCTGCTTCCGTTCCCTGCTGCGAACCGCGACCCCAAGCAGTTCGAGCACGCAACTCAGTTCGTGATCGACCGTCAAGAGAATCGCCATGGTGCGTTTGGTCTTGGCATCCACCGCTGTTTGGGCTCGAACCTCGCGCGACTGGAACTCAAGGTGGCGGTTGAAGAGTTTGTGCGACGGTTCCCATCGTTCACTGTCGATGGCGACACCCGTTGGAGTGTCGGTCAGATTCGAGGACCGCGCGAACTGCCGTTACGAGTGTTGAAGACCAGTTGACGATCGACGTAGCGCGTGTCGCTGGGTCTCGTAGATTGTTCCAGAGCCTGAGGCAACCCACGCAACGAGGCAGCCGATCGCCATTGGAGCANTGGCTGCAGTGCCGAATAGCTCGAGGCCCATCACGGTGCACGCAAGGGGCGTATTCGCAGCTGCGCCAAAGGTAGCGACCATGCCGATTGCGGCCGCAACGCCGAATGGCAGTCCCACAAGCTCACCGACCGACGCCCCGAGTGTGGCGCCAATGACGAACAGTGGGGTGACCTCGCCGCCGAGGAACCCTGTGCCAATGGTGATTGCGGTGAAGACGATTTTGAGTGCGAAGACGGTGAGGGCGATTGAGGCGCCTGAGAGGGCGGTGTCGAGGAGTGGGAGCGACAAGCCGAGATAGTCACGTCCGAACAGGGCCGACAGTCCGAGCACCGCCGCGCCGCCAATGACGGGGCGCAGCACCGTCGACGGGAGATATCGGCGGCCGAGGTTTCTCATGGTCGATGTTGCCGAGATGAATATTCGAGAGGCAATTCCACACGACACGCCAACAACGATCAGAGCGCCCAGCGTTGACGCCGTTAGCGAGAGATCGACCGAAAATCGAGTGGCGTGGTCGTGACCCAGCCACCCGACCATTGCGTCTCCGACAAATGACGCGGACACTGTGGGAACGAGTGCTCGGAGTCGCAGACGCCCGACGGTAGGCACTTCGAGTGCAAAGACAACCCCTGCGAATGGAACGCCGAATACAGAACCGAAGCCTCCGGCTAGAGCAGCGGTGAGTAGGAGGGAGCGGTCTCGGTGCTGAAGTTTGATGAGGCGGCCGAACGCGTCGCTGAGGCTCCCTGACATTTGAAGAGCGGTTCCTTCTCGACCAGCCGATCCGCCGAACAGATGTGTCCACCATGTTCCGAGCAGAACGAGCGGTGCCATGCGCCGGGGAACCCAGCGAGTTGGACTGTGGATCTCTTGTAGGAGGAGTGAATTTCCCGACGTGGAGCGACCGGCGAGCCATTTGTTGGAGAGTCCGATGACAAGACCTGCGATGGGCAGAAGGTAGATCATCCATTGTTCATCGGTTCGGAATGCGGTCACTCGATCGAGGCCCTCAAGGAACACATACGAAGCACACCCCGCGAATAGTCCTGAGAACCCTCCGAGAACGATCCAGCGGACGGTGTGCACAAGATACAGCAGTGTGCGCTGTACCGGTGATGTAGGGGCGCGCTCAGAGATTTTTGATGACATTCTCACCAGATACTTACCGCATTCTGGTGTACTCATGTGATGACCGATGAGAGATTACGGGTGCTGCTGGCCGAAGATGACCGGGCGGTTCGAGAGTCTCTTGCCCGAGCGATGACGCTCGAGGGCTATGAGGTAAGTGCGGTGAACGATGGTGCTGCAGCTCTTCAACACTTGCGAGAAGACTCTGTCGACGGCCCTCCCGACATCATCATTCTTGACGTGTCAATGCCGGCGGTTGATGGGTTGACGGTATGTCGTGTGCTTCGGTCGGAGGGAGTTCGTATTCCAATTCTCATGTTGACGGCGCGAACAGAACCAAGTGATCGAATTGCCGGGCTTGACGCAGGAGCAGACGACTACGTACTCAAGCCATTTGATTTAGGTGAGCTTTTCGCGCGCCTTCGGGCGCTGGTGCGCCGCTTAGTGGTCGATGCCGACGAGCACTCAGGAGTTGAGCCACTCGTGCTCGACGACTTGGTGATGGACCTTGCCGGGCGTCGGGTTCGGCGTGGTAGCCGTGAACTCGAATTATCAAAAACCGAATTCGACCTGCTCGAACTGCTGATTCGGAACGCCGGCATAGTGCTCGATCATTCAACGATTTACGAGAGGATTTGGAAGTATGACTTTGGTCCAGACTCTAAGAACCTCGCTGTGTACATCGGCTACCTTCGTCGCAAAACCGAAGAGGGGGGAGGGTCGAGGTTGATCCATACCGTTCGTGGTGTGGGCTATTCGGCTCGGGTTGAACGATGAGCCTTCGACTCCGAATTGCTCTGTTGATGGCGACGCTTGCTGCGGTCGCGACCATTGCCGTTGGCGCTATCTCGTACCAGACAACGTCTTCGCGGCTGTTGAGAGCGGTCGACGATTCGTTGGTAGATGCCACTGCGGTGGCGACCGCACGACGGTTTGATGAACGTTTATTCGACTCCGGTCCGTTTGATGGAGTGGTCGTCCAAGCGATTCTCAAAGATGGTTCGGTTCTTCGCTCAAACTTTCCGAAGCAGATGAAACCAAATCGGGAAGATCTCAAGTTGATTGGCCGCGCCGGGGTGACGAATTTTCGGTCAACACAGCTTGGTCGGGCCGAGTATCGAATTCGTTCCATCGGTTTTGAAGACGGCATCATCCAAATTGGGCGACCTCTCGTTGAGATGAATGCCGTCTTGGAAAGTTTGAGGTTGCGAACACTGCTGTTGGTCACCGGTGTCACCCTTGCCGCCGGTGCGTTAGGAGCCGTCGTTGCTGGGCGGGTTACGCGACCGCTTCGCGTGCTGACCGATGCCGCTTCAGAAATTGAATCGACTGGACGTCTTGAGCTTGCAGATGGTTATCGACTTGAGGGCCGTGATGAAGTCGGCCGGCTTTCAACTGCATTCCATCGCATGATCGGTGCCCTCGCTCGCTCTCGAGCCGACCAGCGTCGTCTTGTGGAGGACGCAGGTCACGAATTGCGAACTCCGGTGACCTCGATTCGAACGGGGCTCGATACGTTAAGCCGGTACCCGGACTTGCCGGCTGATGAGCGCGCAGAGATCGTTGAATCGATGCGTGCCGAGGCGAGCGAATTGACGTCTCTTGTGAATGAGGTTGTGCAGGTTGCGAGCGGTGAGGTTGATGACTCTGCGCCCGAGCAGGTTCGAATCGGTGACGTTGTTACCGCCGCAGCCGAGCGATCTCAGCGTCGTTCCGGGCGACAAGTGCTCGTGCAGTCAGATGATTCCGAGGTCATTATTCGTCGGGGACAGCTCGAGCGAGCAGTTTCTAACCTTTTGGAGAACGCAGTGAAATTTGACCAGACCGATGGCCCGATTGAGGTCACGGTTGTGGACGGCCGAATTTCAGTGCTCGATCGGGGCCCGGGTATTCCGATCGCTGATCAACCATTGGTCTTTGAGCGTTTTCATCGATCAGCGACTGCTCGCACACTCCCTGGGTCAGGTCTTGGCCTTTCAATGGTGGCGTCGACCGCACGTCAGCACGGTGGCGAGGTGTTTGTTGCAGATCGCGATGGGGGAGGAGCGGTCGTCGGCCTTACATTGCCTGTGGTTCGGTCGTGGGACCCTCCCTCGGTGTAGTGGAGAGAGTTCTCACGTTCTCCTTACCTAGATCACGCACACTTCTTGAAGACCCTCTCGATGATGGTGTCCAACGGAAGCAGGATCCCCCAACTTCCAAAGGAAAGAAAGAAGTTATGCATGAAGAAGAAAGCACTTTTCGCAGCAATGTCAGCGGGGTTGCTCGCAGGAACTGGAGCGGGTTTCGTTCTCGGTGTGCCAGGGCTCACGAGCGCAGCGGGTGACGTCGAGACCGACTCGATCGACGAGCGCTCGTCAGACGGGGCCGAAGACGGGGCTGACGGTCGCCACGGCCGTGGAAAAGGTAAGGGCGGGAAGATGGGCTCTCCGGAGACGCTTGCAACGGCACTCGGTGTCGACACCGAGACACTTCGTTCAGAGTTCGCAGCCGGAAAGTCGATTGCCGACATCGCGGCCGAGCAAGGAATTGCAATCGACACGGTTGTCGCTGCTCTCGTTGCCGATCTGGAGGAGCATCTCAACGAGCACGTCGCGGATGGTTCTCTTACCGAAGATGAAGCCGCTGAGAAATTGGCTTCCGCTGAAGATCGAATTTCAGAAAAAGTGAATGAGGTGCCTCCGACTCGTGATCGCAACTCAGGTCCCCGCCGAGGCGGGCAATTGCCAGCGGCGGTGCTCGAGATGCTCGGCATTGATGGCCCAGCGTTGCGCGAAGCGTTGTCAGAAGGGAAGTCAGTCGCCGACATTGCTGAGGAGAATGGCGTCGAGATNGGTGNCATCGTCNGCGCTCTCGTCGACGAGCGGGCNGCTCACNTTGCCGAGNATGTGGCAGATGGTTCGNTNACCGAAGATGAAGCCGCAGAAAANNTAGANGCNATGGAGGCAAANATCACNNNGCGGTTGAANACTGTGCCTGAGGCTCGGGAACGTCTCCGAGGTCCGAAGCACGATGNCGATGNTGAATTCCGTCGTGGGCATCANGACCACGCAGATGANGATGCGGTCGCTGANGCCTGAGATNTCNCCGNTTNGAGGGCGTTACGNCTGTCNGTGAGNTGACCTTCCACCCCCCGGGAGGTCAGTTNGTCAAAAGTTGTGGGTGCANCCGNAATNCGGGTGCACCCACNTTTTGCGTTTTNCTGANNNCTCAGTNGGGCTTCGNTNATGAGGTGCAGGGCGNGCAACACCCGACCCGTACACTGACGTCAGATGTCTGACNCCTCNCNGTTTTCNACAAGNCCATTTCTCGATGGTCTCAACCCNGCGCAGTACGACGCTGTTATTCACCCGAGNGGNCCGTTGCTGGTGGTTGCNGGGGCTGGCTCGGGCAANACACGTGTGTTNACCCATCGGATCGCTCATCTCATTCACACCGGGGTGCACCCCTCGCAGATTCTTGCGATCACGTTCACCAATAAGGCCGCACGTGAAATGCGCGATCGGGTCGCTGATCTTGTGGGTCCGGTGGTGAAGAGCATGTGGGTGAGCACATTTCACTCCGCCTGTGTGCGAATTCTTCGTGTGCATGCCGAACGCGTTGGGCTGCCGCGAACGTTCTCGATTTACGACCAAAGTGATGCAGTTCGCCTCACGGGGTATGTGGTGCGCGATATGGGGCTCGACCCGAAGCGGTTTAACTCGAGGGCGGCGCACGGCCACATTTCGTTGTTCAAGAACGAACTTGTCGACCCCGCAACCGCGATTGCGTCAGCTGATGACATTTTCGCTCGCCGTCATGCCGAGATCTATGCCGAGTATCAAACTCGCCTCGAACGTGCTGGAGCCACCGACTTTGATGATTTGCTCACCCTGACAGTGCGATTGCTATACGAGTGCCCTGACGTTCTCGACGAATATCGAGGACGGTTCCGCCACCTTCTCGTCGACGAGTACCAAGACACCAACATGGCGCAAAACGAAATCGTGTTGGCTTTGGGTGGAGCGACTGACCCGACCGGGGCACATAACGTCTGCGTGGTTGGTGACAGCGACCAGAGCGTCTATCGCTTTCGCGGGGCCGATCTTCGCAACATCATCCAATTCGAAGATGCGTTCGCCGACGTGACCACCATCGTGCTCGATCAGAACTATCGCTCAACGCAGACCATTCTCGATGCGGCCAACGCAGTGATCGTGAATAATCCGGGACGCCAGCCGAAACACCTGTGGACCGACGGAAACCCCGGCGACCGCATCGTTCGCTACTACGCAAGTGATGAGGGCGATGAAGCGTCGTTTGTCGCATCGTCTGCCCTTCAACTCACCCGCGAGACCGGCGCCATGTTCAGTGATACGGCGGTGCTCTACCGAACAAATGCTCAGAGCCGTGTGATCGAAGAATCGTTCATGCGGCTCGGGGTGCCATATCAGGTGGTCGGTGGCACCAGGTTCTACGACCGTCGCGAGGTGCGTGACGCGCTCGCGTATCTAAGGGTTGTGGCCAACCCTGCCGATGAGGTGAGTGTGAAGCGAGTGCTCAATGTGCCCAAGCGCGGTGTCGGTGATACAAGTGTTGCGAAAATCGACGAGTTCGCATCACTCGAAGGTCTTTCGTTCATCGAAGCAGCGCGACGTGCGAGCGAAGCGGGAGTGAGTGGTCGAGCGGCGCGGGGTGTTGAAAGTTTTTGTGGGGTCATCGACGGTTCCATTGAATTGCTTCGAAGTGAGGGTGATGACGGCCTTACGGCAGGAGAACTTCTTCAGCACGTGCTTGAGTCGTCGGGTTACCTCACCGAACTTGAAGAAGAAGACACTGTTGAGGCTCACGGTCGCATTGAGAACCTTGGCGAACTGGTCGGCTCAGCTCGAGAGTTCACGCGCCTCGAAGAATTCCTCGAGCAGGTTGCTCTCGTAGCCGATACCGACGATCTCGCTGATGACGACAGAGTCGTCCTCATGACACTGCATTCAGCAAAAGGTCTTGAATTTCCAAACGTGTTTCTTGTCGGGGTTGAAGAAGGTGTGTTTCCTCATCATCGGGCTCTCTCCGACCCAGATGAGATGGAAGAAGAACGCCGACTTGCCTATGTCGGCATTACGAGAGCGATGCAGCGCCTGTTCCTGTCGCACTCGTGGAGCAGGATGTTGTTCGGTTCGACGCAGTACAACCCACCGTCGCGGTTCTTCGACGAAATCCCAGAATCGTTGCTCGACATTCAAGGCGACCGTCGCCCCTCGGCTGCGCAGAGTTCGTATCGCTCGTCGTCATCATGGGACTCCCCACCGCCGTACCGGCGACGAAGTATCGACCGAGACGAAAGTGACGAACATCGTGACCGCATCGTTGAACGGGCGATGAGCACACGAACCGGTCCGATCCAGTCGGGCGCTCACGAGATCGGATTCCGTATCGGCGACGATGTGAGCCATCCTGCGTTTGGTGAGGGGGTCATCATTGAAATCACCGGTCAAGGTGACCGCGCCGAAGCGACGGTCAACTTCGCAGGTGTCGGAACAAAACATCTTGCGCTTGCCTTTGCGCCGCTCACCCGTCGATCTGGTTGAATAGGGCGTGATGAAGGCCTCACTACTCGTCGAAAGTCTCACCGGCAACACTTGGCGCGCAGCAGAGTTGATCGGTTCACATCTGCAGCAAGAAGGCTGGGAGATCACCGGTCTTTCTCGTGTTCGGCGTCCCGATCTCGCGAGTGTGCAAGCGGCAGACATCGTTCTCATCGGAACATGGACTCATGGCTTGTTCTTCGTCGGTCAGTCGCCGTGGGCTGCGGGCGATATTGCCAACATGCCGGTGATGCGAGGCAAGAAAGCCGCCTGCTTTCTCACCTATGCCCTTGAAGCGGGGAAGAGCCTCGACCGACTTTCCACCGCTGTAGGACAAACCGGTGCTGAGGTTGTTGGCGGGTTACAAATCAAGCGGAATCATCTTGAACACCACTCGGAGGTCTTCGCTGATCGCCTGATTGGCGCAATGTCACAGCACTAGTTGTTGCTGACACCTCGGAGATCAATTTCAAGTAACGCTCGGTCAACAACGACGGGCCGCACCCCTTCAGGAGGGATCGCGAGGTCATCAACGGTGACCGTTCTTCCGTCGCAATCGGTGAACAAGTCGGTGCCGATCTGTTGGGTGACGATGCAGTCTGAGTCTCGGTCGGCAGGGTAGGCCCAGCGAACCCGCCACCCATTAAGGGGGTCGGTTCCCTGATGATCGATGACGATTGAACGATCAGACACCGCGGTTCCGAGTTCGGCGAACAGTAGAGGACCGTCGTTTGCGACAAGTTCTGAGAGATACTCGACGTTGCCGACGGGCCACGTGTCAGGAGCGAGACGGTTCGATGTCGACACCTCCCCTGAAGAGATGTACGCAGCCATTGCCCAGGTAAACAGACCGATCAGGGTGAGCACGATGAGTCCTCCGACAACGGGTATCACTGCCCGAGCGAGCGGAGATCTGAACTGCGGAAGTTGCACCTCCCTAGTCTGCCTTGTCCGTGAGTTAGTGAGTCGGGTCGTTAGGAAAGTAGGGTTCGAATCTTGTGAAGCGTCCTTACCGAGTTGTCGTGGCGAAACCTGGCCTTGATGGTCATGATCGTGGAGCGAAGACAATCACTCGCGCTCTGCGCGACCACGGGTTCGAAGTCATCTACACCGGGCTGCATCAAACTCCAGAGCAGATTGCCGAAACGGTGCTTCAAGAGGATGCCGACGCCATTGGGCTGTCGTTGCTATCAGGGGCTCACCTCACTCTGTTTCCACGGGTGATGGAGGAACTGGAGAACCGTGATCTTGGCGACGCTCTTGTGTTTGGTGGCGGGGTGATTCCCGACGCCGACGCTCGTGAGCTTCGCAATCAAGGCGTAGCTGAAATTTTCCAACCAGGAGCATCGTTGAAAGCGATCAGTTCTTGGTTGGAGTCAACACTCGATCAACGAGAGGACTGAACAAGTGGATCTGTTCGAATACCAAGGCAAGCAGTACTTTGCTCGCTTTGACATTCCGGTAAGCCCGGGTGACAAAGCGGACACCGTCGAAGAGGCGTTAGCGGCTGCAGACGCCGCGGGGTATCCCGTCGTCGTCAAAGCGCAGGTGCAGGTCGGTGGTCGTGGCAAGGCCGGTGGCATCAAACTCGCCGACAATGCCGACGAGGTTCGCACCCACGCCGGAAACATCCTTGGCATGGACATCAAGGGCCATGTTGTAAAGCGTCTCTGGGTCGAGCATGCCTCCGACATCGAAGACGAGTACTACGCAAGCTTTACCCTCGACCGGGCGGCGAAGAAGCATCTGTTGATGTTGTCGGCTCAAGGCGGTGTCGAAATCGAGGCTGTCGCTGAGAGCGACCCTGATGCCATTGTGAAGCTTCATATCGACCCTGTCAATGGTCTCGATGCAGCCACCGCTCGTCAAGCAGCGGTTGACGCGAAGATCCCCGAGAAAGCACTCGACGGAACTGCTGACATCCTCGTCAAGTTGTATCGCTGTTTCTCAGAAGGTGACTGCGATCTCGCAGAGATCAATCCACTCATTCTCAAGCCCACCGGTGAGGTTCANGCGCTCGANGCCAAGGTGACACTCGACGCAAANGCATTGTTCCGTCACCCTGAATGGGCCGAGTATGCAGAGACCGAAGAGCTTGACGAGCGCGAACGTCTAGCGAAAACCCACGACCTGCAATACATCGGTCTTGACGGCACCGTCGGCATCATCGCAAACGGTGCCGGACTCGCAATGTCAACGCTCGATGTGGTGAATCAGGTCGGTGGATCGGCCGCCAACTTTTTGGATATCGGTGGTGGAGCCAATGCAGATGTCATGGCGGCAGCGCTTGAGGTCATCAATTTCGACCAAAACGTTTCATCGATCTTCATCAACATCTTCGGNGGAATCACCCGAGGTGAAGAGGTNGCGAAAGGCATCGTTGAGGCACTCGGCCGAGTCGATCTTCGTGCCCCCATCGTGATTCGTCTCGACGGCACCAATGCTGAAGAGGGCCGTCAGATTCTTGCCGACGCAGGAATTCCAGAATCAAAACTTCGTTCAGAACCCACCATGCTTGACGCCGCTCGCGCCGCCGTTGCGTTGGCAAAGAACTGAGAGGTCACACCATGTCGATTTTTGTTAACGAAAACACCAAAGTCATCGTTCAGGGCCTCACCGGCGGACAGGGCAAATATCACGGTCTTCGCAACCGTGACTACGGCACCAATGTCGTTGCGGGTGTGACGCCAGGTAAAGGCGGCCAAGACGTCGAAGGCATCCCGATCTTCGACAGCGTTGCTGATGCAGTTGCCGCTACCGGCGCTGATGCATCGTTTGTCGCAGTCCCACCGAAAGCAGCGCCAGCAGCAATTCTCGAAGCCGCGGCGGCTGGCGTGTCGTTCGTCGTGTGCATCACCGAAGGCATTCCTGCCCAAGATGAGGCCCGGGTGTTCAACACTTTGCTAGCCGACTATCCGAATACTCGACTGCTCGGCCCCAACTGTCCCGGGATCATCAGCCCCGGAAAATGCAATATCGGCATCACCGCAGGCGAGATCGCATTGCCGCCCTCCGCAGAGGGCCCAAATGTTGGCATTGTGAGTCGCTCAGGAACACTGACCTATCAGGCGCTGTATGAGCTAAAGCAGAAAGGCATTGGCGTGTCGACCTGTGTCGGTATCGGTGGCGACCCCGTGCCAGGAACGAACTTCATCGATTGCCTGAGCGAGTTTCAGGCCGACCCAGATACGCACGCAATCATCATGATCGGTGAGATCGGTGGATCNGCTGAAGAGGAAGCAGCCGACTTCATCAAAGCAAACGTGACAAAGCCGATGAGCGCGTATATCGCTGGCGTCACGGCGCCTGCGGGCAAGAAGATGGGNCACGCCGGCGCGATCGTCTCCGGCGGCAANGGAACTGCCCAAGGCAAGATGGATGCATTGGCTGAGGCCGGCGTGAAGATCGGGCTCAACCCGACTGAGGCTGGCGAGTTGATGGCAGAAATCGTTGCCAATTTGAGCTGAGTTCNCGTGCCCACTGCTCTTGTCTCTGTCTATGACAAGACCGGTGTAGTTGACCTTGCTCGTGAACTCCACGAGCTTGGGTGGTCATTNCTGTCGTCGGGTGGAACTGCTGCTGTTATCGCTGATGCAGGGGTTCCNGTCACCGACGTCGCGGAGATCACAGGTGTTCCGGCAATCCTTGGGCATCGGGTCGTCACACTGCATCCGAAGGTTCACGGTGGNATCCTTGCTGACCGTTCAGATGCGACTCATCAGGCCGACCTTGCGGAATACGGCATCGATCCCATCGATGTGGTGATCGTCAATCTGTATCCGTTCTCAACGGCGCCCGGGGTTGAACTCATCGATATTGGTGGCCCGGCGATGGTGAGAGCTGCAGCAAAGAATTTCGCCGANGTTGGCGTGGTGGTGAATCCCGACGACTATCAGTTGGTCGTCGATGAGATACGTGAACACGGAGCGTTGCAGCAGTCGACACGAACACGCCTCGCGCGGGACGCATTTGCGCACACAGCGGCNTATGACGCAGNNATTGTTCGTTGGTTTGANGAGGTCCACGATGAAGNTGGCGATGAGTTGCCGCCAACCCTNCACCTCGCTCTCGAGCGAGTTGANACGTTGAGATACGGAGAGAATCCGCATCAGATCGGTGCCCGATATCGANATCTCACGNCGGCNTCNGCNGNGAGCGGTTGGTGGGAAACATCGGTCCAGCACNGTGGAAAGGCAATGAGNTATCTCAACGTCTATGACNCTGAAGCGGCGTGGCGCCTCGTGCATCAGTTNNNGGANCCAACNNCGGTGGTGATTAAGCATGCCAACCCCTGCGGAGTGGCAAGCGCTCACACGATNGATGAGGCCTACCACCTTGCGCACAATTGTGATCCGGTGAGTGCGTTTGGCGGAATCGTGGCGGTCAACCGACCGGTCACCCAGACAATGGCTGAATCGCTCGCTCCCGTCTTCACTGAGGTCGTGATTGCGCCNAGCTANGAANAGGGCGCTCTCGAGGTNTTGACNGCGAAGGCGAACTTACGAGTGCTCAGCGCNGAGAGGCCAGACGGTCGACNTTTCGATCTNCGGCCGATAGANGGTGGCATGCTCGTACAGACCACTGACGATGTGCCGGTTGACATTGAAAATTGGTCTGTCGTCACTGATGCGAAACCGACCGACGAACAGTGGGATGACATCAAGTTCGCGTGGCAAGTCTGTGCGGCCGTTTCGTCGAACGCCATCGTGTATGCGAAAGACCGGCAGGCATTTGGCATTGGTGCTGGACAGCAGAATCGTCTTGATTCATCTCGTATCGCTGCTGAACGCTCTGCCGGCCGCGCGGAGGGAGGGGTATGCGCGAGCGATGCATTCTTTCCCTTTCGAGACGGCCTCGACGCGGCGGTTGCGGCCGGGATTCGGGCGGTGGTGCAACCGGGTGGAAGCGTGCGTGACGACGAAGTGATTGCCGCTGCGAACGAGGCAGGTATTGCAATGGTGTTCACCGGGCGCCGCCACTTCCGCCACTAGACGCCGAAGTTTCGTTTTCAGCGGCGATACTGGAGACAATGTCGACGACCTCCGACCGCACGTCTGCAACCGCGCAGGCAAACTCCTTGTCGAAAGTGCCGTATTTGCCAGCGCTTGACGGCTTGCGGGCGCTCGCAGTTGTCGCAGTGATGTTGTATCACGCCAATAGCGAGTGGCTCCCGGGCGGGTTTCTTGGCGTTGAAGTCTTCTTTGTGTTGAGTGGCTATCTCATCACGTTGCTGTTGCTCGCAGAGCATGATCGTGATGGAGCGATCGACCTCCGATCGTTCTGGGCGCGACGAGCCCGACGACTGTTACCTGCGCTTTTCGCCGTGCTGTTGTCGGTGGCGGTCGTAGCAACTCTGCTCCGCCCCGAAACTCTTGGGAAAGCACGTGGCGACATCATCGCCGGCTTCTTCTACGGCTCAAACTGGTTCCAGCTGTGGGTTGGCGCTGGCTACGCGGCNAGCGGNGANTTTGCTCCTCTGCGCCACCTGTGGAGCCTCGCGGTTGAAGAGCAGTTCTATNTGGTGTGGCCNCTCGTCATGATTGCGGTGACACGCAAACAGGTGGTGCGCGTTGGACGGGTGGTGCTCATTTTTGTGGGTAGCGCGTTAGCTGTCACGCTGCTTGTTGCACTGCTTCATCACAGTGGACCAATCGGTGAATGCTCGGCAACACCGGACGCCTACTGGCAGATAGGGGGGCGATGCTTCTCCATTGCCGATGTGCTGTATCTCTCGACCCCGACAAGGGCGAGCGGTTTGTTGCTCGGAGCCGCCTTTGCAATGGTGTGGCGACCGAATGCCGTCATGCGAGGAAAACTGGGCAGGCGTNCGGNACGTCTTGACGCCGTCGCCATCATCGGTCTTGCGGCGTTGGCGATCTTGATCGTCAAGGTCAGCTACCTCAAGGCTGACCCAAGCGGAGCTGGAATTGTTGCTGATGGCGCATTGATGCGAGGCGGTTTCTTGTGGACCGCTCTCGCCACGTTGGCTGTGCTCGGGGCTCTTGTGCATCGACGTTCATACGTNGGACGNGTGCTAGCGATTCCGCCGTTGTTATGGCTGGGTACCCGGTCATACGGTCTTTACCTTTACCACTGGCCGATCTATCANATTATTCGGCGGGTGGCNGGTGTACCGCTGTCGGTGGTCGAATTTGTCGTGGCGATGGTGCTCACATGTGTGACCGCAGAAGTGTCGTATCGCTATCTCGAGATGCCGATCCGGCGTGGCAGTTTCAAGGTTGAGACAGCCGCCCGNGCCCAAGCGTGGCCAATGCAGACGNAACGGATTATTGGCATGTTGGGGCTTGTCGGAGCAGTAGTCGTTGGGTTCTCAGGGTTCAGAGTCGCCACNGCGGATCTTGAACTCAACCAGATCGAGGCATCGATTGCTGCAGGCGAAGAAGAGGTGACATCGGTCGAAGAACTTCTTGGTGAGGTCACGCCGACAATCACTCAGCCCGATGCTGAACCTGCTCCCGTGGGTGCAGACGAACCTGTCGTTGCCACAACCACACCTGCCGCTGTCGCCGCTCCACAGCGCGATCCAGTTCAATTCTTGGCGATCGGTGACTCAGTGATGCTTGGCGCAGCTGGAGTGCTTCGCGAGCGCGGGTACACCGTAAATGCAGAGAAGAATCGACAGTTTAAGGGGACGCTTGAGTTTCTGCAGCAACTGAAAGACGCAGGAACATTCGGTGATGTTCTCGTCGTTCACCTCGGCACCAACGGGCCGATCGCTCGAGATGATCTCGATACCTTCTTGGAGATTGTCAGTGAGGTGCCGCTGGTTGTCATACTAAACGTTCGAGGTGAAGTTGCGTGGCGATCATCAAATAATGAACTTCTTGCTTCAATCGATGCAGAGGGCGACAACATTGTGGTCATCGACTGGCTCGCAGAATCAAACAATTGCGCTCGTGCCTGTTTCAGTGATGATGGGATACATCTGTTGGGTAACGGCCAAGTGTTTTACGCAGACTTGATTCGAAATATCACTGGAACGTAGAGCTGGTGGCTTTGGAGGAGCCTTGCGGCCACCGTCCGTTTAGTTGAAACAACGTTCACGGGCGTACGCTGGAGGCATGTCAACTCCAGTACGTGTGGCGGTCACCGGTGCCGCCGGCCAGATCGGTTACTCGCTTCTTTTCCGCATCGCTTCAGGTTCGATGTTGGGTCCTGACACAACAGTTGCTCTGCAATTGCTGGAGATCACTCCGGCCCTCGGAGCCCTTGAGGGGGTCAAGATGGAGCTCGACGATTCGGCCTTCCCGCTGTTGAGTTCAATTACGTGCACCGATGATGCCGATGTTGCGTTCGGCGATGCTGATGTTGCGCTACTCGTTGGCGCCATGCCACGCAAGGCAGGCATGGAGCGCTCCGATCTCCTGTCTGCAAACGGTGGAATTTTCAAGCCCCAAGGTGAAGCGCTGTCACGTTCTGCGAAGCGCGACGTCAAGATCCTTGTTGTCGGCAACCCAGCCAATACCAATGCGTTGATCGCTCAGCAGAATGCCCCCGACCTTGATCCCGGTCGTTTCACGGCAATGACCCGACTNGACCACAACCGAGCCGTNACGCAGATCGCTCAAAAACTTGATGCATCGGTNAACGANGTTCGCAACATGACGATTTGGGGTAATCACTCGACNACTCAGTACCCCGANCTTTTCCATTGNGAGGTCGATGGCAAGAACGCCTACGAGGCAGTGAANGACCACGAGTGGGTTGATTCGGTATTCATTCCGACGGTTGCGAAACGCGGAGCTGCAATCATCGATGCGCGCGGAGCATCATCCGCTGCGTCGGCTGCAAACGCTGCTGTTGACCACATTCGCTCGTGGTCGCTGGGAACCGCCCCGGGTGACTGGGTATCGATGTCAATTCCATCGGATGGCTCATATGGCGTCCCAGAGGGAATCATCTCTTCATTCCCATGCACGTGTGAAAATGGCGAGTACAAGATCGTTCAGGGTCTCGATATCGACGACTACAGCCGTGGAAAGATCGACGCATCTGCTGGTGAACTCGTTGAGGAACGTGATGCCGTTAGCGAACTCGGCTTGATNTAGCAGGATGCTCGGTAAGCCGAGCTCANANCACCTCTACGACACCGCAATGCGGCANGCNAGGTGCATCATGGTGTCAACTCCGCGCTTGAGTTCTTCGTCGGAGATGCGGACTGTTGATCCGTCATCGCCGAGTACGTCAGACACNGTCATCATCGCNAGCGCCTCGATGTNATGAGTGGCGGCGACGGTGTACATCATCGCNGCTTCCATTTCGACGCCGACATGNCCGGTTGACTTCCACTTTGCGAATGCGGTGGGGTCAGGATCGTAGAACAGGCCACTCGTCACGATGGGCCCAACATGCACAGTGCTGCCTTCCGCCGAGGCGAGATCTACAGCGGCCCGAACGAGAGCAAACGTTGCTGTCGGNGAGAACCCGCTGACACCTGAATAGCGAATTGGGGTGGTGTCATCCGCGGTGGCACTCATTGCAACGACGGTGTCGCCCATCTTTATTCCATCGAGAAGACCACCGCAGGTGCCGACCCGCACGAAGCGACGGGCGCCAAGTTGCGCAAGTTCTTCGAAGACGATGCCAGCCGACGGGCAGCCCATACCGGTCGTCTGCACACTGATCGGGCGGCCTTCGAACGTGCCGGTGTATCCGAGCATTCCGCGCTCTGAATTGACGAGTCGAAAACCTGGGTCAAAGAACGTCTCTGCGATATGCGTGGCTCGATTGGGATCTCCGGGGCACAACACGTGTTCGGCGTAGTCGCCNGGCTCTGCTCGCAAGTGAATTGGCATGTGGAAAGACTANGCGAGGTCTTACNCNNGGTAGCGAGTGCGTACCCGCACCGTGTTGAACACTGCATCGAGTGCGGCGAACACCTCTTGGGCACCCATCAGCGCCTCGCGATCACCGAAGAGCAGAATCTTCCCCGTCACAAACGCCTCTTGAGCATTGAGTTCGCCGGTCGCAACCGCAANTGCGGTCTCATAACTTTGCTGCATNTTGACATCTTCAGGGTCGGCGGGGCCNGCGCCAAAGGCGGCAACACCGTCAGCAACCTGGAGGTGATAGGTCACGTCGCCCTCTGGGGCATCTTCCACTACCTGAGTGACGCCGATTGAGTGGCGAGTTGCGAGATCAGCGAGNTCTGCACTTTCACGAACCTCGCGACTGAGTTCGCGTATCCAGGCGAGTGAGAGATAGTCGATCATCTCTTCGTTGTAATTGTCATCGGTGCTCACAGGAGTCCTATTCTGCCGCGTGTGGACATCGAACCGGTCGAAGAGAGCCTGCATGAAGGTTGTATCGATGAATGGTGGTTTGGTTGGTGGGTGCCCGGCGGCGCGGGAGGTATCTGCGGTCATCGTTCTGACCCGGTGCGACGACTCCTCGGATATTGGTGGGCGTGGGTCGCGCCGGGCGAGAAGTTGTTGCATATCGCCGACTGGGAAATTCCGATGCGGACGACAGACGGCCTCATGAAAGGTGAGCTGTTATGGGCTGAACATGTCTGCGAATTTCCGCACGAGCAGTGGACGGTATCGAACGAGTCTCGAGCAACCGCGATTGACGACCCCACCGATCTCAAGGGGTTGGGGTATGGCATGCCGAGGGCGATTGCATCAGATCTCGAATGGTACGCAGTAAGCCCTTCAGTGTTGCTCGATGAAGGACAAGGGTACGAGCAGTCTGGGGTTGTGCATGGGGTCGTTGAGGTGGAGGGGCGGTCACCGTTTGGTCTCGATGAGGTTTCTGCATGGAGATGCCACCGTTGGTGGACCAAGGGGTCTGACGCCCCGAAGATGGTGATGTTGCGCACATCAGACCGTGAGGCTGATGTCATCTTCCAGACACCTGAGGCCTCGCTGTGGACCTTCAATCTTGATGAATACGGGTGGTCTCAGGTCATGTAGTCGGCGTCCGGCAAGTCGTCACCTTGATCCCCATGCAGCGAGGGTGAGTACGTCGGTGGACGCCATAGTCACACGACATAATTCCCGAAAACGCTGTTGACTCTCCATTCGTCACCAGACGATGCCACCAACACATTGGTTTCCTCTGCCACGCTGGAGGGATGCCAGCCGGAGGCGCCCGAGACATACTCGACGAATTTGACGAGGATCGTCGCCGACCGACGTATCCGACAGTGACGATCGAGGCTGGCATGGTCGTCGAAGACCGGTCGAGTGGATTTGTAGGCGACGTTGTTCGGTGGTCGTTCGAGGGGATCACGTTGCGCGATCGCCAACAACAATTGCGTCACTTCACGTGGAAATCTGGTGGGTTCCTGATCGATGGTACGCCAGTGACNCTGAAACGCCCTGAGGCAACTCCTGTACTTACGCAGAACGTCTCAGCAGCTGGAGGCTTCATCGACGACACGTCGAACGGAGTATCGAGAGCGCGGGTTGCACAACCACACAGACTCTGGG
This sequence comes from Acidimicrobiaceae bacterium, assembly GCA_002727235.1. Lineage (GTDB taxonomy): Bacteria > Actinomycetota > Acidimicrobiia > Acidimicrobiales > Ilumatobacteraceae > Casp-actino5. The sequence goes on from PBWL01000003.1 coordinate 102,952, forward strand.
TGGAAGGGACCCACGACGCAGAGCTTCTTGAACATGTCTGGGGAGAGGAGTTGCGTGAACTTGGCATCGTTGTTGAACCGATGCATGGCGCAGACGACCTTGCGCTGAGAGTCCGCGGATTTGCACCAACCGCAGACCGTCGTCTCGGTGTGTTGCTCGATCATCTTGTTGATGGGTCGAAGGAGCAACGCATTGCAGACTCGGTGGTGGAACAACATGTGTTGATTACTGGCCACCCGTTCGTTGACGTCTGGGCAGGGATACGTCCACGAACGATTGGCCTCGATGCGTGGCCCAATGTTCCGAAAGGCATTCCCTGGAAGCAAGGATTATGCGACGCAATTGGAGTCGAACTCGACGGATTTTGGCCNAAGTTGCGCAATTCNGTGTCGTCGTTCGCCGANCTTGAGTCGTCACTNGTNGGGGCAGTTGAGCAACTCATCGATTTNGTNGCCGCCGANGCGTAGAANCCNGGNNNTNTTGGTTNGGTGACTGAAAACGAAAGTGGCGGTNGGGCTGAGCCCCACCGCCACTGACAGTGCNTAACGTCTNNACAGGATCAGACGAATGCNCTGGCGAACACCAAAGCGACAATGGTCATCACTTTGATGAGAATGTTCATTGCTGGGCCGGATGTGTCCTTGAACGGGTCACCAACGGTGTCTCCGACGACGGCAGCTTTGTGGGCCTCTGAGCCCTTACCGCCGTGGTTACCAGCTTCGATGTACTTCTTCGCGTTGTCCCATGCGCCACCTGCATTCGCCATGTAGATCGCAATAGCGAATCCGCTCACGAGAACACCAGCGAGCATGGCGCCGAGAGCGTTGACGGAGATGAACCCCGTGACGAGAGGGACGACGACCGCAAGTGCACCCGGAACGATCATTTCCTTCAGCGAAGCCTCGGTCGAGATGGCGACGCATCGTGCCGAGTCAGGAATAGCGCCTTCCTTGCCCTCTCGGAGACCAGGAATGTCGCGGAACTGCCGACGCACTTCCTCGATCATCTTGTTGGCTGCTCGACCGACGGCATCGATCGTGAGNGCAGCGAACANGAATGGGAGTCCTGCGCCGAGGAAGAGTCCGATGAATGCATCAACTTCGCCAATATTGAGGTCGAGCGATCCACCTGCAGCGGCGATTGCGTACTCGAAGCTCTTGAAGAGTGCGAGTGCGGTAAGCGCCGCCGAGCCAACGGCGAAGCCCTTTGCGATTGCGGCGGTGGTGTTACCCAGGCTGTCGAGAGCGTCGGTCACTTTCCGAACTGATGGGTCGAGGTGAGCCATTTCGGCAATGCCACCGGCGTTGTCTGAAATTGGGCCGTAAGCATCNACCGAGACCACGACGCCTGTNGTTGCGAGCATGCCGATTGCAGCCACNGCGATTCCATAGATTCCACCAGGAATTTGAGCATCACCGAATGACATATCGCCACCCCACCATGCGACGAGCACGCCAACAAGGATGAGAATGACCGATGCGGCAACTGACACCATGCCGGTGGAAACACCTGAGAGCACAGTCGTTGCCGGGCCCGTTTCCGACTGGTTTGCAATTTTCTTGACAGGCGAAAATGCGTCAGAGGTGTAGTACTCGGCGGTCTTGCCAAGCGCCCAACCGACGATGAGTCCACCGATCACCGACACTGCGATGCCCCACGGCTTATCGACGTCGAAGATCATGTACGCCGCAATAACCGTTGCGATGATGGTGAGACCCATTGCGATGTTGGTCCCGCGGTGAAGGGCTCGCGACAAGGCGTGGCTGTCGGTNGAGTCTCCGGACTTCACGAAGAATGAGNCAATAATCGAGGCGACCATGCCGAGGAACGCAATGGCAACCGGGAACATGAGGTACGACACGAAATCGGTCTGGTCGGTTTTGATGCCCGTTGCTGTCAGCCCGCCTGCACCGGCNAATGCAATCAACGAAATTGGGGCAATGATTGAACCGGCGTATGACTCGAAGAGGTCGGCGCCCATTCCTGCGACGTCTCCAACGTTGTCACCCACGTTGTCAGCGATCGTTGCGGGGTTGCGCGGATCATCCTCAGGAATACCTGCTTCAACCTTGCCGACAAGGTCAGCTCCGACGTCAGCAGCCTTCGTGTAGATGCCACCGCCGACACGGCTGAAGAGGGCGATGGAAGATCCGCCCAGGCCGAACGCCGTGACGATTTCGAATGCTTGATCAACCTCGAGCCAGACGACGAACAACAGGTAGGTGAACATCAGGCCAAGCAACGCAAGGCCTGCCACGGTGAATCCCATGACGGCTCCACCCCGGAAGGCNACCGGAAGCGCTTTGCCTGCTCCNGACTTTGCTGCCTCCGCAGTGCGGGCGTTCGCCATNGTTGCAACGGTCATACCGATGAATCCGGCTCCGGCCGANAGCAANGCACCGAGGATGTAGGAGACCGCAGCCAATGGTGCGATGACAATTGCGAGCACAATCGCCAGCGCGACAACAAAAATTGCGACCCAGGAGTACTCCTTGTAAAGGAAGGCGCGTGCGCCCTTTTGGATTTCGGTCATCAAAAAGACCATGCGGTCATCACCGGGAGGTGCTGCCTCAACGGCTTTATAGAAGAACGCCGCTAATGCGAGTGCGGCGATTGCCGATGCCGCGGCGAGGTAGGGAATCATATCCACGGTAAAAGTGCCTCCTGTTGGGCCTTGATGGACGCCACCTATTGGACGACCAAAATGTAACGAAGAGATGTTAGGCCGTTTCGACCCTTACGACAAAGATTCTTCGAATATGGCGTTTGGCTGGTCAGCCCTGCCGTAGGAGGTTGTTCGCTGCGCGAGTCGACGACCAAGGGGTTCGACAAGATGCGAGAAGTCGTTCGCCGTCATTCCTTGGCCATGCGAGGCGCCAGCGGCTCGAGAAATGTTCTCATCCATCAGGGTTCCACCAAGGTCATTACAGCCGGCGTTCAAGAGTTGCCGGCTTGCGTGCTCGCCGAGTTTCACCCACGAAAGTTGGATGTTGTCGATGAGGCCTCGGTACACAATGCGGGCAACCGCGTGAATCAGCAAGGTCTCTCTAAATGTGGGACCACGTCGAGCCTTATGTTGTAGGTAAATCGGTGATGCCATGTGAACGAAGGGCAGACCGACAAACTCGGTGAATCCGCCAGTGACCGCTTGAAGATCTCTCGTCACGATGAAGTGTTTTGCCCATGACCGGGGGTGTTCGATTGAACCGAACATCATTGTCACGTTTGAGCCGAGACCGACCTCGTGTGCTGCGGCGTGGCAGTCAAGCCATTCGGCGGTTGTGATCTTGTCGGGGCACAACTCGGCTCGAACGGCGTCATCTAGGATTTCTGCTGCGGTGCCGGGCAGCGAAGACAGGCCGGCTTCTTTTAGGCGGCCGAGATATGTCACGAGGTCTTCTCCGAGGCGTTTCGCTCCCTCGGTGATTTCAAGAGCGGTGAACCCGTGCACGTGAATCGAGGGGGCGGCGCTACGGACGGCATGGGTGACATCGATGTAGTAGTCGCCGTCGAAGTCGGGGTGAATTCCCCCTTGCAATGTGACCTCGGTGGCTCCGAGTTCTTCGGCTTCGCGGGCTCGTTCGGCGATGTCATCGAGGGTGAGCAAGTAGGGGGTGCCGCGCAGGTTGAGTGACATTGGCCCTTTTGAAAACCCGCAGAATCGGCATTTGAAGGTGCAGACGTTGGTGTAGTTGATATTGCGGTTATGAACCCACGTGACGGTGTCACCAACGGCCTCGTGCCGGAGTTGGTCGGCAACTTCAGCAATTGCGTTGACCTCTGGGCCGCGAGCTGAAAACAGGGTCACGATGTCGTCTTCGGTGAGTTGTTCGTCTGCTGCGACTGCGTCGAGCACACGCCGTATCGGGGAGTCGGCAGCGGTTGACGAGCGACCCGGAATCAACGTGGTCGGTGGGTTCGTTGCGCCCGCGTACCACGTAGTAGAGCGATGCCCGATCAACACCACCTCGGCGCCGTCGTGCACGACGTCTGCGGCAGTGGTCTTTTCGGGCCATATCGCTCCCGGGTCATCGCGGCCCAAGCCCTCTGCATCAGATCGGTCGAGAACGGCGAATCGCAAGCCCTCGTCAATCCATTTCTCCGGATCGAGCACGTATTCGGGGTGAGTGGTGAGTCGAGGCGCAAGGGAATACCCACGGTCTTCGGTGATCGACCGCAGGCGGTCGAGTTCTGGCCATGGGCGCTCTGGGTTTACGTGATCTGAGGTCACCGGTGAGACGCCACCCCAGTCATCGATTCCTGCATCGATGAGTTGACCGATGTCGTCGGAGAGGTTTGGTGGCGCCTGAAGGTGAATTTCTGCAGGCAATAGAACTCGAGCTGCGGCGATGGTCCATAGATACTCATCGGTTGGACACGCCGGTTCGTTGCGCATACCCGTTCCGGGTTTCGGCAAGAAGTTTTGAACGATGACTTCTTGTACATGCCCGTGCCGTTCATGAGAGGCAACGATGGCGTCGAGAGCGGCGAGTCGATCTGCTCGGGTTTCACCAATGCCGACGAGGATGCCTGAGGTGAACGGAATGGCAAGTTCTCCGGCGGCCTCCAGAGTTGCAAGTCGGCGATCAGGAGTCTTGTCAGGAGCGCCACGATGGCAGGCGAGGTCGCCGCGCAATGTTTCGACCATCATTCCTTGGCTTGGTGAGACGCGGCGGAGCATGTTGAGTTCGTCTGCGGAGATCGCTCCAGCGTTGGCGTGGGGGAGAAGGCCCGTCTCATCGAGCACCAGTTGGGCCATGTCTCGTAGGTAGTGAATTGTTGAGTCGTAGCCACGCTCGGTCAACCACTCACGTGCCACGTCGTAGCGATCCTCGGGTGCCTCGCCCAATGTGAAGAGGGCTTCATGGCAGCCATTACGGGCACCTTGTTTGGCAATTGCGAGGACGTCTTCAGGAGAGAGGAACGGTTGCTCGAGCCGGGCAGGAGGTTGCGCGAACGTGCAGTAGCCGCACGAATCACGACACAGCATGGTGAGGGGGATGAAGACTTTCGGCGAGTACGTCAGGCGGGAGCCATACATCGAATTTCGCACTTCGGACGCTCGTTGCATCAGCGCGTCGAATTCGAGCGTCATAATGTTGGCCGCAGCAGCACTGAGGTCGTTTGTCGACGCTCCGCCTCTGGTTACCGAGATGGCAACGGGTTTCATACCGCAACTGTAGCGAGACTGAGTTCGAAATCCGAACTCAGTAGTGTTGAGTCTGAAGTCCGGTGTACCTTCGGGGAGTAATGAACCAGCAAGTTCAACCCGGAGCAGCGATTGAAGAGACCCTTCGCGTCGTTGGCGATCGCTGGTCGATTTTGTTGGTTCGAGCCGGATTGAGGGGCATCCGTCGGTTCGATGATTTTTGTGATGACCTTGGAATTGCCCGTCCTGTACTGACCGAGCGACTTCGGCGGCTGGTGAAATTCGGCATCTTTGAACGAGTGAAATATCAAGACAAGCCGGTCCGCTATGAATATCGATTAACCGAAGCTGGTCTGGCGCTGTCACCAGCACTTGTTGCTCTCGTGAGATGGAGTGAGGAATATTCACAAGAGGTATCAAGCGAGACAACACTCGTTCACGCTCCCTGCGGCACTGAACTTGAACAGGCGTTTTGGTGTCGTTCGTGCCAAACAACCTTCGGCCCACACGCAGTGAAGGGTGTCGGCGTAAACGGTGAATCGTAAGTTCTTGAAAACAGGTACCTGTCGGTTGTGTTGAGAGAGGGTCTGGGGAACTAGCGTGAGGACTATGTCGCAGACTCTCCAGCGCGGACCGGTAACCGGGACCGCCGTGAAGAAACGGTCCCGCCGTAAACCATTCCTCGTTGACTACTACTCAACCGCAGTCGGCAAGAAGTATGTGATGGCGATCACCGGCATCATCGGTGTCGCATTCATCATCGGTCACATGGTTGGCAACCTCAAGGCGTACCTCGGTGTGATCGAACACAATGGTGAGCAGGTGTATGACATCGACGTCTACGGCGAATTCCTTCGAGAACTGCTCGTGCCGATCTTGCCGCATGGCTATGCCCTCTGGGGGTTGCGCCTTCTGTTGATCGGAGCCGTAGTCCTCCACCTTCATGCCGCATGGTCGCTCACCATGCTCAATCGAAACGCGCGTCCGGTTAAATATCAAAGCGCTCGTGACTACCAGATCGCGAACTTTGCGAGTCGCACGATGCGCTGGTCAGGGGTTCTCGTGCTCGTGTTCATTGCGTGGCATCTCGCCGACCTCACATGGGGATGGTTGAACCCAGGGTTCGAGTACGGCGCGATCTACCGCAATCTCGATGCAAGCCTTTCACGTATTCCCGTCGCTGCGCTCTACATCGCGGCGAATATTGCACTAGGAATTCANTTGTTCCACGGTGTGTGGAGCCTGTTCCAATCAATGGGATGGAATAACCCCCGGTTCAATCGCTGGCGCAAGGGGATTGCAACCGGAATTGCGGCCGCAGTCGTCGTCGGTAATGTGTCATTCCCGGTCATGACTCTCGCTGGAGTCATCAGCTTCCAGCCGCTCTCATAGGAAACGTTGAGGAGATATTCAGACATGAGTTCAATTCTCGATTCGAAAACGCCGGAAGGGCCTCTGGCCGACAAATGGCAGAACTTTAAAGCCAATGAAAAGTTGGTTAACCCGGCTAACAAGCGGAAGTTCAAGGTCATCGTCGTCGGCACCGGTCTCGCTGGAGCCTCGGCTGCGGCAACCCTCGCTGAGCTTGGCTACCAGGTCGACGCCTTTACGTTCCATGACTCGCCCCGCCGAGCCCACTCGATTGCAGCTCAGGGCGGCATCAACGCCGCAAAGAACTATCGCGGCGATGGTGACTCGGTTCACCGCTTGTTCTACGACACCATTAAGGGAGGCGACTTCCGTTCCCGTGAGTCAAACGTGCACCGTTTGGCTGAAGTGTCGGTCAACATCATCGACCAGATGGTTGCTCAGGGTGTCCCGTTCGCTCGTGAATACGGCGGCATGCTCGACAACCGTTCGTTCGGTGGGGCTCAGGTGAGCCGCACCTTCTATGCCCGTGGCCAGACCGGTCAGCAGTTGCTGCTCGGTGCCTATCAGCAGCTCGCTCGCCAAATCGGCCAGGGAGGTGTCCGTCTCTTCAACCGCAGCGAACTCGTTGACGTCGTGGTGATTGAGGGACGCGCAGCGGGCATCGTGGTCCGCGACCTCATGACGGGCGAACTTTCATCACACTCCGCTCACGCAGTTGTGCTCGCAACAGGCGGTTACGGAAACGCATTCTTCCTGTCGACTAACGCAATGGCGTGCAATGTCACGGCCGCATGGCGGGCTCATAAGCGCGGAGCGTTCTTCGCGAACCCGTGCTACACGCAGATTCACCCGACCTGCATCCCGCAGAGCGACGACTTCCAGTCAAAACTCACGCTCATGTCAGAGTCACTCCGCAACGACGGCCGTGTCTGGGTGCCGAAGGTTGCAGGCGATAACCGTGAACCGCACCTCATTCCCGAAGACGAACGTGACTACTACCTCGAGCGCCTCTACCCGAGCTTTGGCAACCTTGCGCCTCGTGACATTTCGTCCCGTGCGGCAAAGCGGGCGGTTGACGCCGGTCAAGGTGTTGGACTGAAGCGGAACGGTGTGTACCTCGACTTTGGTGAAGCGATTGGACGACTCGGCAGAGACACCGTCGCTGAGCGTTACGGCAACTTGTTCGATATGTACGAGCGCATTACTGGCGAGAATCCATATGACGTTCCGATGCGTATTTACCCGGCATCGCATTACACCATGGGGGGGCTTTGGGTCGACTACGAGCTTATGACGACCATTCCAGGTCTCTACGCTGCCGGTGAAGCGAACTTCTCCGACCATGGAGCTAACCGTCTCGGCGCTTCAGCGTTGATGCAGGGCCTCTCCGACGGCTACTTCGTGTTACCGTACACGATCTCGAACTACCTTTCCGAGTGGCTCAACAAGTCGGTGCCGGATACCAGCCACCCAGAATTCGCCAAGGTGGAAAACGAGGCTCGTGACCGCTACAACCGCTTCGCATCGGTCGGCGGCACCCGTTCACCAGACTGGTTCCACCGTGAGCTCGGCAAGATCATTTGGGACTACTGCGGGATGGAACGAACCGAAGCCGGCCTTGAGAAGGCACTTGGTGAAATTCCGGCGCTGTATGAAGAGTTCAAGAAAGACCTCCGGGTCACTGGTGGTACCGACGGTCTCAACCAGACGCTTGAAAAAGCTGGCCGGGTCGAGGATTTCTTCGAACTGGGCATGTTGATGTGTCGTGACGCACTCGATCGCAAAGAATCATGCGGCGGCCACTTCCGGGCTGAGTATCAAACCGAAGAGGGCGAGGCCCTTCGCGATGATGACAACTTCGCCCACGTCGCAGCATGGGAGAACACCGGTGATCCAATGGCGCCGAACCGCCACGTTGAAGATCTCGTTTATGAGGAAGTCCACTTCCAGACACGGAGCTACAAGTGACCAATACTCTGAAGAATCTGACCCTCAAGGTGTGGCGCCAAGATGGGCCCAACACGAGCGGCTCGTTCGAGACCCACACGATTGAAGAGATCACTGATGAGGCTTCATTCCTCGAGATGATCGACATTTTGAATGAGCGTCTTATTGAAGATGGCAAAGAAGCGATCGTGTTCGACCATGACTGTCGTGAGGGCATTTGTGGAACATGCTCGTTGATGATTAACGGTCAGGCACATGGCCCAGAGCGTGGTACGGCAACATGCCAGTTGCATATGCGCAAGTTCTCGTCCGGTGACACCATCGTCATTGAACCGTGGCGGGCAAGTGCCTTTCCGATCATTCGCGACCTGATGGTTGATCGTTCATCGTTCGACCGCATCGTTGAAGCTGGTGGATACATCACTGCAGCGACCGGTGGCGCTCCTGATGCCAACCTCATTCCGGTACCGAAGCCCGTTTCGGATGCCGCAATGGATGCCGCTCAGTGCATCGGGTGCGGTGCGTGTGTTGCGGCGTGCCCGAACGGTGCAGCGAATCTCTTCACCGCAGCAAAGATCACCCACCTCAACTTGCTTCCTCAGGGTCAAGCAGAGAGGTATAGCCGTGCAGAAGATATGGTCGAAACGATGGATTCGTACTTTGGGTCATGCACCAACCACGGCGAGTGTGAGGCGGCATGTCCGAAAGAGATCTCAATCGACGTGATTGCGTTAATGAACGCTGACTACCGCAAAGCCAAAGTTCAGAACCGCAAGCAACTCTCTCGCACCTGAGCACTCACCGTTGCTTGGCCAACGTGCGTGTTGCGCCTTAGGCGACGGTTGTTCGGCTCGTTGTGCTTGAGCCAAATCTGCCGGCGTTGAGCACGGCAGAAATGGTGATATCTCCGGCCTGTGGTGAGATCGTGTTGATCGTTCCGATGTATGTGGCCGCATTGGCGTCAATGGTGCCGGTAAATCGTTGGGTCTGAGTTGAGTCGGTGTTGGTGATGGTGACGTCAACGATTGCATCATCAAGATCGTCTCTCAGATCGCTTGAGACGTGAACGGCAAGTGAGAGTCGGCTGCCGGGAAGAGTTGTTTCGGGTAGGGGGTCGATGGTGACGATCACAGGCTGACACGCCGCTTTGAGGGCCTCAAAGGCTGGGCGGCGATTTCCGTGGAGATCGATCACACCCCACCCGCTGTTGGCCGTGTGGTCATTGAGTGCTCGAACGCAAAATCCGCCGGTCGGTCTGTACCCAATGCGCCTGAGATGGGTTACCCATGCTGTGATGACGTCACTTTGGTGCTGCTCTGTTGCGTCAATCCATGTTGCATCGTCAAGGAAAAGGTGTGGTGGGGTCGATTGATCATACTGCCAGCGTTCGGTGCCGGTGAGTTCTGCAAATCGTTCCCAATCAGCATCCGGCCAATGGTGCTCTTGAAGCGTTGCCATCGTCTGTGGTGCGCGGGGAGCGGCGGGTGCCCCGAACTCGGAGACAAATCGAAAGAGCCGAGGAAAACGAGCCGACTCGCGTGGCAGTAGCGATATCGGCCCATCGGTCCAACCGATGTAGAGATGAGCGTCAGTGCCGTCGAGTAGNGGAAGGTGAGGTAACACGCCCGAATGGGGAACACATCGCCGTGTCGGGTCGACATCTTCGATTGCCCGTCTCACNAGAGGATCTAACACCGATCGATTCCAGGTCGGTGCCTGGTCGCGAACGGCACGCTGCACCCTGGTTGCGAGTTCACGAGCACGCCCTGCGAGACCGAGCGTCTGGCGTTGATCAACAGATCCATCGGCGGGCTTCGCAACAGGTTCGTCATGTGCCCACCATGAGATCACGCTCGGGTGATGTCCGAGTAGGTCGACCATCTGTTGTGCTTGCCTGATCGCTGCCGGTCGAACCTGACGACGTTGCACACCTTGTAGCGGAAAGTCCTGCATCAGCAGGAGACCGAGTTCATCTGCNGTGTCGTAGATCGTTGTCGGAGCAATATGACCGTGCACCCTCAGCATGTCGAGGCCGAGTTCAACTGCGTCCTCCATCAGTTGTCGCATGTGCTCATCGCTTGCGCGTCCGAGCAGTGCGTCGACGGGCATGAGGTTTGCTCCCTTGAGGAACATCCGCTCACCGTTGATGGAGCACGTCCAGTCGTCCCATGCCACTTCTCGAAGGCCGGTGCGGCGATGGGTTGTATCGCTTGGGTGTCCATCGATTGAGACGACCACATCAACATTGACGAGGTGTTGGTCTCCGAGATCTCGGGGCCACCAAAGAGCCGGTCGTGGGAGATCAATTCTCCATGCGACATCGTTATGGCCGGCGGCGACCGTGATTCGGTGTTCGGCAACGACGGTTCCGTCGACGAGGGTCTGCACGTCGGCTGCACAACTTCTATCGCTGTCGAGTCGGGCATACATTTTGAGGTGAGCTCGTTCGACGGTTGCATCTTGGCAAAGAACACGAAGTGCGTCGATGCGCACAGGTCCGGTGTCGATGAGATGCACCGATTGCCAGATTCCACCGGGGTTCGGCGTGAGAGGTCCTGAAGGGTCTTGAAGCACTCCAGTAATCGTTCGACGGGAGCCTGGCTCAGTTGGTGGGCAGTGGACCTCGACTGCAATCACGTGGTCGGGCGACAGTCGCCACAGATCGGTGACATCAAACGTATGCGGAGCAAAGTAGCCCTCNGTATCACCCAGATACGCCCCGTCGAGCCACACGTCAGCGTGATATGCAATGCCATCAAAGGTGAGGAATCTTCGGCGACCCTCGTCGACTGATGGGGTGTTGACGGTCGTCCGGTAGGTGAGCGGCCCGTCGGTCGTAAGGCTGGGTTCAATGTCAGCCCAGTGTCCCGGGACATGAACTTCTCGCCATTCAGCGTGATCGAGTTGGGGCCCGATCGCGTTCGAACGGTGTTCGTCTCGAACCTCCGCTGCATTCCACACACCATCGAGCAACCAGGACGACACATGTTGAGCGTATCTAGTTGCGGAGAGTGAAATTCTGTCGATAGCCGGGTCAGACCTTCAGTCTCTGCGCGAAGTAGTTTCGCCGTATGGGTTCTGACACGCATCTGATCACTCCTCCCGCCGACCTTCCAGCAACGCTGGGAGCACTTCGGGAATCGGGGTGGGTGTCAAGGCCGGTCAAGGAAGAAGTTCGTGAGAATGCGGTTGCATCCATCTCGGCGGGTATGCCTCTGTTTGAAGGAGTCCTCGGATACGAAGAGACGGTGATGCCACAGCTGGAGAACGCTCTCCTTGCGGGTCACGACGTCATTTTCTTGGGTGAGCGCGGGCAGGCGAAGACTCGCATGATTCGGTCGCTCGTCGGGCTGCTCGATGAGTGGATGCCAGTTGTCGCAGGATCAGAAATCAACGACGACCCGTATGCGCCCGTGTCGCGGTATGCCCGCGATCTCATGGCAGAACATGGTGACGAGACCCCGATCGCATGGGTGCATCGCAGCGAGCGGTACGGCGAGAAGTTGGCAACCCCAGACACATCGATAGCGGACCTCATTGGTGAAGTTGACCCGATCAAGGTGGCTGAAGGCCGCTACCTCTCTGATGAACTTACGTTGCATTACGGCATGGTTCCCCGNACGAACCGCGGCATTTTTGCAATGAACGAGCTTCCTGATCTTGCCGAGCGCATTCAAGTTGGTCTGTTAAACGTGCTTGAGGAGCGCGATATCCAGATCAGGGGTCACCGNGTTCGACTGCCACTCGACATCATGTTGGTGGCATCGGCGAACCCAGATGACTACACGAACCGCGGCCGAATCATTACTCCACTAAAAGATCGTTTCGGCAGTCAGATCCGCACGCACTATCCGCTCGAAGTTGACCTTGAGTACTCGATCATGCAGCAAGAAGCGACAACGACATCTNTCGGTGGTGTGACGGTTGAAGTGCCCGACTATCTCGGTCTTGTCGTGGCTGAATTCAGTCATTTGGCCCGTGCCAGCAGCCACGTCAACCAACGCAGTGGTGTGAGTGTTCGGTTGAGTGTCGCCAACTACGAGTCGCTGGCAGCAAACGCACTTCGTCGAGGACTTCGAGCTGGTGAAAATCCGGTGGTGGCTCGGGTTGATGACCTCGATGCTCTTGCGGCGTCATCGATCGGAAAGATCGAGATCGAGTCAATGGATGATGGACGTGAGGGGCAGATCTTCGACAATCTCATCAAAGGCGCCGTTCATCAGGTGTTTACGAATCGACATGACGGCACATTGACCGCAGCGATTGTGGAGGCGTTTGAAGAGGGTGTTGTTGCTCACACCGGCGAAGACCGCACTAGTGAAGAACTTGCACAGTTAGTCAACGATGTCCCAGCGCTCGGGCCTGCGGTTGCGCGGTTTACGGGTGAAGATTCATCGCCTGCGGCGACAGCGGCTGCGGTCGAGTTTGTGCTGGAGGGGTTGCACCTCACCCGTCGGCTAAATAAAGACGCGTCTGGTGCCTCTGCGACGTATCGAAGTCGCTGATTGGTGGCGCAGTCCTCAGACAGACGACTTGTCAGACAAAAGGTGTGCGAGTCCAGAGCTCTCCGGTGTCGTTGCGGTCGCCGCGAAGGGGCGTACCAGTGAGACGGACAACCTCAATTGCGCCGGGAAAACCTGGCAATTCAACATCACCATAGGGTTCGGCACTAATCCCCTCGGGCAGGCTCTCGGTGTTCGATGCGGGCATGAGCACGTCGTAGCCAGTTGCGTGATCGCAGAGCCTTGAGGCCATATTGACGGCAGAGCCGATGTAGTCGTCGCCTTCAAAGAGCAGTGCGTGGCCGGTTGCAATGCCGGCGCGAAGCGTGAGGGGCGAGCACACTCTGGTCGCTCGTCGCTCAAGCTCCATGACGAACTCGATTGCGCCCACTTGATCTACCGCCACGACCATGCAGCCATCGCCGAGCCATTTAGCAATGCGAACGCCCCGTTCAGAGGCGACTTCTCGAACGACGGTCCTGAACGTTCCGAGGATCTTTCCTGCCGCGTCGTCGCCATATGCCGCGGTGTAATTCGTGAATCCTGAAAGATCAAGAAAAACGAAGGTTCGTGGGACGCGCATTACCAATGAGACTATTGGTCTCAACTGATCTCCACACGATCGGATGCTTCNCACAAGATCGAACTACGGTGCAGATATGGCCCGGAGATTTGTCTACTCCCGATGGGACGGCTCTCAGCGGGGGTTCGACGTCGACGCTGATGTGTTGATGGAGCAGATTACGGATGAAGTGATCCATCACGGAGACGTTGAAGCTGCTCTCCGTCGAATAATGGAACGTGGGCTTCAGACCCCTGATGGCCGCCAGATGCCTGGTCTCTCGGAGCTACGAGATCGAATTCGTGATCGAAGAGAAGAAATCGCCGAGTCTGGGGAACTTGACGGTTCATTGGCAGANGCGGCGCGCGAANTGGCTGACATNCTTGATGAAGAGCGCCACGCAATCGAAAACGCTCGAGATGATGCNCTTCGTAGTGGTGACGAGCGGCGAGCAGAAAACGCTAATGCGGCGGCTGATGAACGGCAGATGCGGCTCGATTTGCTTCCTGACGATTTGGCTGGCCGAATGCAGAGTCTGCAGAGCTACAACTTTGAGTCGGCAGAGGCCTCCCGTCGGTTCGATGAATTGTCTGAGCGTTTGCGTTCGGAAATGATGCAACAGGTCGTTGATCGAGTTTCGGAAGGGATGGAGTCGGTCACGCCTGAAGATGTCCAGCGCACAAAAGAAATGTTGGCTGCGTTGAACGAAATGATCGCAAAGCGTGACCAGGGCGAAGACCCTGGTTTCGAGAAGTTCATGGATGAGTACGGCGACATGTTCCCTGAGGNTCCTGAGACGCTTGACGAGCTTCTCGAGTCGATTGCCCGTCGAATGGCGGCGATGCAAGCGATGCTGAACTCGATGAGCCCTGAGCAGCGAGAGCAGTTGGCGCGGTTGTCCCAGCAGTTCATGGATGACATGGATTTGCAGTGGCAGATGGAGCAACTGTCATCTTCTCTTCAGGCCCAGTTTGGTCAGTTGAACTCTGAGTCGTCGTATGAGATGAGTGGCGAGAGCCCTCTGTCGATGTCGCAGGCTCTTGACGCAATGGCAGAGATGGGCCGACTTGATGAACTTGAAGGAATGCTTGATGCGGCGACCTCGCCCGCCGACCTTGCAGAGATTGACCCCGAGAAGATTCGGGAGACTCTCGGCGAAGACGCTGCATCAGCACTTGAGCAGTTATCGCGTCTTACGAATGAACTGATCGAGGCCGGACTTGTCGATCGAGTTGAGGGGAGACTTGAACTCACGCCGCGAGGGTTGAAAACGTTGGGCTCGAATGCGCTACGAGATTTGTTCTCGTCGCTCCGACAGGATCGAAGTGGCCAGCATCAGATGGCAACGATTGGCCAGGGTCATGAGTCGGCGTACGACACGAAACCGTATGAATTTGGCGATCCCTTCCGACTTGATCTGCATCAGACGATTCGGAATGCAATCGCTCGACAGGGGAGTGGCACTCCGGTTCGACTGTCGCCGGATGATTTCGAAGTTGAGCGCACGGAGCATCTCACTCGTGCTGCGACCGTATTGATGGTCGATTTATCGATGTCGATGCCGATGCGAGGGAACTTCCTGCCGGCAAAGAAGATGGCGATGGCGCTTCACTCTCTTATCACCTCTCGTTTTCCGCATGATTTCATCGGCCTGGTCGGGTTCTCCGAGACGGCGCGAGAAATTACCGCTGCTCAACTTCCGGAAGTCTCATGGGACTACGTCTACGGGACGAATATGCACCACGGCTTCACTCTGGCTCGAAAGATGCTTGCCCGAGAGCATGGCACGAAACAGATCATCATGGTGACCGATGGCGAACCGACTGCCCATATCACGTCTCGAGGCGACGTATATTTTGACTATCCACCGGCACCAGAGACATTGGAAGTCACATTGCGAGAAGTGCTTCGCTGCACGAGAGATGGAATTCGGATCAACACCTTTGTCCTGGATGCGACAGCCTCACTCGACCGGTTCATTAGTCAACTCACGCAGATGAATGGTGGTCGTGCCTTTCATACGACAAATGATGAACTTGGCGGCTACGTACTCGAAGATTTCATTGAGCGCCGCCAACGCATCACCCATCGCCGAGCCGGATAACCCGCACGCCTACGGGGCGTATTTCGCTGAGGATTCGTCTCTTGCACTCCGATAGGGTGCTGTGAAAGAATAACAACAACGTAATTTCAAGCGTGTCATGATTTGGGTGGTTGTGTTGCGCGGGGGATTTCACCCAAACCTAAGGACGGAGCGCGCATGTACGATCAGATCGGACCCACCGAGGACTGGCAGGACGATGCCAACTGCCTCGGTGTCGACCCTGATCTCTTTTTCCCAGAGCGAGGAGCTTCAACTCGCGAGGCGAAAGAGGTATGTCGGGGATGTGTAGTACGCGAAGATTGTCTCGAATTTGCCCTCAGAAATGGCGAAAAATTTGGCATTTGGGGTGGCTTGTCTGAGCGGGAACGGCGGCGCATTCGCCGTCAGCGTGCGCAAGCAGCCCGCGGCATTGTTGGTGCGTAGAACAAACAACTACGTCAGAGGGTAGAGTTTCTCTATGCCTAGTGGTGCCGAGTGGTTCATCGTACTTATTGTCGTGCTGCTCATTTTCGGTGGATCACAACTCCCGAAGATGGCGCGAAATCTCGGTCGAGCACAGCAAGAACTCAAGAAGGGCTTCGCAGAGGCGAATAAAGAAGCTGAAGCCGAAGCTGGGGAAGACTCAGCGAAGTAAGTCGTGCTCTCGAGGCAGTCCTCAGTGATCTGCGGACGAGAGTTCTATTTTCCGCCTACGTAAAATCCTTCGGCGCTCGCGCTCGCTGGCACCGCCCCAGACTCCATGTTCGATGCGAAATTCGAGTGCNTANTGTAAGCATCGCTCCGACACTGGGCATCGATTGCAGATGGCCTGGGCTCGCTCNACTCCAGCGCCATCACTNGGAAAGAAGACAGACGGGGGGTGAATTCGGCATTTGCCGTCAGACATCCATGATGTCACTGACTCTGGGTCATGAATTGTGATTCGGCCGAAATCGTCTGGTGTGCTGTTCTTCATCGGTCCTCCTTGTGAGATGAGATGGCGAACATGTCAAACAGTAACACATTCGTAATATTTGAATTGAGTATTTTGACCAAAACAGTGACTTCCTACCTTTTTCTTACATTTATATGACGTTGAAGGCGTCGGTCTGCGAGCCTCAGTGAAATGCTCATGTTCACCCCTGTTTGACGAACAGATTCGCCAAGTAGTTCCCGAGAGGCCTACTCACTGTCTGACGACTATCTCCCAGGACCACAGATATGCTCCGACGTATGAGTGACGTCGTAGAAGAACTTGCACCGAAGGCTCACGCCCGAATCGTGTACCAGGGTCCGGTCGCACCTCACTGGGAGGTGTACGCCGATTGGGGCGATTCGAAACTGCTTGATTCATTCCGTGCCCGGGCATTGGCACGTCTCGTCCTCCTCACCGAAAATGACCCTCAGTTNCGNCGAAATCGTGAACGCATCAATCGNGATGCNGAGCGCGAACTCATCTCTCTTGAGTGGGATCTCGGGCATCCTGAGGAAGAGTACGCAAACTGACGATCGTGGACGAGAGCCGTTTTCTCAACCGCGAGTTGAGTTGGCTTGACTTCAACCAGCGCGTTATCGAACTCGCTGCTGACGACTCGCTCCCTCTCCTCGAGCGCGTTCGCTTTGCGGCGATCGGGTCGTCGAATCTAGATGAGTTTTTCCAAGTTCGTGTTGCAGCGCTGAGAGATCAGATTGCAGCCGGGCTTGATGATGCCACCCCTGATGGACAGACTGCCGTCCAACAGCTCGAGGCAATTGGTGAGCGCGTCAGAGATTTTGTTGATCGCCAAGAAACTCTTGTGCGCGAAGTGCTGTTACCGGGTCTTCATGAACACGGAATCTCGATTGTGCGCTGGCAAGATCTTGACGACTCGGATCAAGCGAAGATGACTGAGTTTTATGAGTCACGTGTGCATCCGGTGCTCACGCCGCTCGTCGTCGACCCCGGGCATCCGTTCCCTTACATCTCAAACTTGGCTCTGTCGGTTGCGGCGACGGTGGCGGACCCGGCGACGGCCGAGCGTCGATTCGTACGGCTCAAAATCCCGACGGTGTTCCCAAGGCTGATCAATATGGGCGATGGCCGATTCATTACCTCTGAAGAACTCATCGCTGCGCACCTGCATCGACTGTTCCTCGGAATGGTTGTTGAGGAGTGGGCAACCTTTCGGGTAACCCGAAAGGCCGATCTCGCTCTCGAAGAGGACGAAGCTGACGACTTACTGCAGGCGGTTGAGGTGGAACTTCGTCGTCGTCGCTTCAATCGGCCGGTTCGTCTCGAAGTTCACCGGTCGGTCAGCAAAGAGATCCTCAGGCTTCTCATTCGAGAACTCGAGATCGATCCTCGCAACGTCAGCACACACTCGACGTTCCTTGACCTGACCTGCCTCAGCCAACTCATTGACCTCAATCGGCCAGACCTCAAATTCAAGCCGTGGGTGCCGGTCACCGCAGGTCGTATCAATGTCGCTGAGGACAACGATCGGTCATTGTTTGACGTGGTAGACGATCGAGCATTACTGATTCACCACCCGTACGAAAGCTTTGCCAGCAGTGTCGAGGCCTTTATTGCTCAGGCTGCAGATGACCCCTCGGTCCAGACCATCAAAATGACGCTGTATCGAGCAGGTGGTGACAGTCCGATCCTGCGAAGTCTTATTCGGGCGGCTGAGCGGGGCGTGCAAGTTGCTGTTCTCGTCGAAATCAAAGCTCGCTTCGATGAGGAAAATAACGTGCTGTGGGCGCGACGTCTTGAACGTGCTGGGGTTCACGTCGCATATGGCATGGTCGGGCTCAAGACCCACTCGAAGGTGGTGCTCGTGGTGCGCGACGATGGCGAACGCTTGCGTCGTTATTGCCATATCGGGACGGGTAATTACAACTCCCGGTCAGCCCGGCACTACGAAGACATTGGATACATCACAAGCGATGACGCCATCGGCGACGATGTCGTACAACTCTTCAACCATCTCACCGGGTTCAGCCGAAATAGCGATTACCAGTCGCTGCTGGTCGCTCCGGAGGGTTTGCGACCGCAACTCATCGANCTNATTGAACGNGAAATGGAGTTTGGTTCGGAGGGNGCNATTTCNATGAAGTGCAATGCGNTCGCCGATCCGGTGATGATCGACGCGCTCTATCGAGCGAGTGGCGCAGGTGTTTCGACTCAACTGATCGTTCGTGGCATCTCCTGTATACGCCCCGGTGTTGACGGTCTGAGTGACAACATCTCCGTGCGAAGTATCCTCGGCAGATACCTCGAGCACAGTCGTATCTACCGGTTTGCGCACGGTGGCGACGATGGTGGCCCGTTATATCTCATAGGGTCCGCCGATCTCATGCCGCGAAATCTTGAGCGGCGAGTTGAAGTGTTGGTGCCAATTCAGCACCCCAAACATCGAGAGTGGCTCGACCAGGTCTTTGAGTTTGATCTCTCTGATGATGTCACTCACTGGGTTCAGGGCGTCGACGGGTCATGGACACGGGCAGGCGGATCAAACGATGCCCAGCGAGAGCTCTACCGTTGGGCAGCCGATCGACAGCGTCCCCGGTAGCTCGTTTATCCCGCAACTGATTCGGGAGTTGTTCACCTGAAGTTCACCCCTCTTCAGGGTCGTGTTCATTTGGGGTTTTTAACGTTCTCTCCGCAACGTGCAGTTCGCTCGTTGCTTTCCTCGTGAACATTTGAATGGAGAAATACGTGAAACGATACTCACAGCGTGTTGTCGCTCTTCTCGCAGCAGCGTCGTTCGCGCTCGCCGCATGCGGTAGCGACACCGACACTGCCGATGCGCCAGCCGAAGAGCCCGCAGCCGAAGAGCCNGCAGCCGAAGACGATGGNGGCATNGANTATGCANCCGTCTCGGGAACGCTGATCGGNGCAGGTGCATCATCGCAAAAGGCAGGCATGCTCGGATGGCAGGTGGGCTTCCAATCAGTCGCACCGAACGCAACCGTTGAGTACGACCCCATCGGTTCAGGTGGCGGCCGCAAGCAGTTCCTCGGCGGAGGCTCAGATTTCGCCGGGTCTGACGCTGCACTCAAAGACGAGGAGTGGGAGGCATCAAAAGAAGTGTGTGCAGGCGATCTTGGCGCCATCAACCTCCCTCATTACATTTCGCCAATTGCGATTCCGTACAACTTGCCGTCAATTGCAGGTGAGACGCTTAACCTGTCAGCGGAGGTGATTGCGGGCATTTTTGCCAACACGATCACAAACTGGACCGACCCAGCGATCGCTGCTGACAACCCAGGTCTCGATCTTCCAGATTTGGCAATCAACCCTGTGCACCGCGCAGATGAGTCAGGCACAACCGAGAACTTCACCGATTACATGGGTCAAGCTGCTCCAGACGTGTGGACCTATGGCGCTATTGAAGCGTGGGATGCTGACGGCCCAGGTGGTGGCGAAGGTGGTCCGCAGACCGCAGGTGTTGTTGCTGCAGTTGCCGCTGGTGAAGGCTCAATTGGTTACGCAGACGCATCACAGATTGGTGACCTACCTGCCGCAGCTGTCGGAGTTGCCGGTTCGTTCGTCGAATTTTCACCGGAAGCTGCGGGTCGCATCGTCGATTCATCAGAGCGCACCGGTGGACGTAATGAGTACGACTTCAAGATTGAGGTAAACCGTACGCCTGATTCTGCTGACACTTACCCGATCGCACTTGTCTCGTACCACATCGTGTGCCTCGAGTACGAGGACCAGGAAACGGTTGATTTGGTGAAGGCATTCATGACGTTCGTCGGATCAGATGTTGGTCAAGCAGCTTCAGCAGCCTCTGCTGGCTCGGCTCCAATTTCGGCCGAGGTGCAGGCTGAAATTGCGAAGTCAATCGCAGCCATCAGCGTTGCAAGCTGATCTCCCTATTGGTGGAGTAATTCACTAAAGCTCACCGGGGTGGGGACGACGTCCCCGCCCCGGTGGCCGTTTAGTATGTGGTCGCCCGTCTTTTTCGGAGAAGCAACACTCGTGTCCCAACCTGTAGCCCAGGAAAAAATAAAAAAGGCTCCGACGTCGGTTCCTGATCGACTGTTCTCCTCCCTCTCGCAGGCCTCGGCAGCAACCATTCTCTTACTCCTGTCAGGAGTTGCGTTCTTCCTTACGGTTGTCGGCTGGTCTGGAATGTTCGGTGACATCGAGGGAATGTCGGGTAGCGACAATTTCGTCGAATATGTTGGGCCGCTCGTCTTCGGAACGGTGTACGCCGCATCGCTTGCGTTACTCATCGCTACACCTCTCGCATTCGCAGTTGCGCTTTTCATCAGCCACTACGCGCCACGTCGACTTGCGCAAACACTTGGCTACGTGGTCGATCTTCTTGCAGCGATACCGAGCGTCGTCTTCGGAATTTGGGGTATCACCGTCGTTGCGCCGTTGCTCTCGAAGAACGTGTACCCGTGGGCGAACGACAATCTGAGCTTTATTCCGTTCTTTTCCGGTACTGCGTCGACAAGCGGCCGCACGATGTTGACCGCTGGCATTGTGCTGGCGATGATGATTCTCCCGATCATTACTGCAATTTCCCGTGAGGTTTTTTTGCAGACTCCTCGTTTGCATGAGGAAGCGTCGCTGGCACTGGGTGCAACCAAGTGGGAGATGATCCGCCAAGCTGTCATTCCCTACGGTCGGTCTGGGGTGATTAGTGGCGCCATGCTTGGCTTAGGCCGAGCCCTCGGCGAAACGATGGCAGTGGCCATTATCTTGTCGCCGAGTGACGGGTATTTCTGGAGCATTCTCACCAATCAGAATTCGAACACCATTGCGTCAAACATTGCGTTGAAATTCCCTGAGGCATACGGGCTTGACGTCAACCGACTCATCGCCACCGGCCTTGTGCTGTTTCTTCTCTCGTTTGGTGTCAACATGCTTGCGCGTCGCGTCGCAAATTCTGGGTTCTCTGGAGCGGCAGGATGACCGCAACGATGAGTCCGCCGCAGAGTCAAGTGTCGTCATTGGCGACCGGAAAGATGCACCGCGCAATTCCGTTCGCAATTTGTGTGTTCTCTATCGCAGTTGGTGTCGTTGGCGTGTACTCGATCGGTGGTTTCAAATGGGGATGGATGGCCATTGCTGCCGCCCATCTTTATCTCTTGCTGGTCACCATTGCGTCGCGAGTGATCGAAGATCGCCGCCAAGCAACCGATCGAGCAATGCGCACGGTGATGACTATCGCATTTACGACGGTGACAATTCCGCTTATCTCTGTGTTCTGGAAAGTGATTGCCGAGGGTGCATCACGATTTGATCGCAAGTTTTTTACCGGCAGTATGCGGATCACCCCCGAGGACATGCTGGCTCAAATGGAGGGAGCAGCGGTTGGAGGCGCCCTCCACGCAATGGTGGGAACGCTGATTATCACCGCAATCGCTGCAATCATCTCTGTGCCGCTCGGGCTGTTGACAGCGATTTATCTCGTCGAATACGGCAAAGGAAAACTTGCAGGCGCCGTCACTCGAATGGTTGATGTGATGACCGGTATTCCATCAATCGTTGCCGGCTTGTTCGCCTATGCGCTGTTTGAGTTGTTTTTAGGTCCAGGTACGCGCTCTGGTCTCTCGGGCGGGGTTGCCTTGTCGCTGCTCATGACGCCGGTGGTCGTGCGTTCATCTGAGGAGATGCTTCGACTTGTACCGAACGAGCTTCGTGAAGCCTCACTCGCTCTTGGGGTGGCGAAATGGCGGACGATCCTGAAAGTTGTTCTTCCCACTTCAATAGCGGGAATTCTCACCGGTGTCACGCTTGCTGTCGCACGTGTCATTGGCGAGACGGCGCCGCTGCTCGTGACGGCAGGTGTGGCCCAAGACATCAACCTCAACCCTTTCAGTGGCAGAATGACGACGCTTCCAGTGTTTTCGTATTACGAATATGTGCAGCCCGGGGTACCCCCAGAAACAGGAATTGCCCGCGCATGGGGCGCAGCGCTGATGCTCGTNGTAATCGTTGCCGTTCTCTTCACGGCCGCTCGAATTATGTCGCACGTATTGAAGCCGAAGGGACTCAAATGACTGCAGACAGCGAATTCGACATGCCGGNACAGACCGCCGGCGTAACTCACTCGGAGGTTACGAGCGTGGAGCCAGTAATAGCCGTCGACAAGTTGAACATCTATTACGACAAGTTTCTTGCTGTTCGTGATGTGACGATGGAGATCGCACCCCGTTCGATCACCGCTCTGATTGGCCCATCGGGGTGCGGAAAGTCGACGTTTTTGCGGTCACTGAATCGCATGCACGAGGTCATCCCGAAAGCCCGTGTCGAGGGGGTTGTGAAACTGAATGGTGAGGATATATACGGACTAGATGTTGACCCAGTGACGGTGCGCCGGCGAATTGGGATGGTCTTCCAACGTCCAAACCCGTTCCCTACCATGTCGATTTACGAAAACGTGCTTGCCGGAATGAGGCTTAATGCCAATCGTCTCAGCAAGTCTGAGGCAGATGAGATCGTTGAACGCTCGCTCACCGGCGCAAACCTTTGGGATGAAGTCAAAGATCGCCTTGACAATCCGGGATCAGGTCTCTCAGGTGGTCAGCAGCAGCGGCTGTGCATAGCGAGGGCGATTGCGGTTGAACCAGAAGTGTTGTTGATGGATGAGCCATGTTCAGCGCTTGACCCCATCTCGACGATGGCTATTGAAGCACTTATGGAGCAACTCAAAGACCAATTCACCATCGTGATTGTGACGCACAACATGCAACAGGCCGCCCGTGTGAGCGAACGCACCGCGTTCTTCAATATCGATGGCCCGGGACAGCCGGGTCACATTGTGGAGATGGATCTCACCGAAAAGGTGTTCTCGAACCCACAAGAGAAAGCAACATCCGATTACGTCACGGGAAGGTACGGCTGATGAGTGAACTACGGCAAGGTTTCCAGGATGATCTTGATCGAATTCGCAAGCAGGTGTCGACGGTAGGGGCGTACATCGTCGAATTGATTCCACGAGTAACTGACATCATGTTGTCGAATGATCTCAAAGCCGCAGAAGTTGTCATTCGAGCTGACAAAGATATTGACGATCGAGTACTCGAAACCGAAGAGCTCATTTTGAAAGTGCTTGCACTTCAGTCACCTGTGGCAGGAGATCTGCGAGAGGTGACCTCGGCACTGAAAATTATTGCCGATATGGAACGGTCGGCTGACCTTGCCTGCAATATNTGCAAGGCCTCTCGCCGAATCCATGGCTACGAGATGGATCCGAAGTTGAGGGGGCTCATTCAGAAACTGGGCGACCAAGCGGCAAAGGAGTACCGCAAGGCGGTGAACTCCTATGTCAATCGAGATGCAATGGAATCCGCAGCGCTTGGCGATATCGATGAACTGCTCGACAATTTGCAACGCCAGTTTCTTCAGCAGATCATCGAAAGCCATTCCGCTCAAACAATCGAACTCCAAGTGGCAGTGCAATTGACACTTGTCGCCCGTTTCTACGAACGATTGGGCGATCACGCGGTGAACCTCGCCAGTCGGGTCAGATTTATTGAGGAAGGAACGTTTCCTGAACTTCACGTCTCTGACCGTGAATTGAGTGAGGAAGTGGGATCCCCATTTGGACCGACCGGATCTGACTGACCTTAGAGATTGATGAACACTCTCATTGTCGTGTTGGTTGCTGGACTCGCAGGCGGAGTTGGTTTTTTCCTTAACGGCATGTTCACACGACCAAAAGAGCAGGTTGCTGCTCAGGTTGATGAGCCACCTCAAGCGGCGAATTCGGAGGTCGATGTTGTAGACACACTCCCAATTCCTCTTGCCATCGTCGATCTAGATATGCGCAAGACGACGAAGAATCGAGCGCTTGTCGGGCTCGCCTCCGGGTCAACTGCGTTGCTGTTGGATGACGCAGTTGACGGTGCTCTTCAGAAGGCTCTCAATGGTGTGGAGGTAAGCGAGACGCTGACGTTCGGTGGACCACCCCCATTGATCTGCGAGTTGCACGCTGCCAAGTTGAATGGGAGTGGTGCATATGCAGTTCTCATTGATGTGACAGAAAAATCCCGTGCTGATTCAATGAGAACTGACTTTATTGCCAACATCAGCCACGAACTGAAGACGCCTGTCGGGGCTGTTGCGGTGCTTGCCGAGGCATTGATGGGAGAAACAGATCCCGCAACTATCGAGCGTTTGACGGGACGGATGCTCACAGAGTCAGAGCGAGCAGCGAAGACGATCGATGACCTCCTCGAGCTCTCTCAGACCGAGCAATCCATCAGCGAGAACACCGAAGACATCAATGTGGAAGAACTGCTGTTGGCAGTGAAGGCGAGATATGACGAGGCATCTCGACAGCGCCGAATCAAGATTGTGGTTGAAGCGAGCCCATCAGCACACGTCACTGGTGATCGCCAACAGATTGCATCAGCACTCGGCAATCTTGTTGATAACGCAGTGAAGTACTCACTTGATGAGGGCGTCGTTACTCTCCGATCAGTTGCCGATGCGGAAGACACAACGATCGAGGTGTGCGATAGCGGTGTCGGTATTCCGAGTAGCGACCTTGACCGAATCTTTGAGCGCTTCTATCGGGTCGACAAGGCAAGAAGTCGGGGAACCGGGGGAACAGGTCTCGGACTCGCGATCGTTCGTCACGTCGTGACGAATCACGGTGGAACCGTCCAGGTGACCTCGACAGAGGGCGAAGGCAGTTGCTTTCGTTTGCTCTTTCCTATGAAGGCAGAAGCATGAGTGAAGCACATATTTTCGTGATCGAAGATGAAGAGTCTTTCGTTGATGCTCTTGAGGTGGGCCTTGCTCGAGAGGGGTTCACGGTCAGCGTTGCGCGAGATGGTTTTGAAGCCCTCGAGAAGTTCGATGAGGTCAACCCAGATCTGGTTCTGTTAGACGTCATGTTGCCGCGAGTGACTGGCATCGAAGTGTGTCGTCAGCTCCGGCAGAAAAGCACGATTCCGATCATCATGGTGACTGCGAAGTCGAGTGAGATAGACACCGTTGTGGGTCTCGAAGTCGGAGCAGATGATTACGTTGCGAAGCCCTACCGAATTCGAGAACTGGTCGCACGAATCAGAGCGGCCCTTCGGCGCAATGCTGGTGACATCACCGGAGAGGTCCCCCGACCAACGGCGACCTCGGTTGTTGTGGGAGATATTGAACTCAACGAGGCCGAACACACGGTGACAGTTCGCGGTGAAAGTGTTGCGATGCCGCTCAAAGAATTTGACGTATTGCGCCTACTGATGATGAACGTTGGCCAGGTCATGACGCGCGAGCTTCTGATCGATCGCGTCTGGGGATCTGATTATTACGGTGACACCAAAACCCTTGACGTCCACGTCAAAAGGGTGCGAGCAAAGATCGAAAGCGACCCGGCGAACCCGTCAAAAATCGTCACCGTTCGTGGCCTCGGGTACAAATTCGAACGCCCTGCGACGTAACGAGTAGCCGCTGTCTACGATGATGGCTGTGCCCGCACGACGGCAACACAGCCGGTTTCAGTCACTAGCGATCACCCATGCGGTGATGACCGCCGGTGAAGCATCGATGGTGCTTGCGCTTGCCGATTCATTCTTTTTTGATGTTGATCTTGACGCGGCGCGCTCACGGTTGCTGGCGTTTTTGCTTGTCGGGTTCGCACCATTTCTGATGGTGAACGCCAAGTTGGGCCCGATGATCGACCGACTTCGTGGTGGGCGACGGGCGATGGTGGTCGGCCTTGCAATCTCTCGTGTCGGGGTTCAGATCGGCATGATTTTCACCGCAGACGGGATAGCCCTATTCCCGTTTGTCTTTGCGGCTCTTGTGCTGCAGAAGACGTATGCAGTGACAAAACAAGCGATCGTGCCGTCAGTTGTTCGAAATGCAAGCGATCTCGTGGAAGCAAACTCAAAACTTGGCCGTATTGCGACGCTGACCGGAGCATTTGCGGTTGTGCCGGCGGCTGGCATCCAACAGTTGCTCGGAACGGGAGCCACGCTGTTTTACGGAGCGGTGTTCTTTGTCGCAGCAGCGGTCCTCGCC
Organism: Acidimicrobiaceae bacterium; assembly: GCA_002727235.1. Lineage (GTDB taxonomy): Bacteria > Actinomycetota > Acidimicrobiia > Acidimicrobiales > Ilumatobacteraceae > Casp-actino5. Next base: position 129,538 of record PBWL01000003.1, read on the forward strand.
ACACGACTCCCTCAAGCGCATGCGAATCGCTCAGCGAGTGAACCGCTGACGGAGCGTGGCGTGAAAAGTTCTGATGTGCATGTCGGATGGATCGCAATGACCGTGCTTCGATTTGCTCAAGGATTCACCTTGTTTCAGGTTGCGCTCTGGTTTCGGTCGAGCGCCGCATCACCGCTGTGGCTCGCAGCTGCGGTTGGACTTGGCGCTCTTGCTCCGTTCGTTGGCAACACGGTGGGGCCTTGGCTTCGCCGAAAGACCGAGGTTGAGAAAATGCTCGCGGCGGCGCTTGCTCTTCCTGCGATTGCAGCCGGGGGAGCAGTATTTGTTGGCGGCTACTTGGTTGGTGTCGTGCTTTCTGTGGTGGTCAACTTTTCTGGGAGCATTGGCCGATTGGCATTCGAATCAATCGTCCAGCGCGATGTGGCAGAGCGAAGTCGAGCAGCGACATTTGCGTGGTTTGAGACACGATTCCAATTCGGATGGGTGGCCGGCGCAGCGGTACCCATTCTCGTTGAGATGTCAGGAACGGTGGGCATTGCTTATCTTGCGGCCGTTCTCGTTGCGGCGCTCGTGTCGTACGTTGCCGGTGCCAGGCCGTTGACGTCAGATGTGACCATTACGACTCACTGACCCGTGCAATCCACAGGCCAGGCGCAGCGATTTCGCTCGGTGTTGGGCAGCGATCATTGCCAGTGAGCAACATCGCAATCGCTGCATCGTCACCGACCCGATCAACAACGCCCTGCACGAATTGTTTGCCGCTACGAACTTGTTCCTCATCGAGTCGAATGCCGAGCAGGCGATGAACAAACACATCGGAAGGAGATTGCTCAACGCGTTGGCGACGAACCGCCTCTGCAATTCGAAGCGCAGAACCTCCGACCACTCGGACAGACACCGCATCGACTATCCAATCGGTGAAGCCAACAACCGCCGCAACAGCGGCATCAAGCCGCGGCTCCATTTCACGCTGCTCCTCTGAGCTCACGGCCCCCAACAGAATCGACGGATCACCAAGGGTTTGCTGGATGGCTTCCATCGGGTCTGCCGAGGTTGGGTCGAGCCCGCCGAGCTTTTCGATCACCGCGTCAGGGTCAGGTCGGAACGCAGCTACATATTGACGGACCATTGCCGAGAGCGGGGTTGCGAAGTTCGGTGAACTCAGCACTGCCTGGCCTGCAAATTCATGTGCGAGTACCCAAAGCCGTACTTCATCAAGTGGGATTTCCCACTGGGCCGCAAACGCATCGATGTTCGCACCGATGAGTTTCAGTCGCTGGTCAATCCGCGGAATTGGCAGGTCGTGAACTCCGAAACAGCGTTGAGCAAGATCACCGGTCATCGAACCGACCGCCATTCCGAGCATCGCCGGCGCCATCATTTTCGACAGACCAGCCATCATCTGGGCCATAGGGTCGGTTGCATCCTCTTCGACCCCGGTTGCACCACTGAGAGCCGTGGCAAGATCGGTGAAGAGCGGGCGATACGAATCGAGGGTGTCAGCAGCCCATTGCGAACGACTGCACGTGACGACATCGGTGGTCGAGAGATCGGCTCCGGTGAGGTCACCGACATGCATACGTGCGATCGGCACAAGCGCCTCGAGGGCCATGCGAGACGCTGGGTCTACATTCGGTTCCTGCTCCCCACCAGTCGCTCCGAGGAGAGCGAATTGGCGTGCAGCATCCCAATTGATCGGCCCCTGCCCCGACATTGCTTTCGCAATATCGCCAAGGAATGGAATTCCGCTAAAGGGATCTTCTGAGTTTGGCTCAGGAGTATTGGCCATACCTCTGATGCTAGGCACTTCTCGGGCAGGTAACGTCGCCGAGGTGACGATGAAGGTACTTGTTCGTGAAGGAGCGACCACTCTTTCGCATCGGGTCATCGATCGATTACTCGCGAACGCGGACGTTGAAATCGTGCCGCTCGACGCAGGAGTTGCCGATGTCATCGTCGATCTTCGTGTTGGTGATCACGACGGATTAGCCCGTCGCCGTTCAAGTGCGACCGTTGAAGGCGAAGCGTTAATGGAAGAAGTGCGGCGCGTGAATGCCCACCGGGTAGTGATGTTGTCGTCGTCGCTCGTATATGGACCTCACGCAAATAGTCGTATTCCCATTACCGAAGATGAAGTCATTCGGCCCGAGGCCTCATTCGTATTTGCTCGCCAGCTCTCATCAGTTGAACATGTTCTCGATCGATGGCGACGGGGATCTGACGACCGATCGGTGGCAGTGCTTCGCCCAACGGTGACGATGGGCCTTGGAGCCTCATCATCGCTCGCAAGGGCCCTCGCAGCAGGGTCTGGTCGCCGACTTGGTGATGAGGAGCCGCCCGCACAGTTTCTGCACATCGACGATCTCGCTGCCGCTATTGAAACAGTGGTCGTGTCTGAATATGGCGGAGTTGTCAATGTCGCACCAGATGGTTGGGTTCCTGGAGATCGGGTACGAGCCCTTCTCGGGCGCCGCTGGCAGATCCCCGTTCCTCGATGGGTTCGTGAGCAGCTATGGGCTCTGCAGTGGAGGTTTCAACGTGGACCGATCCCGCCAGGTTTGGGGCCGTACACGACAACCAGTTGGGTGGTGGCCAACGATCGATTGAAATCGCTCGGTTGGACCTCATCGGTTACGAACGAACAGACATTCGTTGAAGGCACCGAGAGCCCTTGGTGGGCATCGATCACACCCAAACGACGTCAGGAACTTGCGCTTGGTGGAGTTGTTGTCGGCGTCGTCATTGCGGTTTCTGCAATCGTCCTGACCGGTGTTCGGGCGTTTCATCACCGACGCCAGCGTTAGCCCATTGCACTCACGATGACTGCCGCAACGACCGCAGCGGTCACAGCGATCACCCCGGTGATGAGAGCAGAAATTCGAAGTCGTCGGCTCGGCGGCTCAGCAGCGAACACGATGCGGTGCTCGGCTGAGATCTCGGCCGGATGACGCCATTCGCGCTCGTGAGGTGGGGGAACAAGATCCACGAATAGTCGACTGTAGTAACTGTTCAGCCGAATCTGCAGTCATGGCACGCCTTGGGTACTACGATGCAAATGTGCAGGCTCCCGAACGTGACGACAACTGGTTTGACGTCACGTCCGCTGTGTTGAATGCCGGCGAAGCCCATGACTGGGCGGTCAGACCAGAGTGTGGAGCGGTCACGTTGTTCTCAGGAACCGTGCGAGATCATGCAGACGGCCGAGATGATGTCGTCGCCCTGACCTATGAGGCGTACGAAGAAAAGACGATTGATTCATTCGCAGCAATCGCTGACGAACTGCGCAATCGTTGGCCCGACGTTGGTCGAGTGCTGATTTGGCATCGCATTGGCCGCCTCGAGTTGTGCGAGGTGTCGGTGATTGTTGCCGTGTCATCCCCTCATCGTCCAGTCGCATTTGAAGCAGCCCGGTTTGCGATTGATGCGCTCAAGGTTTCCTCTCCCATTTGGAAGCATGAAGAGTGGTCAGAAGGCTCTGATTGGGGAACCGGAGCATCTCCGATCGAGCGGCCTAGCGATATTGCATCGGAGCCGAACTGACATGCCGCTCCTCATCATCGCAATAGCAATTGCCGCTCTTGCGCTGTTGTTGATTATCCGTCGAACGAAGCGAAGTGACGACGCAGTATCTGACTTTCGCCGGCAGATCAATGCACTGTCGTCCGATGCCCGCAAGAACGTGACCGAACGGGTTCGTCAGATTTCTGACGAGTCATCTGAAGACGAAGAGGGTGAATCCAGTGGCTCGTGACCTTGCGATTGACCTCGGTACCGCAAACACCCTGGTGTATATGAAAGGTAAGGGCATCGTGTTGAACGAGCCCTCAGTGATTGCGCTGAACCGGCAGACTGGCGAAGTGCTTGCGACCGGTCGCGAGGCATGGCAGATGATCGGCCGTACACCGGGTTACATCGTTGCGGTGCGGCCTCTTCGCGGAGGCGCAATCACCGACTTTGAAATTACTGAACGAATGATTCGTCTGTTGCTGCAGCGGGTTGGTGTGAGCAGGTTCACGAGACCAAAGGTTGTCATTTGCGTGCCATCAGCAATCACCGAGGTTGAGCGACGAGCGGTCACCGACGCTGCACGTCGTGCTGGTGCGGCCGACGCGAACCTGATCGAGCAACCAATGGCTGCCGCAATTGGGGCCGATCTCCCGATCGACGAACCTGTTGGAAACATGGTGATCGACATCGGTGGGGGCACGAGCGAAACCGCAGTGATCTCTCTCGGAGGCATTGTTGCCCTTGAAGCCGTTCGGGTTGGTTCATTCGACATTGATGCCGCTATTCAGAACCACATCAGGCGCGAGCATGGTATTGCCATCGGAGAACGAACTGCAGAAGAGATCAAGATTGCGATCGGCTCCGCAGCGGAGACCGTCGACGAGGCCACCGCCGAGGTGCGCGGACGCGACCTTATGTCGGGGTTGCCGAAGACGGTGGTGCTCACGCCGGAAGAAATTCGAGAAGCGATCGAAGATCCGGTGTCGTCAATCGTTGCGTCGGTGGTGCGATGTCTCGCAAAAGCCCCTCCTGAACTTTCTCAAGACTTTTTGGTGCGGGGTATGTATCTCGTCGGCGGAGGCGGTCTATTGCGCGGGCTTGCCGCACGGATTGAACGAGAAACCGAGGTTCCGGTGCGGATGTCAAACGTTCCTCTTGAAGCGGTCGTTCTTGGTGCTGGCCACGTGATTGAGCACTACGACGCCCTTAAAGGCATGTTCATGGGCGCACGACGCTGACGACATCGCCGGTTGCGGTTGCGATGACGATCTCTCCGCGGTGGTCTCGCTCGATTGACGTCGGCATTGCGACAATCCCAAGTTCGACAGTTGATTGCGAGACGTAGTTGTACGCACTAATAACGCCGGTGCAAAAGTCTCCGAACACGTACCAGCCCCACAGATCTTCGATGAGATCTCCCCGGTAGACGACACCGCCGGTAACGGAGCATGCCCCATCGATGTGAGGGTAGGTGTAGACCGGTTCGGCCAGGATGGAACGCTCATCAGGAGACACGTCATCGTTGAAGGGGGCGTAACCCTCAAATGAACTCCAACCGAAGTCGACCCCGCGCCCGCCTACAAGGTTGGTATCTGCAGTGACCCGATTGATTTCTTCATGTTCATTTTGACCTACATCTGCGATCCAAAGATCGGCGGTCAGAGGGTCAACGTCGATGCGCCAAGGATTCCGGAGACCACTCGACCACACCTCACCAAGGGCACCATCGACATAGGGGTTATCGACCGGAATTCGGTAACCACCATCTGAAAGTGGTTGAATCCTCAGTAGCTTTCCGAGAGGGTCGTCGAGGACGTGGGAGTGCCGCTGGGGATCGCCTCCAGAGCCTCCATCGCCTACGGCAATCAGCAGGCTGTCGTCGTCGAGAATCTCGAGGTCACCCCCATTGTGGTTCCCGTATGGTTGGGCGATCGTCATGATCGTGATGAGGTCATCAGAGGCAAACGAGCCATCGGGTGCTCGAGGTATTGCAGCGATAACTGTGTCACCCGATTGCTGCTCTTCGGTCGAGGTGAAGTTGAGATACATCATTTCACCATCGTGAGAGAGCACTGCTCCGAGCAAGCCCTGCTCACCGTTTTGGCGAGTGAGGTGAGTGATATCGAGAACCTTTGGCAGATCGTCGTGGCCGAGATCATGGATCGTTCCACCCTGCGTGACGGCGAGCAGGCGTTGGTCGCGGTGATCAGCAACGGTGTCACTCAGTGGGGCGAGTGAATGAGTGGTGGCAAATCTGACCGACGGATGAATTGAAGAGGGAGCAGCTGGGCGGTTGGTCTCTTCATTACCGGTTGTGGCGGTGGTTGTGGTTGTTTCTGGCTGCCGCGGCAGAGACGTCACATCAGACGTCGTGACAGCTCCCGAGATGGTCGGGTTTGTCACCGACGTTTCAACCGACGACCCACATGCCCCGATGGCGGCAGCAAGGACAATCGTCGTGACGGCTCGAACGATCATCGTTCGAGTCTGATGAGGCCTTCTTGAACAACGTTGATGGCGAGGTGACCCTCGGCGTTGTAGATCGAGCCAGCAGCAAGCCCGCGCGCACTTGACGATGAAATTGCGTGCTGTTCGTAGAGCAACCAATCATCAGCTCTGAATGGTCGGTGGAACCACATCGCATGATCGAGAGACGCCATTTGTACGCCGTCAAACCAGTTGCGGCCATGTGGAAGCAATGTCGTGTCGAGCAACGTCATATCGCTTGCATAGGTGACGATGCAGGCGTGCAGTGTCGGGTCTGACGGCAAACTGCCGNTAGCTCGCATCCACACCTTTTGCCCATTCGTCGGTTGGCTACCCCGAGACATCGGATCACCGTTCACATAGCGCACATCAATGGGACGCGGTGTGTCATACATTGGACCAATTTCGTCTTTGTACGGCGCCATACGCTCTTGAAAGTTCGGCAAGGTCTCCGGCGCTGGCACGTCAAGAGGGGCAGCGTTTTGGTGATCAAGCCCCGGTTCTTGATCGTGGAAACTGGCTTGAAGGTTAAAAATTGCTCGACCGTGTTGGATTGCCACGACACGGCGAGTTGAGAAACTTTTGCCGTCACGGATTCGGTCAACCTCGTACACGATGGGCACTTTCGGGTCTCCCGGGCGAAGGAAGTAGGCATGGAGTGAATGCACGAGCCGCCCAGGTTCCTCAATCGTCCGTGCCGCTGCAACCAGAGCTTGGCCGGCTACCTGTCCACCAAANACTCGTTGCCGATCNTCGTCAGGAGACAGACCGCGAAACAGGTTGACCTCGATGGGTTCGAGGTCNAGAAGAGAAATGAGATCGTCGAGTGCTTCCTGCACANCTCCATTCTTCCATCACATAGCCTGCTTCNGTGCAATTAGATGANGAGAAGCGGCGAGTGTTGGCNGAAACAAAGGGATTCATGCCCGATGANGANGGGGGAGCTCTCTTTCGCGCNGCGNNAGACATCTGTCGATCGTCGGTTGAAGGACCAATTGTTGAAATCGGTTCGTATTGCGGCCGCTCAACTATCTGGCTTGGCGCGGCTGCCCAAGATGCGGGTCGTGTGGTCGTTACGGTCGACCATCATCGAGGTTCTGAAGAAACCCAAGCCGGCTGGGAGCACCACGACCCCGAAGTTGTGGATCAGCGAATCAACAAGATGGATACGNTGCCATTTCTGAGGCGAGCGTTATGGGACGCTGAATTAGAAGACACTGTGATCGCAGTTATTGGCGCGTCACCGCAAGTCGCAACGGTGTGGTCTACAGAGATCGCAATGTTGTTCATCGACGGAGGGCANGGCGNNGAGCACGCNGCANCCGACTATCGCTCGTGGGNGCATCACGTAGCCCAAGGTGGGGTGCTTGCCATTCATGACGTGTTCNCTGACCCAGCNGATGGTGGCCAAGCCCCACACGATGAGATTTACCGCCCGGCACTCGACTCTGGAGCATTCGTGGAGATCGGCGTAACAGGGTCGTTACGACTGTTACGCCGCCAGTAAGGGTCCCTGACGGCGCTCGAGGACAATGAACGTTACGGCAGCCATGATCATGATTGCTGCTCCGACAAGGCCCAGTAGCTGGGGGCTCACCACAAACATTGTTCCTCCGATGAGCGGTCCAATGACTCGGCCCCCAGCCATGTAGGCCTGCGCGTCACCGGCTCTTTCTGCCGGGTATTTCGAATGTGAAGCGAGCACTGAGAAACAAGCCGGAACCGCCATCCAGAAGAAAAATCCCCACGATGTCACTGCGAGCGCAAATGCGATCGGATGATGAGCGAAGCCGAGAGTGATAGCGCACGCCGCCGTCGCAAGAATCCAGAGACCAGCGTATTTACGTTGACCTGAATAGCGAGACGATGGAATGCCCGCAATTGCATTACACGAGTAGACGAGCGAAACAAGTAGGGCCGACATACCGACATTGCCTCGCCCGACGCTGTTCGAAAACACGAAGACCGAACTGCCGCCAAGGGTGAAACAGCCGAGAGCAAGCATTGCGAGAAGTGCCGATCGAGTCGGCCGATGTCGTTCATGACGAACTCGTTCACCCGAGGTCAAGCGACTGGTATGCACGAAGAGCAGCGGCACAAGGTGGAGGACACCGAGCGCGATGAACAACGTGTCAGTACCGAATCGGTCGAGAAACATCCCGACTGCTGGTGAGCCGATGGTGCCAACGATGGGTCCGATGACTGCGATGTCGCCAGTTCTCGAATCATCACCGAAGACTTCGGCCCACGCNAGCCATGCGATGGTGCCGAGCGCAATTCCGTTCACAAACCGGAAGCCGACAAGAGGCCAGAACTCGACAAGACCTGAAGCAACATTTGCGATGACGCCGAGTAGCACGGCAGCCACCAGCAGTTTGCGGCGTGGGCGAAACACTCTGCCCGACCCCCATGAACCAATCACGAAACCCAAGAGTTGAGTGCTCGAGATGAGTCCAACGCGGTTCACATTGATGTTGCCTTGTTGGGAAAGGCCTGTAATGAGAAATGGCGTCGCAATAAAGACCAGGGTGCTGACGGCCGATGCGGCAAAAATTACCGGTGGTACGCGCAGCCGAAGGGTGGCGAGCGCGCGTATTGGGGTCTGAAACATGGCTTAGGCGGCAGATGCGAGTTCGGCTTTAGTCTCTGCGATGAGGTCGCGGACTNGTTCGCGCAGNNCAGNAACATCGNCGAGCGACATCCCTGCCGTTGGAATNGGGTCAAGGANCTGCACCGTTGCNTTGCAACGCCCGAANCGCCAGTCNTGCTTGATGAGCGCATNGCGAGTTCCGTGCACCACTAANGGAACAATCGGTGCTTGAGCTTCAATTGCGATCTTGAATGCACCATCTTTGAACTCNCCAAGTTCACCGGTAGCNCTNCTTGTNCCCTCAGGNAACAGCATCACCGATGANCGGGTCGAAAGACGTTCTGCTGCTTCGGTGTAGACACGGGCACCAGCGCCTTTGGCTCCACGAACGAGTTTGATGTCACGGGACAGCATGAGAAGGAAACCGACTAAGGGAAGATTGAAGAACGTACTTTTCGCAACCCATTTCATTTCAATGGGAATCTGCGAAATTGCGAGCATGTCGACAAAACTCTCGTGATTTGACACCACTACATAAGGCAGGCGCGGGTTCTTGGGGAAAGCACCCCGAACGGTGAAGGTCCACAGCGGGTTGAGACGGCCGTGCATTCGGGCGACTGATCGAAAGGTGTACCCAGCCCAGTAGGCACCACGATCAAATGGCATCGTCACCAATCGAATGATGGCCACGATAGGAACAAGCCCAATGAGGAGAACAGCGAAGGAAATCCAGGCATAGACAGAAATAACAGTTCGAGCAAAAGTGGAGTCAAGTGCGCGTGTCACGAGAAAAGTGTACGGCGGCGGCCCGCTTTGGCTTGGGACGCTCAGCGATCGAAGGGGTTTGCGAGGTCAAACCTGAATAATGAACTCGCCGGTGACGATTGGCAGATGCTGTCGGCTGCGAGCAAAACAGCCGCTGCGGTATAGGACGTGTGCTCGCCGTCGGGAAATACAATGCGATCAGGATGCACGATGCCGGTCCAGTAGGAACCATCGTCTCGGCGGTGACCTCGAGTCCATGAGAGAAGTTGAGAGGCGGTATCAACATCTCCAATCGCTGCGAAGGCTAGAGCGGTTTCGGCGGTTTCTGAGGCCGTCACCCACGGTTCGTCGCTCACACAACGAGTGCCGAGCCCGTCCATGATGAACGTGTCCCATCCAGATGCGAGTCGTGCAGTCGCTGCAGATTCTGTGAGAGCTCCCGTGAGCACTGGGTAGTACCAGTCCATCGCCCAACGTGACTTATCTTCGAAAGCGTGGGGCCGGGCATTGATGGCATCGCGCATATGGTCTGCTGCCCGCAGCCATTCACTGGCATCTTCACCGCAAAAGCCAGCAAGTATTGCCCCGCAGCGAAGGGCATGCTGGATACTCGACGTGCCGGTGAGAAGTGCGTAATCCCATGGACGGTCATCTTCTTCGACCGCCCACAGCACGAGACCATCGCTTCGTCGTTGGGCAAGCACCCAAGACAGCGCAGCGTTGACCATTGGCCATCGTTGTTGAGCGCGACGATCACGTTCGTGTTCGCTTGGCGCGCATAGAGNGTGATGTACAACTCCGGTTGCGACATAGGCACATACNTTNGTGTCGAGTTTGCGCTCTGAAATTGAGCGNTCACCATCANNATCACCGACGTAATAGTTNTGCCAGGCNCCGTCGGGGCGTTGCACGTGTGCGAGCCAGTCGTAGGCGAGTTCAGCTTCAGCGGAACGCCCCGCAATATCAAGTGCCATCGCTGATTCAACATGGTTCCACGGGTCGCAATGACCNTTGGTGAACCAGGGAATCATTCCTGACGGCCGCTGTAGCGACGCNAGATGAGCGGCGGATGCGGCCACCTCATCGGCAGTGATCACGCCAGGAAGGTGAGGAAGTACTAAACCCTTATTCGCCGTCACGGGACCACCTTCGTGCCGTACACGATTCGGCTTTTGCCCAACACGGGAGCGAGCAACTTTTCCGCAACAGCGAGCGAGGTGGGTTGATGAGTGATTTCACGTTCAAGCAGTTTGCGATAGCGCGTCACGAGAGGGTGATCATCATTTCTGACCCCCACTGCACACTTCAGCCACCAATATGGCGAGTGCAGTGCATGAGCGCGATGTCCGCCGGTGACATCGAGACCTGCTGAACGAAGTTTCGCTCTCAGTTCGGTAGCGCTGTAGATGCGAACGTGTCCTCCGGGGCTTTTTGGAGCGTGATACTCATCTGACAGCCACCAATTGATGGTTTCNGGAAGTTGGGCGGGGACCGTTGCTGCAAACCGNCCACCTGGCCGCAACACCCGAACCATTTCTGAGAGAGCCGATCGGTCATCTTGGATGTGTTCGAGAACTTCAGAGGTAATGACGACGTCGAAACTGCCGTCGTCAAACGGGAGTGTGGTCGCGTCGCCACGCAAAACCCCCAGTGAGCCCTCAGGCGGAATTTCGCCAGCTTCCAACATCGCTCCCAATGTGTGTCGAGTTTGCACGACCTCTTCCTCGGCGTAGTCGAGAGCGACAGATCGTGCACCTCGACGCGCGCATTCGTACACGTGACGACCGAAACCAGCCCCGACATCGAGCACGCGATCGCCGGGTCGCAATCCGAGCTCATCGAACCTGATCGTCAGCATCTACAGCCGTCCGTTTCGCTGAAGTTTCGCAAGATTGACGGGCATGTCGAGAACTTCTCGGTATTGGTCAACGGTGAGTTCGGCGCAGTGCCGCCACGACCAGCGTTCGGTGACACGTTGTCGGCCAGCAGCCCCGATTGCCGCACGGGCCTCTGGTTGGTCAAGAGCCTGCAGAATTGACGTGGCGAGTGATGACACATTTCCCGCTGTGCATCGGAAGACGGTTTCACCATCTGCACCGGTGACCTCTGGTAGAGCGCCACCATCGGTGGCGACAAGGGGTGTGCCGGTGCACATCGCTTCGATGGCGGGGAGGCTAAAGCCTTCGTACAGGCTCGGAACGACCGCAAGTTCGGCCTCGGCGTACAACTCAACGATCCGCTCGTCGCTAACACCGGAGACAAATTCAATGTGCGGATGAAGGTTGTAANGATCGATGAGATCCATACTTTTGCCTGGTTTNGGTCGACCNATGATCGTGAGCGAGATGTCTCGCCCTTCTTCGCGTAAGGCGACCATCGCCTCGATGAGGTATGCGAGGCCTTTCAGGGCGACATCTGCAGATGCAGTGGTGATGAGACGCCCAGGCTTTCGNTCGATGTGGGGGAGNGGGGTGAAGAGTTCAGGGTCAACACCAACTGGCACCANTCGCATGCGGTCGAGAGCAACNCCCATGTCAGCNTGGATGTCGTTGATTGAATTTTCGCTNACCACGACCACTCGTGGCATTTGGCTTGCNACCTTTCCNTGCATTTTCACAAACGAATACCAACGGCCAATCGACCACCGCTTGTAGAAATTTGGCGCAGCTGCCATTTCGAGCGCCCGATCTCGTGTGATGGGGTGGTGCAGGGTGACGACGGTAGGGATGATCTTTTCAAGTCGCTTGATTCCCCATCCGAGACATTGGTTGTCATGGATGAGGTCGAACTCGTGAGCGCGCGGTGCGAGGTGGCGATGTACGCGGGCGCTGAAGGCGAGTGGTTCGGGGAACACACCGGTTGAGAAGACACCGACCTCGAGGAAATCTTCGCGAGTTTTGAATTCCCAAAACGCGGGGAAACGGCCTGGATAGTGGTCGTTGAAGAGGTCGAGGCTTGGCAGTTTGGTGAGGGTGATGCGCTCATCGAGCACGGGGTAGGGCTGGCCGCCGAATACTTCGACCTCATGTCCGAGATCGAGGAGTGCTTTCGTGAGATGTCGGGTGTAGACGCCTTGGCCGCCAACGTGGGGCTTTCCTCGGTATGTGAGGTAGGCGATCCGCAGGGGACCGTTTGGATCAAGACCCTGCGGCATCCGAGCAAGGCTATCGGCAGAAGCTACCGGCGGGTAGTTGGTGCTACGTCGGACACTCGGAGCTATTTGAAGGGTCGACGGAGAGGCTCTCGGTAAGTTGCCCACCCGAAGGGTCAGTGGCCTTTGCGAGAAGTGAAATCGGCGCCGGACTTGTTGTTGAGTGGGCGAAGAACGCAGTTCCTGCTCCGCTCACCGTCGCCTCAGTGTCGGTACTGGTTCCCATGACGATCGCAGCATTGGTTTCNCCAGATTGGAACACGTCGACGTTCATGGTGATGTCGTCGTCATCGGCATCGGTCATCTTCATCGTAATTTCCAGGTCATACCGGGTGAAAAGGGCAACGGTTCCATACGTCACCTTTCGACAACTCAGGCTCACTGTGCCCCTCGGGCTTTGGTTCGACGGCAGCGTGGTTGTCGTTGTCGTGGTCGTCGTAGTCGTTGTCGACGTCGTGGTTGTTGTCGACGTCGTGGTTGTCGTGGTCGTTGGAGTCAGAGTTGTCGACGTCGATGATGCAACCGTTGTTGAGGTTGCAGGCAACGGCGCCGAATNNGACGGTTCNACCGGTTCATCGACGGTCTCTNCAGTTNNGGGAGGTAGCCCATCGTCACNCGATGTCTCACCTGNTGGCGCTCCNTCTGNGTTGATCGGTTCAANAGACGNTCGATCTGCGANCAACACAAAACCGCCGACCAAAATNANCCCGCTAGCCGCNATGCCCATNATCGAGAGTGCTGCTCGNCGNCCGATGCGACTGGTGGCCTGCAGNAGCGGAAAGCCNGTCGACGGATCGGCAGTCCCAAACGTTGCCTGAGTCCCCGATTCGCTTCCAGAATTTGAACGANTTGATGTTGACGTNGTTGGCGAGGTGGTCGTTGCATGTGANGATGTGGAGCNATCTCCACCGGCCCCGGTCGGTNTATCGGGATGNAGCAGGGNAACCCGCTCGAGGATTGANGAGCGAAGACCGATCGGTGCTGCGAATGCTGGTGCCGCACCAACAAGNGCGAGAGGAGCAAATCGACGCCGCGANCGCTCGCAGGTNNTGCATACATCGATATGTCGTGAGACTCGTTTGCGAAGCAACACGGTGAAGTCACCCGACCACCCTTTGAGGATGGCGTCGAGTTCGTCGCATTCCTTTCGGCCTCGGCGCGCAACGCAATATGCGCCAAGGCTGCGCTCAGTTCGTTCGCGCATCCGGTGAACAAGTCCGTAGCTTTGCTGCGCCGACACACCGAGAGCGTCGGCGAGATCGTCTCCGCTCAGACCCTGGCGAACGCTGAGTTCGAGAACGAGTTGATCGCGAGCGTCAAGGCCTGAGGCTGCGGCTCGAACAAGCTCGGCGAGCTCAGCGCCCTCGAGTGCATCGTCGACAGCATCGGAAGAGGAGGGCGTAGAAGGAAGCATTGCGTCATGCTCTGGAGCTGAGAAGTCGGTGATTGCTTGACGTGACCGTCGTCGAGACCGTCGGTAGACCTCGTTGCGGAGAATTGCGAAAAGCCACGGTTTCAGTCGTGATGGGTCGCGCAATTGACCAAGCCGCTCGGCTGCGAGCACGAAGACGTCCTGCACCATGTCGGAGGCGTCGTCGCGATTGTTCGTCATTGCTGTTGCGGTGTCGAAGAGCGACTGCCCGTAGCGGTCGTAGATCGAACCAAGTGCTGATCTGTCGCCGGCAAGGTATGACGACACCAGTTCGGCGTCGACTGCACCGTCGCTCGTGATCATCGGTTCGTCCATACGTGGGTCTCTCGGCGNGGTCCTTCATAGTCACCTGTCCAGAGCATGAAGAACACAGAATCTTTCAGAAAGTTGTCAATATTCTTGCCGAAATTACCTGGAGAATGCCGAAAATTTTTAGGTCGTGGCAGGCTGGGCAGGTGAGAGCCCTCATCCAACGAGTCGAAGAGGCAGCGGTAGACGTCGTCGATGGTGACTCACGCAACCGCGTGGGCAGTATCGGAAGAGGCCTTTGNGTNNTNNTNGGGGTGACGCATGATGACACGACGGCCGATGCNGAACGCATCGCAGAAAAGATTTCTCATCTTCGAGTGTTCGATGACGATGACGGTGTGATGAATCTCTCAGCCACCGAGATTGGTGCTGAGCTGCTCATTGTTTCGCAATTCACGCTGTACGGAAATACNTCGAAGGGTCGGCGGCCAAGCTGGATTGCCGCTGCTCGTCCAGAGGTAGCAGAACCCTTGATCGACCACCTCGTCGCCCAACTCCGAGCTNGCGGTTTTCGCGTTGAAACCGGCCGATTTAGGACAGAGATGAAGGTGTCGATTGTGAACGATGGTCCGGTGACAGTGACCGTCGAGTCAGCATCATCGGGATGATGACNAGNANTAACGCAGCAATCGCAAACGGTGCATCACCAATACGNGTGTAGANAGTTGTTCCTGAGCGTCTCATCGGTGTCGAATACAGCACCATCTGTTCACTGATATCGCTTCGCTCAAGCACATTGCCAGAGGGATCGACGGTGGCAGAGAAGCCGGTGGGTGCCACCTGAATCACCCATCGACCGGTNTCGACCGCTCTCAGCTTGCTCGAAGCAACCTGCTGGCTTTGGACGATTGTCCACGTGTAACTCGCCCCGTTTGTCGGATTGATAATGATCTCGCCCCCCGAGGTCACCGCGTCACGACCGCGACTTCCAAAAAACACCTCCCACGAGATCACGACTCCAAATGTGCCAACGCCATCGACGTCGACGACAGCAGGCCCGGTTCCAGANATCGCATCTTTAGGGATGAGCCCTGTCGGGGCACCCAAAGATTCGAGGAGTGATCGAAATGGGATGTACTCCCCAAACGGCACTTTGATGACCTTGACGTATCGGTCGACGACATNTCCATCAGGCATGACGACNTATTGAGCGTTGACAAAGTTGCCGGTCTCGACGTCATAGACAAACTCAGCATCTTCGGTAACGCCAACGACAAACGGCACACTGAGACGCGAGGCCTCGGCACGAACGAGGTCTGCGACAGTGCTACTAGCAAATCGTTGCCGATTGACATCAATCGCATTTTCAGGCCACAGCACCATATCGACCTCGCCTGCTTGGATGAGTTGGCTTGCAGTGAGATGTGCATTGGTTACANCGATCGAAGGCACGTCAAGGGCACTTGTTCCTTGTTGACCGCCCCCTTGCACTGCAGCAACTGAGACAGGGGCAAGATCGATACCAGACGGTGCAACGAGAGCAGAGGTGAAGAGCACGACCAACGTTGCCGACATCCACATTGATGAGCGACGTAGGCCAGTCGGGTGATGACGGGTTGCGACGAGTTCGGCGATCATCGCCCCGAACGCAAACACTGTCAAGGTGAGCAACGGCACGCCCCCAAGCCGAGCGATTGGAAGAAGTGGCCCCCCTGCCTGACCGATGCCGAGCGTTGCAAGCGGAATGCCCCCGAATGGCATGACGAGCCGCGCCATTTCAACGAGTGAATGTGCCCCGACTCTCCCCAACCGTGAGCACGTCGGAACAGCGGCAGCGAATGCGTGCAGCACCGCAAAAAACAGAACTGCAGCGACGTAACCAGGCGCGGTGAGGAAATACATCCACGCAGTGGTGGGCCCAAACCAAGCAATTCCGAACAGCAACCCCAGAACCCACCGGTCTTGCCAGCGATCTGCACGGAGCGAGAACAACAGCGCCGCTCCGGCAAATGCTCCGGGCCAGAATCCCCAAGGGGGCATTGATACTGCTACCAGTACCCCTGAAAAAAGCGAGGCAAGACGAGATTGCCGTCTCGTCATTGCACGAGCGTTGCAGAGACCGCGTATCGCTGGGCGGTCGAACCGGGCGGGTGGCATGCAAACAGCGTGGTTGTGTATGCCGGGGTTTGATCGATGATCCAGAGGTCGGANGGTTCAACCACCTNCATATCGGTGACGGCGTAGACGAAACGCCCAGCGTCAGTCTCGNAAATGATCTCATCGCCGACGACAAGTTCATTGATGCGCAGGAACACTTGGTGTTTGCTCACCCGATGACCGGCGACAACGACATTGCCTTGAGCTCCAGGCATCGCAGTTCCGGGCCAGTGGCCAGGGCCAAGGTCAAGGGTGGTGAGTCGAATCCCCTCGTGCAACCCCATTTCGACATCGATAGCGGGAATCGAAATGGTACCGAGCTCGATCACGGGCTCTGCTGCTTTGGTATCTGAGGGGGGAGGGGCCGGTGTCGGAAGAGTGGTTGTCGTTGTTGTTGTCGTCGTGGTGGACGTCGTCGACGTTGTAGATGTCGTTGTCGTCGAGGTGGACGTCGTGGTTGTCGCAGCGACAGTTGTGGTTGTTGACGTCGCCGTCACTGCATTGTCGCTATCGTCAAAAAAGGCGACCAACATCACTATGACGATGAGGGTGACCGCACCAACAGTGAGCGCAAAGCGGCGTGACATTGCGTTTAGTTTGCCATCGATGTAAGTAAATCCTCTGCCGCGCGGGTGCCATCTGCAATGCACGCAGGAATACCGATGCCTCGATATGACGAACCGGCGAGTTGCAGGTGACGGGGTAGCAGACCATTGATCGCAGCCACTCGTTCGGCGTGATGTGGTCGATATTGGGTGAATGCATGGGTCCAGCGAGAGACTCTTGTTTCTGCATGATCGATGTGAATTCCGAGCTGCTGAGATGTTTCTTCAATCGCATGGTTCACCAGATCAGCATCACTGAGATGATCGATCGGGAGAGCGTCGCGCCCGAGTGAAATTCGAAGAATTTGTGAGCCGTCATCTTGTGCCAGATGGCTCCATTTTTGAGACGCAAACGACACCGCCGTCACCAGCCGTTGTTGAGATTTAGGGATGAGGTAACCGGAGCGATTCTGAAGATGTTCAGGCCACTCGTCTGCGGCGACGCGAACGGTGACGATTGCGACATCCGACGTATCGAATGAACCCAGAGCTGTTCTGAGATCTCCATCGAAGAGGCGGCTGGCATGGTGTGCAGGGGTTGCCACGATGACGCCGTCGGCCTCGATGTCGTTGACCACCCATCCGGTGTTCGTCTGCTGTAACGACCGACACGGTGACCCACTGATGACGCGTGCGCGTTCTTCACCATGTTGCTGCAGTGCAGCGATGGTCGAGTGGATGAGTTGTTCCATCCCGAGAGGAGGTGCGCCAAAGATCGGGCCGCCTTGAGGTGGAGCTACTTTTCGTAATTTACGACCGGAGATGAGCGCACTCCGACCCGCCTGCGCAAGTGAGTGCAATTGTGGAACTGCTTGCAGGCTGAAACGATCGGTATCTGCACCGTAGATCGAGCCGACGAGAGCATCAATGAGCCGGTCGTGTACGAGATAACCGAATCGGCTCCGAGCCCACTCGCCAATGGAGTCATGATCAATCGAGCTCCGAGGCCGAACGAGATCGAGCGCCGCTCGAGCGAGCGCAGTGGCCGGAAGCAGCCCTGAACGAGCGACCGCTGTTATTGACGTTGGCACACCCAGTGCAAGATCAGAAGGGATGGGGTACAGCTTTCCCGCCCAGATTCCTGCCGATGCCGATGTGGGTGACACGAGTTGCTTGCCGATACCAACCGTCGAGGCAAGTTGAACGGCATGTGGGGTGCGAAGAAGAAACGCATCAGCTGATTCGTCGACAAGTGATTCGCCAAAACGCGAGGTGCGAATCTTCCCGCCAAGGCGTTCCTCAGCCTCGAGCAGAATGATTTCGGTATCGGTGCTGCTCGTGAGTGTCACCAGTCGATGTGCAGCAGCAACCCCGGTGATGCCCCCGCCGATAACAACGATTCGCTCGGCCTTTGGCACTGTAATTAACCCGCGTCGACGACCCGTTGGGCTAGAGCGTGTAAGACTGCTGGGTCATCGTTGACGCACGCAGTGCGATCGAATGCTAATCCAGCCTGCTCGGCGCGCTCCCGAGCCTCGATATCGAGGTCATACAGCACTTCAAGATGGTCGGCGACAAATCCGACCGCGCTGACGATCACTCCGNGGTGTGNGCCGTTCGCTCCGANNNCATCGATNACATCGAGAATGTCAGGACCGATCCACGGCTCAGGGGTTCGTCCGGCGCTTTGCCAACCGATTGACCAACTGTTGCCCTCCTCGAGGCCGACTCGAGCAGCAACTGCCTGTGCAGTGGAGCGAAGTTCATCTGGATAGGGGTCACCTGAATCAATAATTCGTTGAGGCAATGAGTGAGCGGTGAAGACGACATGGGTGTCTGCCGGCATCTGTTCGAGACGAGACGCAAGATCGTTGGCGATGAACTCCACAAATGCAGGCTCTGTCGCCCAGCTGTCGACACCGGAAACAGAGATGCCGTGCGGCTCAGCTGCAGTTCGCGTTCGGTCGAGGTATTGTCCGATGGAATACGTCGAATAGTGAGGGGCAAGGACAAGTCCGGTGATCTTTGTGACACCCTCTGAGGCGAGTTGCTCGACAGATGCCTCAATTTTTGGTTCGGCGTGTTTGAGGCCGAGTTCAACGCGATATCCACCAGGGTCGATCGTGTCGAGTTCCTGCTGTAAACGTTGTTGCTGACGTTCGGTGAGTTCGGCCAGCGGTGAAAGCCCGCCGATCGCCTCGTAGCGGGCGACGAGGTCAGCAAGAGCCTCAGGAGTTGGCGGGCGACCCCGTCTGATATCTGTGTAATAGGGCTCGATTTCATCGCGGTGGCGAGGGGTTCCGTACGCCATCAACATGACGGCGGTGTGTGGCTGAGACTGTGGAGAGGTCATGAGGGGGAGGGCTCCATTGCGGTTTGTTCGTGCACGAAAGCCACAACCTCGGTGAGGACTCCGGGATCAGTATCTGGCTGGACACCGTGCCCGAGGTTGAAAATGTGGCCGGGATGCCCACCATTGTCGCGAAGCACCTCCATTGCACCATCGAGCGCAACATTCANCCCNGCNAGTANNAGCGCAGGGTCAAGATTTCCTTGCACGACAAGGTCAGATCCCATNCGTTCACGCGCAGACGAAATCCGTGTTCTCCAGTCGAGACCAAGAATCTGTGGCCCCGCNGCGTACATCGATTCGAGAAGGTGGTCACATCCNATGCCGAAGTGAATTCCTGGGACATCGGCATGGCGCTCGTTTAATGTGTGAAACACCCGTGTCGAGTGGGGTGCAACGAAGGTGTCGTAGTCACGAGCTGAAAGCGACCCAACCCACGAGTCGAAGAGTTGAAAGGCGCGGGCACCGTGNGTGAGTTGAGCTGAAATGAACTCGATGGCGTAATCGGACAGACATTCCATTAAGTCATGCCAGAGCTGAGGCTCAGCATGCATCATCGCTTTCGTGTGTTGATACGTGCGACTTGGAGCACCCTCGATGAGATAGCTCGCAACGGTGAACGGNGCTCCTGCGAATGCAAGAAGCGGNACCGATGCCGGAAGTTCGTTGACGAGAATGTCAACNGTTTCGGTGACATGCTGAACGTGTTCGGGCGTCAGCGGCGGCAAGCGTTGAAGATCATCGCGTCTGCGAAATGGTTGCTCTGCGACGGGCCCAGTTCCGGGTGTGACATCGATACCGAACCCGGTCGCGTGCACCGGTACAACAATGTCACTGAACAGCACTGCGGCATCAACGTTGTGCCGACGAATGGGTTGCAGCGTGATCTCGGCCGAGAGTTCGGGCTGGGCGATGGCATCAAGAATCGACCCACTGCCGCGAAGTTCTCGGTATTCGGGAAGGCTCCGCCCAGCTTGGCGCATGAACCAGACAGGTGCGTGTCGCGCGGGACGCCCGGCGCTGGCATTCAGAAAAGGTGTGTCGGTCATAAAAGAGGAAGCAATCTGCACCGTTGAAGATATCTGGACGGGTACACTTGACGGACTCCAAAACCGAGTTCACCCTCCAAGAAGGCGATGGAGACCAACAACGATGACCCAGTTACACCCAGAAATCGCTGATGAACAACAGTTTGTCGACCATGCGTATGAGTGCTTAGAAAGCAGTCGCAGCGCAGCGTGGAGAATGCGCGACATGCATGAGGCCGATTTGGGAGGAACATTTCAGGCGCGTTTTGAACGCAACGCTGTTGATGAGGCACTGGTGAAACGCCTTGTCGAACTCGATCTCGGCGACGCAGCGCTTGTGTTTGGTCGTATTGATCGCGATGACCCTGAGTCCTCGGAGATTGAGGCCTTCCATATCGGTCGTCTCGCAGTAAGTGATGAAGATAGAGAACCGGTGGTGGTCGATTGGCGCGCACCGGTGGCAGAGCCGTTTTACCGTGCGACGGGTCGAGATCCAATGGGTCTTGTTCGACGGCGACATTTCGTGGTCGAGGGACGATCAGTTCTCGGTCTGGAGGATGAACTTTTCGGCGAGGGCCACATTGGCATTGGTGATGACGGGTTGACCTCGACCCAAAATGAATTGCGAGGGTACAGCACTCTGGTTGCTTCGCTTGAGCGAGGTCGCACCGGCACGCTCGGCGACATCGTTGCAACGATTCAGGCCGAGCAAGACGAAATCATTCGCTCGCCCCAGTCAGGCGTCCTGGTTGTGCAAGGTGGTCCGGGTACCGGAAAGACCGTTGTTGCACTTCATCGTGCGGCG
This sequence comes from Acidimicrobiaceae bacterium, assembly GCA_002727235.1. Lineage (GTDB taxonomy): Bacteria > Actinomycetota > Acidimicrobiia > Acidimicrobiales > Ilumatobacteraceae > Casp-actino5. Next base: position 150,604 of record PBWL01000003.1, read on the forward strand.
TATCTGTTGTACACCCATCGCTTTCCACTCGAAGACCAAGGCGTGCTGGTGATCGGCCCGAATCGGGTATTTCTTCGCTATATCGAACAGGTCTTGCCATCGTTGGGAGAGGCGGGTATCGAGCAGGTCGTACTCGCCGACTTGATCCCCGGGGTGAAGGTTCGTGGAACCGATACCGAAGCGACCGCCAGGGTGAAGGGCAAACCCGAGATGTCACGAGTGATCGACCGTGCAATTCGTGATCGTGAACGACCTCTGCGNGGCGACGTGACGTTCCCGTTCCGATCGGGTTACGTGCGTCTTCGCGCCGCCGAAAGCGAAGCCATTATCAAAAATGCTCGCCGCGGGCAGCGACGTCATAATGCCGCTCGGCGACATGTTGAAAACGAGATCTGGTCAGCGTTGGCNGCGAACTGGCGAGAGAGTGATGCCACNCCNGAAGCCGTGCGNGCCGAACTGCGTGGGCGAGTCGACGTGCGTGAAATGTTGGAACGGATGTGGCCGGTGCTCACCCCAGCCGAGTTGCTTCACGACCTCTTTGGGTCGATACCACTTATTCGTTCAGCGAGTGGGCGCCTGTTGGGTGCCGACGAGCAGAGTTTGTTGCACCGACCTCGGATGGCCTCGGTCGACGAGGTTGAGTGGACCGCTGCTGATGTTGCGTTACTCGACGATGCCCGCGAGGCGCTCGGTCCCCGACCAAACCGTGCAGGCAAAATCGATGATGCTGACGAGATTCGGTTATACGGTCACATCGTTGTCGACGAGGTGCAAGACCTCTCGCCGATGGAACTNAAGATGGTTTCTCGCAGGTCNCTCAATGGTTCGATGACGGTTGTTGGTGATATTGCCCAGGCGACCGGTCCTTCAGCGCCATCTGNTTGGACCGATGTGCTCGAGCACCTTCCAAGCCGNCGAGAGCCAAGGGTGATNGGNCTNTCGGTGGGTTACCGTATTCCGCAACAGATCATGAACCTTGCGAATCGGGTNATGGCGGCTGCGGCACCAGGCTTGCGCGCNCCAGCNTCTGTGCGTGAGGGCGATACAGATCCGCNCATNATNTTCACGNCAGACCTNTGCCANGTCGTTGCTGAAGAAGCTCGTCGATTGAGCGACGAGTTGGCAAGCGGTTCGGTGGCGGTGGTTGCNACCGATGATCGCTGCGATGAGATCTCTGCTGCTCTCCACGATGCGGGTGTTGAACACGGCAGAGCCGCAGCCGGGCTTGGAAGAGGCGTCACCGTCGTGCCGGTGAGCGTTGTGAAAGGTCTCGAACTTGATGGCGTTATCGTTGTTGAGCCCGCCGACATCGTTGAAGCTAATGATCGCGGTTTGCGGTCTCTCTTTGTTGCGCTGACACGCTCAACTCAGCGGCTCAGCGTTGTGCACTCACGGCCTCTACCCGCATCGATGGCGTAGCCGACGCAACCTCAGATAGCAGCCGATGGGTTGCAGGGCGAATGGTTACTGAATCGCGGCGGCGATATCGATGAAGAGTTTCCACGCCTTCGATGCGTCGGCCGGCCGGCGGCGCTCAACCGAAAGCTCGGTGAGGACCATTACCTCGTAGAAGCCGAAGTGACTGTCAGCAAAGTCAGTCTTGATCTGCGCCTCAATGCTGTTCCACGACTCGAGAATCGTCGCCAAGATGACGTCAGCTGAGCCGTCGTTGTCAACAATGGCGTCGCTCAGGTCGTTGAGTGATTGATCGATGACATCGAGGTGTTCTGAAAAGGTACGGTCAGGCACCTCGGTAACTTCAACGGTTTCAGCAAGCGTGGTTGAAGATTCAAGAAGCGATTCGTCGATGTAGGTGGAACCGCACGCTGAGAAAATCGGGCAGGCCGCCATGGCAATAAAGATGTGTGCGATGCGCATAATCGTTCGTTATGTGGTGACGAGAATTCGTTCGCTGATGAACGCATTCACTCCCACGGTTGTGCCATCGAGGTCACCATCATGATTTGTTGACTGCACAGAGCCATGTCGGCCTGGGGTGAAACCAAATTTTTCTAAGAACTCCAGAGTTCCATCTTCGAACTCGAGCTCTTCAGGTATACGAACTACCCGCTGGGCAGGCGCTTCCCCTTTTGCGGTCAATGCAATCGACGGGTCAGTCTCGATGAAACCTTCGGCTTCAAGGTGGCGCATCATCTCGCTTACAGCGGGAAGGCTTACGTCAAGGCATTCAGCAATGCGGGCCTGAAGAACATCTACGCCGTCTTCCCGAAGCTCTGAGATACAGATGCGATATTCCTCGAACGCAGGATGGTGTTCGCCAGCGACCGCCATAGGAAAATCTTATGTCGGTTTACGCAACGGTGTTCAGACGAAGTCGCCGAAACCGCAGCTCGATCATGACGACGTTGGGTTGAGTGCCCGCAGACCTGCCCATGCAAGGGCGCCCATTGCGGTAGCGACCTCATCGGGGTTGAATTCGAGATTGTTCTCGATGAGCCTGCGGCTTACTCCTTCGGCAAGACCGGTGATGGCGTGAGCGATCAGCGATTGCTCTTCGACGTCGATATCGGCAACGATCATCGACGCCACTGCATTCGCAATCTCTGATCTAATTTGCCGCACGCGTGACGCAAATTCGTTGTCGCGCTGGGCGGCTCCGCCGAAGAGCACTCGGAAACCATCTTGATGACGATCGACCCATGTGAAGTAGGCGTGAAAGCCTTGCTGGGTCTGCGTCTTCCCGTCGCTCGCATTACCGGTCGCTTGAGTGACTGCTGCAATCATTTCCTCACCGAGTTCTGTGATGAGTGCTGAATACAGATCTCTTTTCGAGGCGAAGTGTTGATAGATGACCGGTTTTGTAATGCCCGCAGCATGGGCAATGTCATTCATCGAGGTGTCATGAAAGCCGTGCTCCCCAAAGATCGGAAGGGCGCAGTCGAGGATGTGTTGACGACGCATCGGGGCCGTTAGTCGGAGTTGAGTCATGTCGAAGTGAGGTAGAGAGGGAAAGGGTAGGTCTACAGATTGTTCTCGAGATCTTCTCGCTCGGCCGCTTTCACGGCGTATCCGAGGACGATGGACGGCGCAAGCAACACGAACGAGATGATGAGGCATACGACAACAGTTGTTGCCAGCATGGATGAAAACCCAATGGCGAACGCAATGATAAAGGTCGCTACCGCAAGGGCAAGAACGAGGTAGCCGATGCGGTTGGCGAGCAGTGTCCAGCGCGCAACAACAGCGCGTCGCTGCCGAACCTGATCGGTGGGATTCAAGCGTCGTTGTTCATCTGCCATAGGGTGCTNCCATGGTACGAGTGGAACGGCCACANTCGGAGATCCTTCTCCTNACTATNGATCGACCCGAGCGNAGAAANGCAGTGAACACNGANACGTTGCAACAACTCGCTGCGGCCCTTGCGGAGGTCTCATTACCTGAGACACGTGTTGTCGTTCTCACAGGCGAGCCGCCGGCATTTTGTGCCGGCGCAGATCTTTCAGGAGCTGAGTCAGAAGTTTTTCATGCCGCGTTAGGGGCTGCACTTCGAGCGCTTGCCGAGTGTGGAGTGCCGGTCATTGCAGCGATTGATGGACCTGCGCTCGGTGCTGGAACCCAACTCGTGATGTGCTGCGACCTCCGTATCGCAACCGAGCGCAGCACGTTTGGAATTCCTGCCGCCAAGCTTGGACTTGCAGTTGATCAGTGGACGATCGATCGCATGACCCGGGAATTTGGTTGGGGGATTGCAAGAGCCATGTTGGTTGGCGCAGAAGTATTTGATGCCGATCGATTGCATCGCTCAGGGTCGGTTCACCGCATCGGAGATGTAGGCGATGCCATCGAGTGGGCTCGGGTGCTCGCAACCCAGGCACCCCTTACCGTAGTTGCTCACAAAGCAGCCCTCGATGAGTCAGCGCGAGCTCCAGATGCGTCTGCGCACAGTGAAGATCTTCGGCTTCGTGCATGGGCATCGAACGACGCCGAAGAAGGGCGACTCGCCTTTATGGAGAAGCGGCCTCCACGNTTTCTTGCTGAGTAGCTACCGCCATTACAGATTTGGTGGCACAAGGTTGTTCACGTTGACGTAGAAGAAGTACAACCCGATCACAGCCGGAGCAAGCGAGATAGGGAGCATCGGCCACCAGCTCTTCCGCCGTGCGCTCACTTGGGTGACCGCCACCCTTAGCGCAATGAGGATGGCCGTCCAGATAAGTGCTTGTGTAAGGGCGGTGGAGTCGTGAAACCAGCCGGCGGAGAAGGCTTCCTCACCTTGCGAAGTGCCGATGCTTGGTTCGTCTGGAGTTGACGCCGGTTCAGAGGGCTCGGCTCCAAGCATTTCTGTAGCCGTCGTCAACGTGTCTGCCGGCAGCGTGGTTGCAGTCGATGTTGATGTGCTGCTACCACTCTGCGCAATAGCAGGTGAGCTTTCTTCGGGGGGTTCGTTAGTAATGGTTACGGTTGGCAGCACACGGTCTGACTCGAGTTCGTTGAGCTCGGCTGAGACGACGAGTCGTTGCGCAGCGGACCATTTCGGGTGGCAGGTGGTGAGTGTCAGCGTTGCGATGTTCGGGTCTGTTGTGGAGACGACTCCGTAATCGGTTGATTCGACCACCTTGAGGTCTCGTACTTCGTAGGTGTAGGTGCCAAAGGCCGTGGTAACGACGATGTCATCACCTGCTTCGAGTTGGTCGAGGTCGTGGAATGGTTGGCCGTAGGTTGTCCGGTGCCCTGCGATCGCGCTGTTCCCGAGTTGACCAGGTAGCGGGGTGTCCGTGAAGTGGCCTGGTCCGAGACGCAACTCTTCAACGCCAACTCCAGACACGACAAAGAAATCAACGTTGATCGAAGGGATGACGAGTTGACCGACGACATCACCCGACGAAAATTCGGGAATCACTTGGCGTTNGACTTCGGTGGTGGTTGGGCCGGCCGGCTCCGGTGCCAATATCATCGACGAGTCTGAGTTTGGTGCTGAGGTGGCTGTGACCGAAGTGACGGGAACCTCGGTCGTGGAGNCCGTTGCCTCGGTTGTTGTCGTCTGTAGTGATGCGGCGAACTGCGCTTTCAGATCGGCCTGTGCTGCAGCTGTGCTCAGCCCCGTTCCCCATAACTGGTAGCCGACGAAGCCCAGCATGAGAAGGCCTGCGGTGACCAGCGCTCGGCCAATCAAGCCGACAGCCCACCTCCAATCGTGAGGTTCNGCNGGGNGCTCCCATCGTTGAGCACTTCGGGCGCGGAGCCGTCGCCAATGGTGGCGATAGAACAGGGCCCACCGTGCAGTGGGGCCTTGCCGATGGGCTCTGCCGAGCACCGCGCGCAGGCTGTATCCAGATTTGGAGTCTGCGCGGCGGCGGCGTTGTGGCACGAGGTCACGCTATCGGTCGTTGTGATGTGGTCAGAGGAGGGGAGTCGTGCCGAGTGCGCCTAGCGTGTGGGTGTGGAGTTGTCCGCACAAGGTGACGAATCGGTTGCGGTGACACTGCGTGATGTCGTGGTGTTGCTAGGCGATTTTCCCGCGCTTGCGGGACTCGACCTCTCAGTGCAACGTGGCGAAGTGGTGATGTTGACGGGCCCAAACGGTGCAGGGAAGACCTCCCTTCTTCGCGTCTGTGCCGGTCTCGTTCCGATTGCTCGAGGTGAAGGCANGGTGATGGGGGCAGACCTGATGTCNCAGCGAGCGAGTGTGNGNNGCCGTGTCGGCATGGTCGGGCACAGCAANGGNCTCTACGACGATCTCACCGTGCGNGANAATCTCGAATTCTGGGGTTCGCTCATCGGAGCCGGAGACGANGAGTTGCGNCAAGCGATGTCGATTATGGGGCTNGATGGACGACTCGCATCGGTGCGGGTTCGTGGNCTNTCGGCAGGCCAGCGNCGGCGCACTGCGTTTGCGATTTTGGTGGTGAGGCGAGCCGGGCTCTGGCTTCTTGATGAGCCCCATGCAGGTCTCGATAGCGATGCCCGAGACGAAGTCGACGAGGTGCTTCGCCGCGCGTCTGTGTCTGGGGCAACCGTGATGCTCTCAAGCCATGAGCTCGATCGTGCTCGGCAACTTGCAACGAAGGAAGTTCGTCTTGCCGGTGGAGTGGTTGTGGGGGATTCTCAATGAGCTCGGTGAGTCGCCTGCAAATGGTTCGTGCGGTCTGCGCCAAAGATCTTCGGATCGAGCAACGGTCGAAAGTGCTCACTTCTCAGATCATGCCGTTCGCTCTTGTCACGCTCGTGCTGTTTGCCTTCGCACTTGATGGAGACGCGATTCTCGAACGAACTGCTCCGGGTCTGGTGTGGCTGGCGATGCTGTTCTCCTCAATGATCATCGTGCAGCGCAGCTTCGCAGTCGAAACCGCTGACGGCGCTCTCGATGCACTTCGGGTCGCAGGAGCCGATATGTCAGCAGTGTTCTGGGGGAAATGGTTTGCACTTATTGTGCAACTCATCATTCTCGAAGTAGTTCTCATCGTCGGAGCGATCGTGATGTTCGGCATTGATCTCCGCATCTCCGGCCTTGTGTTGCTCGTCACGTCGTCGATCTCCGCAACGTGTGGTCTTTCGGCAGTGAGTACGATTTACGCAGGATTTGCATCTGGTGTGCGGGGTCGGGAGTCATTGCTTCCGCTTCTCGTTTTGCCGGTTGCATCTCCTGTCCTCATCGGGGCAACACGGGCGGCGGAAGCGGCGTTTGGAGCTGGAGGAGCGGTGGTGTCGGAAGGTTGGCCGTGGTTGGGCCTTCTTTCGGTGTTCGCCGTTGTGTTCAGTTTTGGAGGCTCGTTAGCGTTTGGCCCACTCATCGATGACTGAGGTAGACAGCACAGCATGACTTTGGACCCCCCTTCCACCGCTTCGACGACCTCTCGTCGTGGTACAGCGACTGCGGCCACGCGCGTCTTGGGTGTTCTCACCATTGTGATGATCGGTTGGCTTGGCGTGTTTGGCCTCTTATTGTCGCCCGCCGATCGCGACCAAGGCGACGCAGTTCGCATCATGTACGTGCATGTGCCGTCGGTGTGGCTTGCATATCTTGCGTTCATCGTCACCGCGCTTGCCTCTGCAGTGCATCTGTTCGGAAAGAGTCACTCGATGCAGGCTGATCGAGTAGCGGGAGCGTCAGCCGAGATCGGCGTCGTTTTCATGGCAGTCACCTTGGTGACGGGCATGCTGTGGGGCCGAATCACTTGGGGTGTCTATTGGCAGTGGGACGCGCGACTAACTACAACGGCACTGTTGTTCATCAGTTACATCGGCTATCTCGCTGTGCGAGGGCTCGAGGGTTCACGCTCGCAGCGGGCCCGTCGAAGCGCAATCGTTGGGCTTTTGGCTGTGCTCGAGGTGCCTTTGGTGCACTGGAGCGTGAGGTTGTGGAGAAGCCTGCACCAGGAGGCGACGGTTCTCGGCACTGATCTCGACGTTTCTCTCGACGGCTTGATGTTGTTTTCGCTCTTCGTCGGGGTTGTTGCGTTTACTTTGCTCTTTCTCTGGCTGCTGCTACACCGTTCTCGAGTACTGACGATGATCGATCTCTCTGCAGAGACCGGCCTTAATGCTGCTCTGGCACAGCGTCGGGCTGAAGGCGGTGTCACCGCATGACTGACGCCGGATTCATTCTCGGTTCATACGCCATCACCTTTGGCTCAATTCTCATCTTCGCTTGGCGCACGATCAGNTCNGGAAAGAGCCTTTCTGATGGCATGTCTGATGAAGAAAAGCCGTGGCTATGAGCACACCAGATCTCACCCCTCGNCCNGAACAAACGCCGAAGCGTCAGCGCCGGCGCATTATGCCNATGGTGGTGCTCGCTCTNGTCNTTGTGGCAGGAGGTGTGGTGATCACTCAGGCNCTATCTACCGCAGTCGACTACTACTGCAATGTTGATGAGGTTGGGGAACGCTCTGGGTGCGACACCGGCCGGCGCCTCCGAATTCAAGGAACGGTGGGCGAGGGGACTGTCGTCGTTGCGACAGGCGCAACGCTGTTCGATATTCGATTCAACGGAGCGTCGGTGAAAGTGGAATATGCCGGGGAACCTGGCGGCATTTTTAAAGAGTGTCTGCCAGTGGTCGTGCACGGAGTGTTTGACGAGTCTTCGGGAATGTTCTTGGGTGACCGCGTCGAAGTGAAACACTCCGAGGACTACGTCGCAGTAAACGATGATCGCCTAGAAGAGGCAGAAGCCGACTCGGCGGCGTGCGATAGTTCAGCATGAGTGCAGCGCTCGGAAATGCCGGCCTCCTCATCGCACTCGTGGCGGCTTCGGTCGGAGCGCTTGCCACGTCGGTAGCAATCATCGGAGAGAATCGTCGGGCACTTCGTCAGGCTCCGATGTATGCCGCGATCATTGTCGGTGGCTCTGTGCTGGCGGTGGTGGCGATGCAGTGGGCGCTGTTCTCGCGCGATTACTCGATCGACTTCGTTCAGCGTGTCGGATCGTCGACAACGCCGGCGCTGTACAACGTTGCAGCGATGTGGAGTGCTTTAGAGGGTTCGATTTTGCTCTGGGTGATCGTTCTTGCGCTCTTCACCGGAGGGGTTGCCCTGCGATTCGCAAGGCGCCGAGATGANGAGCTCGTCGCTTGGGCTNTGGTCGTNATGTACGTCGTCATGACGTTCTTCGCCCTTGTGAGTTTTGGGCCTGCATCACCATTCGCGCCCGGTGCGACGGTTCCGGTNGGTTTTGATGGCCCAGGCCCNAACCCGTTGCTGCAGAACCACATCCTTGTGCTCTTCCATCCTCCGTTGCTGTACCTCGGATATATCGGCTTCACGGTTCCGTTCGCGTTCGCAATTGCGGCGCTTATCACCGGTCGCGTTGGAGAGGGATGGCTCCTGGAGACGAGGCGGTGGGCTCTACTTTCGTGGGGCCTGTTGACCATCGGCATCCTGCTTGGCGGTTGGTGGAGTTACGAGGTTCTTGGATGGAGTGGTGTGTGGGCGTGGGATCCGGTTGAGAACGCAAGCCTCCTTCCTTGGCTGACGGGAACGGCGTATATCCACTCGGTTCTGGTGCAGCAACGCCGCGGAATGTTGCGGGTGTGGAATCTCAGCCTTCTCGTCGCAACCTTNGCGCTGACCATCCTCGGCACGTTCCTCACGCGATCTGGAGTCATCAACAGCGTGCATGCCTTTGCTGCGGGCGAGATCGATGGTTACTTGCTCGGATTTTTCGGTGTGGTGGTCGTCGTGTCATTGGGTTTGATCGGCTGGCGAGGTGATGCACTTCGAGCCCCGGGTCGAATCGACTCACCGGTGTCACGTGAAGGCGCATTCCTCGCAAACAATGTCGTCTTCGCATTATTTGCCTTCATCGTCTTGCTCGGAACCGTTTTCCCATTGCTCGTTGAGGTATTCCAAGATCGTCAGACCGTTGTTGGTGCTCCCTATTTCGATCGTTTNTCGATGCCGATCGGGTTGATNCTCNTATTTTTGATGGCAGTAGCNCCGGTGTTGCCGTGGCGAACGTCATCNGCNGGAACGTTNCGNGACNGNTTGTTTTGGCCNGCGTGGTGCGGGGTTGTGTCTCTTGCGGCTGCGGTCGTGGTTGGTGCTGATGGGCTCGCTCCTTTGCTGGCGTTTTTCTTGGGCGGATTCGCCGGCGGAGCTGCGGGTCGGCNACTCGTGTTGGCGACCCGCCGTCAGGGCCTGCGAGGGCTCGTCGGTCGAGCTAACGGCGGCATGCTGGTGCACATCGGTGTGATTCTCATTGCGGTTGCGCTCGCCGCGTCTAATTCGTATACCCACTCGGCCACGCTCACCATCAGCCGCGGTGAGACGGTGGAATGGTCGGGTCATTCCTTCGAATTTGTCGGCGTATCAACAGAGGTCNCGGCACGAGCCGATGTGGTGATGGCGGACGTTCTGCTCGATGACACNAAGGTGTANGCACCNGCNGTGACGACCTACCTTCAGCAGGGGATGACGGTTCCAACTCCGAGTGTTCGTACCGGATGGACGAGCGACGTCTANTTGACNATCGANGGGAATGACCCTCCAGCGACCGATGCTGACGAGGTTGTGCTCCGAGTCTTTGTGAAGCCAATGGTGCTGTGGCTATGGATCGGCGGTGCAGTGATGGCGATCGGCACGGTGTTGTCTGCTCTGCCATCTCGTCGGTCTCGCCGGCCGACCGACCCGACGTCGGCCCTGATAACGAGTGGTCAGCATGTCTGAGTCAACAACGGCGCCTCCGCGCAGAGTTGCCCCTTTTGTTGCGGGTGCCGTCGCAGTGGTGCTTGCAGTGCTCTTCGGAGTGTTGCTGGTCGTTGAGCCCTCCTCTGATACCGCCGAGACCGTGCTGCTCGATCGNGCAGCACCGGCTGCCGNGGGCGAATTCGACGACGGAACCGCATTTGAGCTGTCTCGCCGGCGCGGCTCGTGGGTTGTGCTCAACTTTTTCACCTCCACGTGCATTCCCTGCAGAAACGAACATCCAGAACTCATCGAATTTGTNGATCAGCAGCGCAGTCTGGGCGTCAACGGAGCAGAGTTCTACACCATTGTTCAGAACGACGATCCCGCTGACGTCGCTGCGTTTTTTGAAGAGTTTGGCGGCGATTGGCCGGTGGTGTTCGATGTCGACTACTCATTCCAGAACGGGTTCGGTGTCGCTCAAGTGCCAGAGACGTGGATCATTGACCCGAATGGCATTGTTCGAGGCCGGGTNATTTCTGAAGTGTCNGCCGAATTNTTGTCAACGAGCATTCAAAATCTCAGGGAGCGGTTGTGAGCGTGTCTCATCGCCTNAAGGCGTGGCCCTCTTGGGCGGCCATGTTNGTTGTTGCGGTCGCACTACTCGCAATTGGGTCTACTCGNGATTCGGGNNCTCTCAATCCTGGTGATCGAATCGACGCGATCTCTCGACGGGTGGCATGCCCCGTGTGTGACGGAGAGAGTGTGTTTGAGTCCCGTAACCCGGCATCTGAAGCGATTNGAGCCGANATTCGTGCNTCGGTGTACGACGGGGTCGCAACCGATGACGAAATCCTTTCGGCGATCGCGAATTCGTACGGTGGAAAAGTGTTGCTCGTGCCGAGTTCATCCGGATTCGATGCGTTGATTTGGGCACTGCCGGCGGCGGGCCTCATGATCGGACTTGTCGGACTGTGGTTCGCATTCAAGAGATGGCGCGCAGAGGCATCGGCACTTGGAGTGCCAACCGAAGGTGATTACGACCTCGTCGAACAGGCTCGTGAGCAACATCGAGGCACATCAGATGACTGAAGATCGTGACGCGTTAGCAAGCGAGCGAGATTTTCTGTTCGCATCGCTCGACGATCTCGATCGGGAACTGGCAGCCGGAGATATTTCAGCCGAAGATCACGCCGAACTGCGNAGTGGTTACGTGTCNAGAGCAGCTGAGGTNTTGAGGTCGCTTGANGCTGNCGCCNCCGAACCACAGCAGCGAATCCGTTTCGGTTGGAAAGCNATNTCTGGTGTGATCGCTGTTGTGCTGGTCGTCGGNGGTGCNCTCGCCTTNGTGCTTGCCAACGCTCTAGGGGAGCGGCTTTCGGGTCAGTCGATGACNGGCCTCGACTCTCGAGATACTGCGGCNGTTCTGTTGGCAGAGGCACGATCGGTCAANTTNGTCGACCCGGTAAGAGCNGCTGATCTGTACGCACTGGTGCTTGTTGAAGATCCCCAAAATGTTGAAGCGCTGACGTATCGAGGTTGGACCCTCGCCCTCGCTGCTCGACAGAATCCAGACGATGTTGAGGGAGCCGCACAATTTTCTGAAGGGGTCGATCTCCTCGTCGAAGCAGTGCAAGTTGATCCGTCATATGCAGACCCGCTCTGCTTTTTGGGAATCATCCAGTATCGCTTCGTCGAAGATGCAGATGCAGCGAAACCGTTTGTCGCTGCGTGTCTTGCGGCGAACCCGCCGGCGGAAGTGAGAGATCTCGTTCAGAATCTTGCCGACGAGCTCGGCGTGGGTGGTTAGTTCTTCTTCGCTCCGCGTTTGGGTGGTGGCCACGCTTTTGCTTTTGAAAGTCGCCCCCTCTTCGATCGCTTGATTACCCAGACAGAGGCTTTTCGCCAATCGGCCTGCGAGGTGATTTCCATACCTCGTCGTTCAAGAGCGGCAATGGTTGCCGGAATGATGTCACCGTGGCTGCAGAGCACAGCTCGATCAGGAACTTCGGCCAACAGCTCGAGCACGGGCTCGAAGGGTTCGTATTCGCAGATCCGGGGTTCGATAGTGATGTCGAGGCCGGTGAGTTCAGCGAGTGGTTCAAGGGTCTGTACACATCGAACATACGGGCTGGAGAGCAATGTGCATGGTTCGCGTGTGCTCAGGCGCGTCGCAAGGGCGTGTGATTGTGCCCAGCCCGTCTTTGAGAGCGGACGGTCGATGTCGTCTCCTGACCACTCACGGCGTTCGCCAGCTTTTGCGTGCCGGACAACGTAGATTGCCATCTCAGTTAATGCCCCGGCTCTTCAGCAGTGCCTCATGCCGGCGGGTGAGTTGACGAGCAAATACGACGAACAGAGCTGCGGAAGCAACGCTTGCAAGGGCAGATCCCCAAATGATGAGACGCTGATTGATTGCAGTTTCCGCCATTGCCGATGCGCCAGAGCCAAGGAGGGGGGATCGATCAAGCCACTGCCCGATGGCGAGTCCCGTGGGGAGGATTCCGAATGTGATGAACCACCCGGTGATAAGGGGGCTTGATGGTGACGTGGTCCACGACTCAGTGCGNTGATCGGTGGCCTTCCANAGTTCTCGGAACATGAGAAACGGAATCACATAGAAAATGAGAGGTGGAACAAACCACCCGCCGACCGCCCACGCCGGTTTCCAAGTTGACGTCCTTCCAATCTGCTCGTGGTGTGAGGCGAGACGTCTCATCCACACGATGACGCTGATACCAGCACCGAGTTGTGTGAGGGTTTGGGCGAGTTGCAGTGTGAGCCCTGGCCCGTAGGAGTTCACGAATTCGGTTTCGGAGATCGACCCGGCGAGGAACAATCGGGCGTCGTTCAACGAGAGTTCGTTGAGGAGTGCGAACAGCAATCCGAGGCCCGCAGTGATCGGCACGAGAACACCGATGGCAGTAACGAGACCGCCGAGAGGCTTGATTGCGTAGTCACCGCTGACGAGTCCGGATGGCGGGGGCGGGGGAAGAGGAGTTGACCCTTCGCTCGCTGCGTCCATAAGCGCAAACTATCGCCGAGGGCTGGGTTAGGCCCACCCGAGTTCATCGAGNCGGTCGTCATCAATCCCGGCGGCATGAGCGAGTTCGTGGATGACGGTGATGGCAACCTCATCGATGAGCTCTCGTTCATCAGCAGCACANGCGCAAAGCGGATGCCTGAAGATCGTGATGACCGAAGGCGCCTCCGAGTCATTTCGCTCGGTTATGGGAACGCCATCGAAGACGCCAAGGAGGTCGGGCGCATTGGGTGCGGAATCTTCGATGATAATCGCCACATTGTCGAGAACTGCGCTGAGTTCGTCCGGGATGAGATCGATTGCATCTTGAACGATGCGTTCGAATCGGTAGCGGGGTATCGGCTCCACCGAACTGACTAGTCGACGATTCGGAGTTCTGGGCTGAAGACCTTCCGCGGNCGAAGGTCNACTGCGATACGCTCGGCGATTGCCATGAATGCTTGGGCAGCCTCTGAGTCGCCATCAACTGCGGTGATTGGTTGCCCGTCATCTCCGCCCTCACGGAGTGCAGGCACAAGCGGCAATTGGCCAAGAAGTGGGACTTCCAATTCTTCTGAGAGTTCTTGACCGCCGCCTGCACCGAACAGTTCGTAACGCGTTCCATCGTCACCGGTGAACCACGACATGTTCTCAATAACGCCNCGAACNGGCAGGTTGACTTTCTCTGCCATTGCGGCTGACAATCGTGCCACCTTTTGTGCTGCAGGCTGCGGTGTGGTGACGACGTACACCTCGCCCCGAGGGAGATACTGACTGAGGCTGAGCGCAATGTCCCCAGTTCCCGGGGGCATATCGATCAGGAGGAAATCGGGCGCATCCCAGAACACATCGGTGAGAAATTGTTCAAGGGCTTTGTGCAGCATCGGTCCTCGCCAGATGACTGCTTCGCCGTCAGGAACGAAGTAGCCCATGGAGATGCAGCGAACCCCCCAGCGTTCGGGAGGGAGAATCATTTCGTCGACCACAGTTGGTTGACGGTCGGTTCCGAGCATTCGGGGAATGGAGAATCCGTAGATGTCGGCGTCGACGACGCCAACGGTGTGGCCGAGTCGAGCCAGCGCGACGGCAAGGTTGGTGGTGACGCTTGATTTGCCGACACCGCCTTTGCCCGACGAAATGAGCAGTGGTCGAGTCGTTGAGCCAGGCTCGGAAAATGGGANNGCGCGGCCTTCCGCGTGGCCATGAGCTTGTTGTTGTCCTGCGGTTCCAGCCGGGCTTCCATGAAGAACNTCTCGAAGGGCGGCTCGCTCTTCATCGGTCATGACCGTGAACTCGAGAGCAACTCCTGTGACACCGGGCAATGTCGAAACTGCACCGTTGACACGTTGTTGAATTTCGTTGCGCAGTGGGCAGCCAGCGATCGTGAGGGCGACAAGGATGTCTGCGGTGCCATCGTCGCGAAGTTCGGCACGCTTCAGCATTCCGAGGTCAACGATTGATCGGTGAAGCTCGGGGTCTTCGACGGGACGGAGAGCTTCGACGAGTTGTTCGTTCGACGTTGTCATGATGACCATTCTGGCGAGCGGTGCTGGGGTTTGCACGACGGCGGTAGTGGAAATTCCTTCTAGNATTCTCCCTGTGGCGTCANAGTCGACTTCAACCGCCTCGTTTAGTGCGACGGTATCCGCAATNACTGACGCGTTTGGAGACCCGACGCGTCGCAAGGTATACCTCTTCGCCCGTGACGCTGCCGATGGTGAGGGTGTGACCACTTCTCAAGTCGCGGAAGAAGTCGGGGTGCACCCAAACGTTGCTCGGCACCATCTTGAAAAGCTTGCGGCTGGTGGATATCTCGAAGTGCATAGCGGCCGGGCAGGCTCTGGCTCCGCTGGCCGCCCGTCTAANCGGTATGTCGCCGTCGATGATGTGGTGACAGAGTTCCCGGTTCGAAGCGATGATCTTGTNNTNTCTCTTCTCGGTCGAGCGTTGACGAAACTGCCGANAGAAGAGGCTGAGGTGCTTGCAGAGGAGGTCGGTGCAGAATACGGACGCGCTATGGCNGAGGGCCTCNCCGGTGAANCGATCGAGCGTGGCCAGAANTCACTCCGGGCTGCGATGCGCTCAGTTGCAGATGCNTTGACCGCTCATGGGTTCGCTGCCCACGCCGATAATCGNTCAAATCAGTTGCGCATCATTAACGACCATTGCCCATTCGGTGACCTTGCGACAGAGAATCCGGTGATCTGCGCAGTCGACCGAGGAATGGTCCGTGGGATGCTCGCCGCACTTCATGGAGACAACGTTGGTGAGGTGACGACAGAGTCATCACTTGCGTTTGGTGACACGTTCTGCGTCACAACGATCTGACACGTTGTTGTCATGGTGACGTTCTCAGCACTCTTCCCGCCACAATGGTGGTTCGATGGCGAATGAACGAGCACTCATAGAGACAGTGGCAACCGACCCGATTGCCCTTGTGTCGGCGCGCTTAGAACCATGGCTCTCTCAGCGCGCTGGTGGGGGAGCAGTTGACCCTGTAGTGCGACCGAGTGATCACGCTGACGCGCAGATAAACGGTGCACTCCCTCTTGCGAAGCAACTTGGCTGTAACCCCCGAGATCTCGCTACCGAGATCGTCGAGTCAGGCCAACTTGACGATCTCTGCGCCTCGCTTGAGGTCGCAGGACCTGGGTTTATCAACATCACCTTTGCTGATAACACCATCGATCACTTGCTGGCCGAAGTCACAAACGACGAGCATCTTGGGTTGCATCAGAGTGCTGAGCCACGAACTGTGGTGATCGATTACTCCGCTCCGAATGTGGCAAAGGAGATGCATGTCGGNCACCTTCGCTCGACCGTCATTGGNGATGCTCTCGTCCGGATGNATTCCGCCGCAGGGCACAAGGTGATTCGAGAGAACCACATNGGCGACTGGGGACGACCGTTCGGAATGCTCATCGAGCACTTGCTCGACCTTGGCGAAGAGGTTGCGGCCTCTGGTCTTGGTCAAGGCGACCTCGACGGTTTCTATAAGGCGGCGAATGCAAAGTTCAGCGAATCCGAGGAGTTTCAGGACCGCTCTCGACAGCGCGTTGTGTTGCTGCAGAGCGGTGACCCNGAAACACACGTGNTGTGGGATCGTCTCGTTGCGATGTCNACGGCGTACTTCAACACCGTGTACNAGCANTTGGGTGTTCTCCTCGTCGATGACGACCTNATGGGCGAAAGNAAGTANCAGCCTNTGATGCCGGCGACCCTCGAGCGCCTCGAAGCATCAGGGTTGATGTCAGAAAGCGACGGCGCCAAGGTTGTGTTTCCTCCTGGGTTCACGAATCGAGACGGTGATCCGTTGCCGTTAATCGTTCAAGCGCGAACCGGCGGGTTCAACTATGCGACGAGCGATCTTGCGTGCGTGATCGACCGCGTCGAACGACTCGGCGCTGACCTAATATTGTATGTGATTGGAGCGCCGCAACAGCAGCACCTTGAAATGGTGTTCGCCGTTGCCAAGATGGCCGGCTGGATGCCAGAGGGCGTATCTGCTGAGCACGTTGCATTTGGAAATGTGCTCGGTGACGATAAGAAAATGTTGCGCAGTCGAAGTGGCGAGTCGGTCAAGCTTGTCGACTTGCTCTCAGAGGCTGTCGATCGCGCATCGGCTGCAGTTGAGGAAAAGAACCCAAACCTCTCAGAGGCGGAGCGAGCTGCTGTAGCCGAGATGATTGGCATCGGA
Source organism: Acidimicrobiaceae bacterium (assembly GCA_002727235.1). GTDB lineage: Bacteria > Actinomycetota > Acidimicrobiia > Acidimicrobiales > Ilumatobacteraceae > Casp-actino5. The sequence goes on from PBWL01000003.1 coordinate 167,406, forward strand.
GCGGTGAAGTACGCCGATCTCTCCACCGATCGAGTTCGCGATTATGTCTTTAACTGGGATCGCATGCTCGCCTTCGACGGCAACACATCGCCGTACCTTCAGTACGCCCACGCGCGCATTTGCTCCATTTTCCGTCGAGCAGCCGAAGAAGGTGTGTCGGCAGGGAAGATTGCAGTTCGTGAACCTGCCGAGCGCGCGCTCGGTCTGCACCTGCTGGGCTACCCGGCGGTTGTTACCGATGCTCTTAAGTCGAACTCGCCGCACCGGCTGTGCACCTATCTCTTCGAACTCGCACAGCTGTTCACCTCGTTCTACGAGCAGTGCCCGGTCTTGAAGTCTGATGGGGATATCCGCAGCTCTCGACTTGCGGTATGTGACCTCACCGCCCGAACCTTGTCGGCCGGACTCGGCCTGCTGGGCATCGACGCCCCGGAGCAGATGTGACAACACTTCCTCAGAACCTCCTTCCCGATCATGCATCGGTTGCTGACGACGGCTCACTCGTGATTGGTGGCGTCCGCGTCGCCGACCTCGCAGCCGAATTCGGAACCCCGCTCTTCATTTACGATGAACAGCACTTGAGGTCTCGTTGCCGCGAGGCGGTAGAGGCGTTCGGTCATCAATCGGCGGTGTACGCAACGAAGGCTTTTCTTTGTCGGGCGATGGCTGAACTTGCGTACTCAGAAGGGATGATGCTCGACGTTGCCTCGGGTGGCGAACTCTATATCGCGCTTTCCGCAGGTGTGCCAGCGTCGGCGTGCGTGCTCCACGGAAACAACAAGAGTGTGGCCGAGCTCACCATGGCGATCGATGCGGGCGTGCACCGAATCGTCGTCGACTCATTTGACGAGATCGATCGTTTAGAGCGCCTCGCCGAGTCATCTCGTGCGCCGATTCCGCCCATCTTGCTTCGGATGACTCCTGGTGTCTCAGCCCACACCCATGAATTCATTTCAACCGGACAGAACGATTCCAAGTTTGGCTTCAACCTTGAAAATGGTGATGCGCTCATCGCAGTCGAGCGGGTGAGTGCCTCGTCAGTCCTGACGTTGATCGGTGTGCATTGCCACATCGGTTCAAATGTGTTTGACGCAGCAAGCTTCGCCAAAGCTGCCGAGGTGATGGCTGCATTCGCTGTTCCGCTCAATCTCCCCGAACTCGTGCTTGGTGGTGGACTTGGCGTGCCGTATGTTGCTGGAGAAGAAGCGCCAACCATTCCGACCTGGGGTTCGGTCCTTCTTGACGCATGCGAGACCCTTGGCGTGACGTCGCGAGTGTCGGTTGAACCAGGAAGGGCGATCGCAGCGGCAGCNGCGATCACGGTGTACTCGGTTGGCACGGTGAAAGACATCCCCGGAGTACGCAAGTACGTGTCGGTTGACGGTGGAATGAGCGACAACCCTCGACCCGTTCTCTACGGATCGGGTTATGAAGCCGCTCTGGTTCGCGACCCGTTCGCAGAGAGGTCACTCGAAGCCCGCATTGTTGGAAAGCATTGTGAGAGCGGTGACGTACTGGTCGCTGATGCACAATTACCACAAGATCTCGCGGTTGGAGATTTACTGTTCACTCCGGTTACCGGCGCGTACGGCCATTCAATGGGGTCAAACTACAACAAGGTNCCGCGCCCTGCAGTCGTGTTTGTCGGCGATGGTGATGCCCGACTTGTGGTTCGCCGCGAAACCTACGACGATCTTCTCATCACCGACGTTTTCTGATCTCGATCGCTGACGTCAGAGATTTACTTGTTGCCAGACGGTCGAGATCGAGATTCGAGATAGCGCTGAGATGCCGCCCGAGATTCCTCGTCGTGCAGCGCAACCACGAGGCTGTCGGCGTCGTTCGCGCTTCGGCCAGTACCCGCAATCTCTTCCATGACCGCGTTTACCTGTGTCTTTGTTGCGAGCAACGAAAATGTGGGTTTGCTCGCCAACGATTCGGCGAAAGCCTCGGCCTTTGCAACGAGTTCGTCATCGGCGACCACGCGGTTGATAAAGCGAAGTTGCAAAGCCTCTTCAGCAGAGAACGGTCGGCACGACAAAATGAGCTCTTTCGCAACGGCCGGCCCCACCTCACGCACGAGGCGTGGAACCCCTCCCCACGCGAGGGGAATTCCGAGATCGACTTCGGGAATTGAGAATCGGGTTCCGGTGGCAGCCATGCGAAGATCGCATGCGGCGGTCAGCACGACGCCACCGCCGACACAGTGTCCGTGCACTGCGGCGATGGTGAGTTGACGCATATTGGTGATGGTGTCTGCCATGACGCGTCCGAGTTCGGCGCCTGCTCGTGGGTTAGATCCGCCGTAAACGTTGGTGAAGTCGTTGAGATCGAAGCCTGCGGTGAAGGCTCGACCCTCGCCGCGCATGATGACGACCTTGATCTCATGTTGATGCGAAATCCAGGTACAAAGTTCAACGATTTCTGTCATGAGCGCTACCGACAGCGCGTTAAGGCGCTCTGGTCGGTTGAGGACGATGGTGCCTATGGTGTCACCTTCGGTGTGTTCCCACCGAAGGTGCTGCAGTACAGGGATGTTCTCAGAAGTCATTGAACTATCGAAGCATGGGGGAGCCCGATGAGGCGTGTCGGGGCTGGGGCACCTGCTCGCAGATAGCCTCTCAAGGGTGACAGATCAAGCAGTTTCCTCGGACGCCCGGACGGTACGCGTCGGGTTGCTCGGTTGCGGCAATGTTGGTGGCGCATTGGTGCCACTGTTGCGCGCNCAACGTGACGCAATTGCTGCCCGCACGGGTCTCAACCTCGTCGTCACCTCGGTGGCAGTTCGAAACATGTCACGTGACCGTGGAGTTGAACTGGGCGATGNCTCGTTAACGAATGATGCGATGGCANTGGTNTCTGACCCGGAAATCGACGTTGTCGTCGAGGTGATTGGTGGCATCGAACCCGCCCGTGAACTCATTGTTGCCGCACTATCTTCCGGAAAGCCGGTGGTCACAGGGAATAAAGAACTTCTGGCAAATCACGGGGCAGAGTTGTTCGAACTTGCAGATTCCAANGAGGTCGATTTGCTGTTTGAGGCGGCCGTTGCTGGCGGCATTCCGTTGATTCGACCGTTGCGGGAAAGCCTACGAGGCGAGCCGGTGTCGAGGGTGATGGGAATCCTGAACGGCACGACGAACTACATCTTGTCGAAGATGACAAATGANGGTGCTGACTACGCAGATGCCCTTGCTGAAGCTCAGCGTCTGGGGTATGCCGAGCGTGACCCAACGGCCGATGTTGAAGGCTTTGACGCAGGCGCCAAGGCCGCAATTATTGCGAGCATTGCCTTCGGGGTGAAAGTCGTAGCCGGAGATGTGTACCACGAGGGTATTAGCAACATCACTGCGAGCGATATCGCAATNGCCGGGCGCCTGGGTTANGTCGTGAAACTTCTCGGAATTGCTGAGCAAGATCGTGACACAGGTGAGGTTGCGGTCAGAGTGCATCCAGCGATGGTTCCGAACGAACACCCGTTGGCCTCGGTTCGCGATTCATATAATGCGGTCTTTGTCGAAGGTGACGCTGTTGGTTCATTGATGTTCTTCGGTCGAGGAGCCGGAGGCGACCCGACTGCGAGCGCTGTGCTGGGAGACCTNATTGATGCAGCGGTCAACCGCGATCAGGGCACTCACGGCTCACTTGGAGCATTTCAGCGGGCGCGGGTGCGACAGATTGACGCAACCAGTGCCGAGTATTTGCTCGCTCTCGACGTGCTTGACCAACCTGGGGTGTTGCACAGCGTCACAGGTGTTTTCGCCGAACATGGTGTGAGTATCCGTGCAGCCGAGCAGGAGGGTGCGGGTGAGGAAGCCCGTCTCGTGTTCATCACGCACGAGGCGGTTGAGTCCTCGGTGCAGGCCACGGTGCGCCAGCTACGTGAACTCGATGTCGTTCGCCGGATCGGCGGGCTCATTCGTGTGATCGGAGCGTAAGTGAGATACGTCTCGACTCGCGGTACTGCCCCTGAATTGGGATTCTCAGACGTACTGCTGAGCGGGCTTGCATCCGACGGTGGTCTGTATGTTCCGACCGAGTGGCCGGCGCTTCCGGCAGCAGGTGACGACTACTCGACAACGGCGACCTCCATCATGGCGACGTATATCGGTGGTGACATATCGGCTGAGGTGCTCGAAGCCATTGTGCGCGATGCGTATGCGACGTTTCGGCACCTGGAGGTGGCGCCGCTGGTGCAGATCGAAGACGATTTGTGGATTCAGGAGCTATTTCATGGCCCCACCCTCGCCTTCAAAGATCTCGCCTTGCAGGTAGTTGGGCGGTTATTTGACCACGTTCTCGCTGAACGTAGCGACCGAGTAACGATTGTCGGTGCAACCAGTGGTGACACCGGGTCAGCCGCAATCGATGCAGTCAAATCATGTGACAATGTCGACATCGTCATCTTGTACCCACGTGGTCGAACGAGCGATGTGCAGCGGCGACAGATGACCACCGTTGACTCGCCAAATGTGCATGCGGTCGCAGTCGATGGAACCTTTGATGACTGTCAAGATCTTGTAAAGGCGATGTTCGCCGACGAACAGCTGCGTCGTGATTGCAATCTGTCGGCTGTGAATTCCATTAACTGGGCCCGCGTGATGGCCCAGATCGTCTACTACGTGACAGCCTCACAAGCGTTTGCTGAGCCGGTGACGTTCTGCGTGCCAACCGGCAACTTCGGAAATGTGCTTGCCGGCTGGATTGCGAAGTCGACTGGAGCCTCAATCGACCATCTTCTCATCGCATCAAATGCAAATGACATCCTCGCTCGCTTCGTAAACGATCGTGATATGTCAGCAACCGAAGTTGTCCCGACATTGAGCCCAAGTATGGATATCCAAGTTTCATCGAACTTCGAGAGGCTGCTCTTTGAGATGAACAACCGCAATGGAGCACGCACCGCAGAGCAACTCCAACATTTCCGATCGTCAGGAACGCTTGAAGTCGAGGAAGCGAACTTCCGTACATGGATCTCTTCAACATTTTCGGCCGAGCGCGTCGACGACGAGGAGACTCTGGCCGAGATCGGTCGGGTCTACCGAGATTCAGGAATGCTGATCGACCCTCACACTGCAACCGGAACAGCTGCGGCGCGGCGATCCCGCCCAAACCATGCAACCGTGTGCCTGTCGACCGCTCACCCGGCGAAGTTTCCTGATGCGGTTGAGAAAGCAACGGGTATCCGACCAGAACTCCCACCCGAACTTGGTGACTTGATGGAGCGCACGGAGCGGATGAGCGATCTTCCCGCTGATCTCGCAGCAGTCTCTGACTTCGTCCGAGGGGTTTCTCGCGTATCGAGATAATTGCTGTCGGTCAGCATCGGTGCTAAGGTTCGAGATGTCGGAGCGCTCGCTCTGAACGACCGAAACGGAAATACTGTTTCGTCCCACGTAGCCGGTGGCGGTAGGGCTGTTCCTTTTGTCGCAAACAGCGGTTGATGCTTGCTGACAAACGAATTCCAATCCCATCGGCTGCACGTGAAGTGAAGTTCCGCCTGTTGGCGAAGAGAAGGTGAACGTGGCTGCTCAAGCTCTCGAACAATCAGTTCTTGAAACAAAAGACAAGGACCAACTCCTTGCGATCTCGAAAGCGCTCGGAGTCAAGGTGACTGCGCGCTCAAAGAAGGCAGACATCATTTCTGCGATTCTTGCAACGACAGGCGGTTCCACTGCGGGCGATGCCGTAGATCAACCGACGTCATCTGGAGCCGAAAAAGCGTCATCGTCTGGTGGTGATCGATTGGCCACCTCAACAACAGAAGACGCTCCGGCAGAAAAGACTGACGACTCGACAGCATCTGCTCCTTCAAAAAAGGCTGCTAAGGCCGCTCCGGCGCCGGCCACCGACGAAGAACCACCAGCTGAGTGGGAACTGGAGTTCTCCGCAGAGCCCGCCGAGGACGTTGCAAAGGACGGGTCATCCGAGCGTGGTGGTCAGAATCGTGATGGCCAACAGCGCGATGGTCAACGCCAGCAACGAAATGGGCAACGCGACGGACAGCGACAAGATGGCTCGCGAGATGCAGATGTGGAAAGCCGGAATCGCCGTCGACGCCGCCGACGCAAAGGCGGCCGACCCGATGAAGGCCCGCAGGGCGAAGATCGTGACTTTATCGACGATGACGACACCCCGGTTAGCAACGACCCTGTGCCGGTCGATGGCTACCTCGATATGCGCGACGAGGGCTCCGGCTTCGTCCGCGTCAACAACTACCTGTCGTCAAAAAAGGACGCCTACGTGCCGGTGCGCATGTCGCGCCAATTTGGCCTTCGAAAAGGTGATCATCTCGTTGGCATGATGCGTCCTGCGGGGCGCAATGAAAAAAACCCAGCAATGCTGGAGATCCAGACGGTCAATGGTCGTCCTCCAGAAGAAGCAAAGAAGCGTCGCAAGTTTGAAGACATGACCGCGCTCTTTCCCGATGAAAAGCTTCGGCTCGAGAATGAAGATGATCCGACCGATATGACGTCGAGGATCATCGATCTCATCTGCCCGATCGGTAAAGGACAACGCGGGCTTATTGTGTCGCCCCCCAAAGCCGGCAAGACAACGGTGATGAAGACGATCGCAACGTCGATCGAACGCAATAACCCAGAGGTTCGCTTAATCGTTCTGTTGATCGACGAACGTCCAGAAGAAGTCACTGACATGCAACGCCACGTGCGCGGAGAAGTCATCGCATCAACGTTCGACAGGCCAAGTGATCAACACACCCAAGTTGCGGAAATGGCGATNGAAAAAGCNAAGCGNATGGTCGAGTACGGCGANGACGTCGTCATCATTCTNGACGGCATCACCCGNNTGAGCCGTGCCTACAACCTCGCCGCTCCGGCGAGTGGTCGTATTCTCTCNGGTGGTATNGANGCCGGTGCGTTGTACCCNCCGAAACGATTCTTCGGTGCNGCCCGAAATATCGAAGAGGGNGGCTCGTTNACCATCCTTGCGACNGCGCTCGTNGAAACGAANAGCCGAATGGATGAAGCGGTGTTCGAAGAATTCAAGGGCACCGGCAACATGGAGCTTCGTCTTGATCGCAAGCTGTCTGAGCGCAGGGTGTACCCAGCAATCGACGTTGATGCGTCGAGCACTCGTCACGAAGAGTTGTTATTCGATCGGAAGCAGCTGCAGATGGTCTGGAAACTTCGTCGCGTTCTCTCAGGACTCGCAGCCGACGGCAGTGCGGCTCCGGGTCTCGAACTTCTCGTCGACCGGTTGAAGACTTTCCGAACAAACGATGAGTTCCTCACCGAAATTGCGAAACAACCTGGCATGTAAGCGAGATTGCCAGTGGTTCCTCGTTTGTGGTCCGCTAGCATTTTGAAGGCCTGAGTCAGGAGAAATTCGCATGAAGTCCGATATTCACCCCAATTACGAAGTTGTTACCGTTCGCTGCTCTTGTGGCAACGCATTCGAGACCCGCTCGACCCGTTCGGGAGAGCAGATTCTCGAACTTTGTAACGAGTGCCATCCGTTCTTCACCGGCAAGCAGAAGCTCGTTGACTCCGGTGGACGCGTTGAGCGGTTCAATCGCCGCTATGGCGAGCGCTCCAAGAAGTGACACAACCCCTACGGGGTCGCACGATGCTTGAAACTGGGGCGGTCACCGATGACCGCCGCCCAGCCCTGATTGCAGCGGCGTTGCAGACGCTCGCTCGTGAACATTTTGATCTTGTTGATGTTCCTGTTGTCCCAATGCCGGGTGGCGTCGGCATTCACGAACCTTCCCGTTCTTTTGTGTGGCTGGACGAGCAACCCGAACGCCTGTTAGGAGCGGCGATAGCGCTCCATCTTCGTAAAAACTCTGCTCGGCTCGACCTCGTTGTACCCGATCAACATCGAGAACAAGCGCCAGTAGTTGCCCGTCGAATGCGCCAGTGGAAGATCGATTGCGATGTGTACCTCCTTGATGGAAGGTCGCTAACACTGGTCGGTCCGCGGCCTGCTGAGACTGAAGCGGAATGCGCGTTCGAGATCGATGGGTTTCGATCGATCATCTCTGAGGCGGGCGCTGAGGTCGTGATCGAGCACGGCGTGCTCACCGGCGAAGTGGCGGGGCTCGAAGTCTGCCGAGTGATATTTGAGGACGACTGGAAATTACGGGTCGGCGTCGGCTCACAGGATCGTGAGGCCTTTCAGATGCTGCACGGTGACGCCCCAGCTCTCGACTCGCTCGTGCGAGTTGTCGAATTCGTGCAGACGTATCGACATCCCGCTGCTGACCCGCATCCGCTCAATCGGCTGTCGGCGGAACGTTGGATGAGAGCGACCGTGTTGTCGTCTACTGATTCACCATTGGCAAACCGCGTGGCGATGTCCGGGGTGCTGCCGCGCGGCAGCATGTCTGATGCGGCTCCTGCCTTCATTTCAGCCCAACTAAATGGTGAACATGTGCTCGTTGCCTGCACGACCGGCACCGACCTCGGGGCCTTGGTCGACGCCGCCGACCATGCCGAGTGGTCAGCCCATGGTGAGACGGTGACTGAGATTCTCGTCGCCGTCGATGGTCGTAATCGTCTGCCCGTGCTCAACGAGATGGCACAACGGTCTCGCCGTCCAATGCGCATCGTGTCGCAAGCCGAATTGTTGAGTCGCTGAGAGTAGTCTCATAGCACGATGTCGCAGCCTTCTCACGAGCACAATGCTCTTTTTGAGCGCCTAGCGACACACGCTGGCGAATTCCGTGAACTTGAGCAACGGTTAGCCGATCCTGCGACCGCTGCCGACCCGAATGAGTTGCGGAAGGTGTCGCAGCGGTATCACCAACTTCAAGCATTTGTTGACGCGCTTGCGACCCGAGATCGTTTACTCGACGACATCACTGCCGCCAGTGAACTCGCCGAGGTCGCCGATGGTGAGGACCAAACAGCATTTGAACAAGAGGTGCTTGCGGGCCAACACAAACTTGATGCGCTTGCACAACACGTGCGGGAATTGCTCATTCCTCCAGACCCAGACGCAGGTCGAAATGTGATTGTTGAGATTCGTGGGGCAGAGGGCGGTGAGGAAGCCAATCTCTTTGCGGGAGACCTTCTCGATATGTACCGCGGATACGCCCAATTGCGTGGCTGGAAACTTGAAGTGCTTTCACACGACGCAAGTGAACTCGGCGGAACGAACCAGGTGACGTTCATCGTTCGTGGTGACGACGCATGGCAGCACCTCAAGTTCGAAGGAGGGCCACACCGAGTTCAGCGCGTGCCGGTAACCGAGAGCCAGGGTCGTGTTCACACCTCATCTGCGACGGTTGCGGTGTTGCCAGAGGCCGATGAAGTGGAAGTTGAGATCGATCATCGTGATCTCGACATTGATGTGTATCGCTCATCGGGAGCGGGAGGGCAGCACGTCAACACGACCGACTCTGCAGTGCGTATCACCCACCGACCTTCCGGGCTTGTTGTCACAATGCAAGACGAGCGAAGCCAGTTACAAAACCGAGCGCGGGCCATGCAGGTGCTTCGAGCTCGCCTCAAGGCGCATGCAGAATCGGAGCAAGACTCACAGCGGTCTGCAGATCGGCGGTCTCAGGTCGGTGGTGGCGGNCGAAGCGANAAGATTCGCACCTACAACTTCAANGAAGGTCGAGTGACNGATCACCGAATCGGTCTTACNATNCATCGTCTTCCTGAGGTGNTTGCGGGAGCGCTTGATCANGTCATCGAACCTCTTCTTCTCGAAGAACGCGAACGNCTTCTCGCCCAGGAGNCCGAAGGTGGGCTNTGACNACCGTTCGCNAACTTNTTGAGTCGACCGCAGNAGTCATTGGAGACCGAACTCANGCNCGGTGGCTGGTCGAAGTCGCAGTGTCGGCNGATCGGGTTGANGACNTTCTCGACGAAGANGTGACAGAGCGCATGGTGGCGCANCTTGATGCCATGGTCGGGCGATACCGCNNAGGNGAGCCNNTGCAATATGTCCTCGGTCGGTGGGCATTTCGGCATNTCGATCTNTTCGTTGATGANCGGGTNCTTATTCCTCGCCCGGAAACCGANGAGGTTGNNGGCGTTGCCATTGANTNCGCAAGNGCGGTNGAAGNGGCACGAACCGTGATCGANCTNGGGACGGGNTCGGGCGCNATTGGTCTGNCGCTCGCNACNGANCTNCCAATCGATAACACGTCGATCTGGATGACCGACATCTCNCCGGATGCTCTCGCAGTTGCCCGAGCGAACCTCGCAGGAATTGGTCGACCAGCGCGAAATGTCACGATCATCGAGAGCCGGTGGTTTGATGCAATACCGGCGAACCTGCAGGCCGATGTGATCGTGTCAAACCCCCCGTATATTGCGCTGGAAAGCCCAGATGTCGAGAGAAGTGTTTCAGAATATGAGCCAGAAGTGGCGCTTTACTCCGGCGCTGACGGGCTTGATGCAATCCGCGAAATTATTCGGATGGCAGGCGACTTTCTGACGGTGAATGGTGCCCTTGTGCTCGAAATTGGTGCTGACCAGCGGTTGGCGACGGAGTATCTCTTTAAAGAGCACGGGTACGTCGACTTCGAGGTCCGTCGTGACGCATTCGGACACGATCGAATCGCAATCGGACATTGGCCAGATTCCGCAAGATGACCGCTGATACTTGCGCAGAGATGGCTCCANAGGCGCAATGCCGCTAGCGTTTCAAACGCGGATACCAACGAGGAGAATGCCCCGTGAACGACGACCGTTTGTCTCGCTATCGAGCAAGTATCGACAACATCGACGCCGCTCTCGTCTGCATGCTCGCAGAGCGTTTCAAAATCACCCAGGCAGTCGGTCATTACAAGGCCGAAGTCGGGCTTCCTCCTGCGGATGAGACNCGCGAAAACGAGCAGATCGAGCGTCTCCGCACCCTTGCCACCGAAGCCGGCCTCGACCCTGCATTCACTGAAAAGTTCCTCCGGTTTATCGTTGCGGAGGTCATCCGACATCATCACTTGATCGCTGGCGAGAACTGACGTTNCATCGTGAGCGAACGAGTTGACCTTGCGGTTATTGGTGGAGGCCCAGCCGGCTCGGCTGCTGCGATGCGTGCAGCACGAGCAGGGGCATCGGTAGCGGTCTTCGAATCTGGAGAACGAGGCCGAGACAAGATATGCGGTGATGGGCTCACCCCTCGTGCGGTTGCAGCGCTGAAAGAACTTGACATCCCGATCGATGCATCGCATCGAATCTCTGGTCTGCGAATGATCGCTGGGCGCCAAATACGTGAGTTGCCATGGCCCGAAACCGATCGGTTTCCCGGATACGGCGCCGTGTGGCCGCGTCAGAGCCTTGATGCAGAGCTCATTGGCGCAGCCGAATCAGCAGGTGCAACTGTGTCGTTTCAGTCGACGGCACGACCGATTATCGAAGATGATGTGGTTCGGGGTGTTCGAGTCGAATGCGCAGGCGGAACACGCGAGGTGTACGCCGAAAAAGTGATCGTTGCGACAGGTGCTCCCGGCGCTGTAGCCCGAGACCTCGGCGCAGTCCGCGTCGCTGATGAACCGTTTGGCCTTGCAATTCGAAGCTATGTCGAGTCGCCGAGGCATGCCGATGACATGTTGGAGGCATGCCTCACCCTCCGCGATGAGCACGGAACACCGGTGCCTGGATACGGCTGGATGTTTCCATGTGGAGATGGATCAGTGAATATCGGCGTTGGGGCACTGTCGACGATGAAGGGCTTCAAGAGCCTCAATCTCAACAAGTTACTTGCGTCGTATCGAGCCACAGTTGAGGGCTCGTGGAGTCTTGGAGCCGATATCGGAAAGGCACGTGCATGGCGGTTGCCAATGTCGGTGGTGAAGCGTTCAGGAGCNGGTTGGATGGCGGTAGGCGATGCCGCAGGACTCGTTAACCCAATGAATGGTGAGGGAATCGACTACGGGCTCGAATCTGGAATGCTTGCGGCCGATGAATATCTTCGCGATCCGGTTGGTGCCGAGTCTCGCTACGACGATGCTGTTGGCGAGCGATTCGACGCATTCCTCCGCACCGGCCGACGGTTTGCGTTCCTCATCGGACATCCGTTCCTGCTGCGAACCGGGCTACGGGTTGCGGTCGGAACTCACTCAATTGCGAACATCACCCTGCAGGTCATGGGCAACCTTGTCGACGGTGACACCCCGGGCGCTGCTGGGCGCGTGNTGTCGTTNGCGGANCGTGCGCTGGCGNTCGCAGATCCTGTNCTTCGCAAGACCAGAGCCAAAGCCTGATCGATAACGTAGGTGCCCGTGACCTCACACATCGGGTTCGGTATCGACATCGGCGGNAGCGGAATGAAAGCCGCCCCGGTGAATCTGTCAGAGTCTGGCCAACTCGTTGCTGAACGGTTTCGAATTCCAACGCCGCATCCGGCGAACCCGGAGGCGGTGGCTGAGGTTGTAGTCGACCTCGTGCGGCATTTTGAATGGGAAGGCCCCGTCGGGATAGCGCTCCCGGCTGTGGTGCGAAATGGCATCGTCCTCTCTGCAGCCAACATCGACGAGAGTTGGATTGACGTCGATGCGGAGACATTGTTCTCGTCACTGATGAAACACGACGTCGTCGTGATGAACGATGCTGATGCCGCAGGTGTCGCCGAGATGTCGTTCGGGGCCGGAGCAGGTCGTCGGGGAGTCGTCATCACCCTCACATTTGGAACAGGGATCGGCTCAGCATTGTTTGTTGATGGGCATCTCGTTCCAAATTCTGAGCTCGGTCACCTTGAGTTCCGAGGTGAGTCATTTGAGCGGTGGGCAGCAGCAAGTGCTCGCAAACGTGAAGATTTGACGTGGCGCAGATGGGCTAGCAGAGTGTCGAAGTACGTTCAAACAGTCGATGCGCTGTTCTCACCGGATGTGATCATCGTCGGGGGAGGAGCATCGAAATCAGCGGAGAAATGGGTGCCGTTACTCGAGGTCCGCCCCGAAATTGCTGTAGCGGAGTTTGCAAACTCGGCCGGCATCGTCGGTGCCGCAATGTCGAGTATTCGCGTCTGACGCAAGCCGTCGCCCTCTGGCCGCTCCGNCCCATAGCAATCAGATTATTGCACTGCAGTTTGCGCCGGACGCGCCGCTCGCAAGCCGATCACGATGAGAGTAATTGCGGTGAGTGGCACAACGAACACGAGCATGGCAAAGCTGAACTCGTCGTGGATGGAGGCCGACGCAGCATCGAGCCCCAGCCACACGAGATAGCCGACGTAGTAGCCGGTGAACAGCACTCCCTCCCAACGTTTGATGACATACCCGTTTACGAATATGGGTAGACACGCAACTGCAACCGCAAGCATGAACGGAAGGTCGAAGCCGAGAGCAGTTTTGCTCACCTCAATCGGTGCAATGAGAGAGGTGAAACCCAGCACTGCGAGAAGATTGAACAAGTTCGAGCCCACCGCGTTTCCGACNGCGAGGTCTCGTTGACCTTTGGCGGCTGNAACGATTGAGGTTGCGATNTCGGGTAGCGATGTTCCGACAGCGACCACGGTAAGACCGATGAGGAATTCACTTGCCCCGAATGCCGTTGCAAGGTCTGTCGCAGCAGTGACGAGCAACTGTGAGCCGATAACGAGCATGGCGATGCCCACAACAACAAGTGCGAAACTTTGCCACAGCGGATGCATCCCTGAAATCTCAGCTGCAAGACCCTCTTCNTATTCTTTTGCGATGTGATGGTGGCTTTCGCCATCGACATTTGACCTCGCAGATGACACCGTTCGGAANAGGTAGGCGAGGAGNGCGATAACNAACAGCNCACCATCGATACGTCCAAGCGATCCGTCGAGACCGAGCACGATGACTNCNATTGATGCNCCNATCATNAGCGGAACATCGATGCGNACNATACGAAANGCNACGACGAGCCCTGANCCGACAACTGCTGACAAGCCGAGAACGAGGAGGATGTTGGCGATATTGCTGCCGACAACATTTCCGAGGGCGAGATCGCTGGTGCCACGTGTTGCTGCCCCAATGCTCACGGCGAGTTCAGGGGCACTCGTTCCGAATGCGACGACGGTAAGACCGATGACCACCGGCGAAAGGCCACTGCTTGCGGCAATGCGTGCTGCCCCGCGAACCATGATGTCAGCGCCCGAAATCAGCACGATGGTGCCAACGATGAAAGCGATAACAGTGAATACTGACATCGCCTCCATCCTTGCAGAGGAAAACGAACTTGCCTCGCCGCTTGAGAGAATGTCGCAGGTTTTGCGAAATGTCTGCGACGATGATGACATGTCAGCAGCGCCGCAAGTCTCGGTGTTCGGCGAGGCATTGGTCGACCTCATCGTCACCGTCGGAGGAGAATTAGACGCCGTGTGCGGCGGCGCTCCCTTCAACGCCGCACGTGCGCTCGGTCGACTCGGTGTCGAGACTGCCTTTATCGGCACGATCTCTGAAGATCGATTTGGTAATGACCTGTTCACCCAACTGACTGACGCTGGAGTAAACGTCGACCACGTGCGCCGCACTACAGCGCCGACCACACTTGCGTTAGTCGAACTATCCGACGACGGCAGTGCGTCGTACCGGTTTTATGTCGATGGCACTGCTGCGAGAGAGATCGCTGGAGACGATGCTCACGTTGATGAGGGATGGATATTCACCGGAGGCCTCGGGCTCGTTCTGCCGCCGGTGGCCAATTACATTGCGCAACTCGTTCTTGAGAGACCACCAACAACTTTGGCGTTGATCGACATCAACTGTCGACCCTTGGTGATCACACAGCCTGACGAGTACCGAGCACGCCTGAATGCGGTGGTAGCCGCAGCAGACGTCATCAAAGTCAGTGATGAGGACCTCAAATATCTCTACCCAGGACTTGACTCAATGAGGGCTGCACATCGATTGCTGGAAGGAGGCCCGAAGGCCGTCGTGGTGACTGCGGGCTCATCTCCAGTTGAGATTCTCACTTCGAAGGGTTCAACCCAGGTGGCTGTACCCCACGTCGACATCGTCGACACCGTCGGCGCCGGAGACACCTTCTGTGCTGGTTTTGTCGCGTGGTGGGTTCAACGCAGTACACATTCTGACGTGCACCGCGAAACGTTGGGCGACCTCGACCTCGTTGCGGCTGCCGCCACGGCAGGTGTTCACGCATCTGTGATCGCAGTCGGTCGCCGCGGGGCCGACCCTCCCTATCGAGAGGAACTCAGCGCTGATCTCTGGGGCTGAGAGGATAAGAGACCGCACTCAGGGCTAGCGTGTAGGTGATGGGAGACGTGCTCGAAACGATGATCGTCGATCTCCGGCAACTTGTCGAAGCCGAGTCGCCTTCGAGCGATCCCCAATTGTTGGCACGATCGGCCGAGGTAGTTGCCGATCTCATAGAACGGCACTTAGGAACGCGTCCAACCCTCATCGATGAGGGGGCGGGTCCGCACGTGCACTGGACCGGAGGCGGTGACCCAAAGGTGCTCATTTTGGGGCATCACGACACCGTGTTTCCTGCAGGTACCCTCGACCAGCGGCCGTTCAACGT
>PBWL01000004.1 GCA_002727235.1 Acidimicrobiaceae bacterium
GTTCTCGGCCGGTGGAGGTATTGCTATCGCTGCGGGCATGCTAGCCACCATGATTCGGCGGCCAACAATTTCGACTCCGGCGTTAGCGAATTGACTCGCCGCACAACACAGGAGACTCGCCTGCCCGTTGATTACGGTGAAGACGTGTCGACACTGACCATCGAGCCATTCTTTGAAGGTCCCACTGGCAGCGGCCAAGGCGGTTGGACAGCTCGGCAGTTTTCAGAACATCTTGACGGTCCGCACACGTTTGCTTTGCGACATCACGTGCCACTCGGTTTTGAGCTCAGCGTGGCGCATGGCGACACAGCGCAGTTGCTTCATGGTGATGTACCCATCATGGAGGCGACACCATGGGCCCCAGATGCGGTGACAACCGATCCAGTGTCGATTGAGGATGCTGCAGAGGCGCGCTCGAAGTTTGTGCCATTTCTGGATGACAACATTTCGATGACATGTTTCTCCTGCGGGATTCATCCAACATCAATGCAGGTGCATGGGGCTCATCTCGGTGATGGCCGCTATGCAACTGATTGGACGGTGCCTGATTGGGCAACATCTTCTCTCACTGCGTCTGCTGCGCTGTGGGCTGCGCTTGACTGCACCGCCGCGTTTTACGTGTGCGGCAGTGACGGTGAACGCATGGCGTTTACCGTCCAGTACGCCGTCGACCAGCGGCGGTCGGTCACTCCCGGAGAGCGAGTCGCCATTGTCGGATGGAACGGTGATTACGAGCCGGTATGGGACGGGCGCAAGCGTGGCGCAGCATCAGCGGCATTTGATGAGGATGGCGAAGTCATTGCGCTCGCAAGGTCATTTTGGGTCTCGGCCCCTGAGTAAGAAGTCTCTTTTTCGCTGAACACTGCAGCGATGAGATCGACCGGAGTAGAGGGCTGCAATGTTTATGACAAGAGGCTCTTCTGAGGGCGTATCACGATTTCCTCGATATTGAGTTCGGACGGTTGAAGAATGATGTATTCAACGGCATTCGCAATGTGCGTCACGTCGCCGATGCCGATAGCGAGGGCTTGTTGGATTTGGTCGATCTGATGTTGAGGTAGTCGCGAGTCGTCATCGAATTCCAATTCAGTGATTCCAGCCATTCCGGCAATGCCTTCGACCATTGTCCTGTCGACATTTCGGGTGAAGTTCGTTGCGAATACGCCTGGCATGACCGAGGTAACTCGTATTGGTTCGTCTTGCAGTTCTTTGCGAAGCGAGGAATTGATGCAGTTCACCGCATGTTTGGTGGCGCCATAGACGCCAGATTCGCGCTGGAGGGCTGCGACGGAGGAGATGTTGATGATGTTGCCTTGTGACGATGTGGAACGCATCGCCTTGATTGCGGCTTGACATCCCACTGCGAGGGCGAGGACGTTCGTTTCCAACATTGCCTTCCACATAGCCGGGTCACCATCGGCGATGGTGGCACCGACATCACCGAAGCCAGCGTTGTTGACCATTACATCGAGTCGGCCGGTGGATGCCGCTGCGGAGGCGACCCAGGATGACAGGGCTTCGAGATCGGCAACGTCAAATGTTGCAACGTCCGCAGAACCTCCAGCTGATCGTATGAGATCCGCAGATTCGTCCATTGGGGAGCGATTGCGTCCCATCATGAATACGTGGGCGCCACTTGAACCGAGATGTTGGGCTATTGCTTGGCCAATTCCGCTTGAAGCACCGGTGATGCAAATGGTTTTGTCGTTGAGGTTGTTCGAGGTCGTCACCAGGGTCTCCAGTTATCTGACAAAAATGCCATAGAATGTCAGACCATAGACTGACATTTTTGCGCCAATCTGTCAAACTTGTGGGATGGCAGAGGCCTCGAGCACGAAGCGTCAGGAGCGTATTGACCACATTCTTCGGTCCGCGATTCCGGTATTTGCTCAGAATGGTTACCGGCGAACATCGATGCAATTGTTGGCTGAGGCATCGGGAATTTCTCGACCTGCTCTGTATCAATATTTTGCTGACCGGTCGGAACTTTTTTTGTCTGCGTTCCAACTCCTTCTCGACGAAAACACTGACGCCGCTCTCAACGCTCTGGTCGTCAACCGTTCGCTGGAATCTCAACTTGATGGGTATTTGCAGCGGCTAGTTGGTGATCCGTACGCAACATTGTCATCATCAAAGTTCGGTGATGAATTAATGGAAGTAAAAGGCGAACTTGGCTGCGCTGCTGTGATGACGGCAATGGGAAGGGCAGCGCAAGGGTTACACACCCATCTTTTAAAGATCCACAAGGTCGATGCGGAAACGGCCGGTCGCGCAGTCGATATTGTCACCCTTTCTGTGAGCGGACTCAAACAAGATCGACCGTCGGTCAAAATGTTCCGGGAGCGATTGACGTTTCTTGCTCAATCGACGGCGTTGTCATGCGCTCCCGCGCTGTAAGGGGTTGTCGGCGTTCAGCACATTGGTTCCATTGATGGCTCAGAGATGCTGGCATTGTCACCGGTAGCTGAAGCTCCTCCACCGCTCGCCACATACGAACCTGCAGCAATCATTCGAAGAGTTTCTGAGTCGTACTTCGCAATGTGAGTTTCCCCGATGGTGACGATNTGATCACCGATCACGAGTGCCCGTGTCGTGCTGTTCCACCAACGACAATCTTCTGACGCTGGGTATTCGAGTTCNACCGGCTCTGCGAATGTCGCAAGGTCGTTCANCCTTGTAACGGTCACCGTTCCGTCGTAATCNGCNGTAGCAGTGAATTGACCTGCCGGCCACCACAGNAAAGCCTTGTGGTCGTATTCGGCTGCCGACGCCCCACCGATATCAACCTTGTCGAGGCGCAATGGATTCGATGAGTCGCTGACGTCAAACAGGCTGATTTGTGTTCCACGTGTGCGCCCACTGTTGTCGGCGTCTTGGCCGATGCCGAGCAACTTGCCATTACCGATCGGATGCAAGTAGCTCGAATAACCGGGGATCTTGAGTTCTCCAGCTGTGTACGGCTGGGTCGGATCAGTAAGGTCCACGACATATAGCGGGTCAGTTTCTCTGAAGGTGACGACGTATGCGAGGTTGCCGATGTAGCGGACCGCATAGATGCGTTCCGTCAAGCCAAGGCCGCCGACTTCTCCGAGAACGTCATAGTTGTTGTTGTCTCCGGCTGTGAGAATGGTGATCGCAGATTCGCTGATCCCGTCGACGTCGCGTGTGGTGGCGATGCGCAGTTGATTTCCGTGTTCGTTGAGAGCGAATTGGCCGATGGTGTCGCCTGGGATGGTTCCGGATGCGAGGTAATACATCGTGTCGTTTGCGTTGAATGTAAACGAGTGGACAGATGTCTCTGGCCCGGGTTCTTGAGGCCACTCGACATCNTCATTCCAGGAGGTGGTGGTGAAGTGGACACTATTTGCCGTTGCGTACATTGCATCGGCTCTTGACATGATGCCAAGTTGGCCCCGTGTGACGTCGTTGCTGTGAATGTCTCGGGTTGCAACCCAGGTTGTTGTTTGCGCGGTCGGAGATTGGTCTGAGATGGCGATCTGGTTGCAGTCGAGTGCTGACTTCCTGATTCCGCTGAGAGAGATTCTTGGNATCCACTGGTCGATAGTTGAGCGTTCGATTTGCTCGATGTTGTGATCGAGCGCTTCTTCCTCGGTCAGGTTGTCTTCCCATGGGGAGACAAAGTCGAGCTGATCGCGGTTGGAGGTTTCTAGCAAGATTCGGAGATGACCGTTGACTGACCTCACTCCGACGGTTCGTCCGTCGAGGGTTTCTGTTGGTTGGAGTTGAACGCTGCCATTTTCGGTGACGCTTAACACTCTGATATGGGTGGTGTCCCACGATTGCCAAAGGTCAGAAACAACTGCGAGTTGCCCCTCGTGAAGCACAAGGTGGTGTGTGCCGTCAGGGAGGGTGACTGAATCTACGACTTNGAGCGTGTCNACGTCGATGATGTCGAGTTGGTTATGTGACGCACGAAAGATGTGGAAGCCATCAGTTTCTATAATGTCGCCTTCGTCGACACCAACCTCTTGGGTATTCGTCTCGGAGAAGTCGCGCGCCGGAGAATCTGCCGGCGCGTCTGACATTTCAGAGGCTGCAACGGATTCTTCAACTTCCATGTCAAATCTCTCTTCGATCATCCAGTAGTCGCTTTCGAGTCCCCACGGTGTTACCTCTTCAAGGGCAATGGTTTTGATCTCGTCGAGGATGAGGTCGCAGGTGGTATCGAATAGCAGCCCGGTTCGACCAAACGCTCCGGTTGGTTGGTTTGGCTGGGTCACTGAAGGGAGTGTTTCGCTCCCCGACAAATTTTGGCGGTAGGAGTCGGTGTCATCGGCGATACAGCCGGTCGTTGTAAGTGCAGCAAGGAGGAGAATGGTGGTGTTCTTCACGTAGTTCATCATTGTTGTCCTGTGAGAGAGGTTGTGGCGCAGAGCATTACTCATCTGCTGACATGTTTGACGACAAAGGTGGGAACACGGTTCCCGGTCTCGCCGAATTTTTTTGGATATTGCGCTCCAGGGTGCGTAGGTATCTGTTCGACAGTCTGGTCTGGCTGGGTTGGTCAGTTTTGTCGTATCTGTTTTCAGTTATTCCTCGAGTNGAGAATCTCTCGAGTCGCAGATATTCAGTCGTCGNCGAGCGACTAAGACCAAGAGACCACCGACTCCAAGCACAAGGAGGACTCGGGAAAGTGTTCCGTTCGATGACCCTGTGGCCGGAAGCATAGAGGTGGTTGGGGCCGCCGTTGTTGTGGTTGTGGTTGGTGCAGNTGTCGTTGTTGTTGGGGCAACAGTTGTTGTTGTGGGATTTGCTGTCCATTGGGCGTAGAGCGTGAAGTCGGCGGTTTGATTGTGCGCTGCCTCGGTGGTGATTTCTGTGCCACCTGATGAGGCGGTGTACCAGCCTGTGAATGTGTAGCCGTCACGGGTGGGGTCAGAAGGCAGCGCGTTGATGGTCCCGCCGGTAGTGGTTGTTGCGTCGCCGTCGGTCACATCGGGACCACCTTGGGTGTCGTAGGTGATGTTTAGCTGTGCTGGGATACTCCTTAGCGTCAGAGCAGTCCAGTCGATGTTGGCGGTATCCCACTCTTGACCGTGAGTAATGCCGGACATTCTTATCACGACTTCAGCAGACGTGTACCCGTAACCCTGGTGTCCGGTCTCGGTCTTGTTGTCACTATCCCAGTCGAGATACTGAGTGGTGTTGATGTCGTGTGAATAACTGGGATGGGTTTGATGATTGCCGGATCGCTGACCGTAACGGATGTTGTTCCCATCGGCGGTCAACTCGAAGAAGGCTTCGTAGTCGGTCCAATTAAGCACTACATCAGTCAGCCCCGTGTAACTGCCTTGCGTGTAGTGGCGAGCAATGGTGTTCCCAGTTGAGTACTTAACAATTCTGATGTGATGATCATTTACAAAGGCACCGGAAGAAGGCAATGCGTTGTTCGCCCAGCTGACCGGGTCTTTTCTTCTAAGGCCCCCTGGCGGAGAGGGTGGGATTCGAACCCACGGAAGGTTGCCCTTCACACGCTTTCCAAGCGTGCCGATTCGGCCGCTCTCGCACCTCTCCTAATTGTGCTCTTGCACGATATCGGCGGGTAGCGTGTGATCGTTCTCGCACGTCGGGCCCCGGCGGGTGAGGTGACGGTCGGGTCCTGTGCGACGGGCGCCCGTGAATCAGGTCAGGCCCGGAAGGGAGCAGCCTTCAGCGGCATCGCTCGTGCGCCGCAGATCGCCTGGCCGTCGCCTCAGNCGACGGGGCCTCNGCGCNTGTTNGGNGACTTATCCGCGAAATGGCCTCAGGCCATNTGCGGGAACGGTGCCGAGACGACCGGCTTGGAAGTCTTCAAAGGCTTGCTGCAACTCTGCTCGGTTGTTCATAACGAACGGCCCGTACTTCGCAACCGGCTCACGAATTGGCTTGCCGCCGAGCACATACAGGTCNAGGTTTTGTGTTTCTGATGCGGTGAAGGTCAACGACTCGCCAGCATCGAATACGGCGAGTCGACCGGTCTGCATCGGCACATGCTGGGCTCCTACTGAACCCGCGCCACTGAGCGTGTACGCCAACGCGTTGTAGGCACGATTCCAGGGCAGTACCACCTGGTGACTTGCCGACACGGTTACATGACAGATGGTGATAGGAGTGTGAGTTCCACCTGGCCCTTCATGGCCATCGATAATGCCAGCAATGATTCTGATGAGCGACCCGGCATCATGAGAAGTCGCAAGCACCACATCGGAGGGTTCAAGATTCTGGTAGCGAGGCTCAGTCATCTTCTTGGACGACGGAAGGTTGACCCATAACTGCAAACCGTGGAACAGGCCGCCGGTGACCACTAAGGACTCGGGCGGAGTTTCGATATGCAGCACCCCTGAGCCTGCTGTCATCCACTGCGTTGCGCCGTCGGTGATCGAACCACCACCACCATGTGAATCTTGATGAAGAAACATTCCGTCAATGATGTAGGTCACCGTCTCGAATCCGCGATGCGGATGCCAGTCGGTGCCCCGAGGCTCAAAGGGCGCGTAATCCACCTCACCCATTTGGTCCATGTGCACGAATGGGTCAAGATCAGCATCGCTAATGCCGGCAAATGCACGTCGTACAGGAAACCCTTCGCCCTCCAGTCCACTCGGAGCATCGCTCACGAGTTTTACTGGGCGCGTCAACGAGTCAGGAGCATGAACGATTCGGGGAAGTGTCAGAGCGTCGGCAGTGACGGCGGGCATGGAAAATAGTGTGCCCGAACGCAAAGATGGATGAGAGATTCGGCGGCTAGCTGCTGTCGTTGAGCATGACGCACGTGAAAACAATTGAGCACGGTCAATTCCGGGTTGAGCCTCAACAATCATCACAGGTTGTCGGTTCTAAGGAATTGATGTGACCCAACGCGGGTGCCACGGATCTCATTACGCCAGAATGTTGAAATGCACGTTCATGTCGTTGATGGCACCTACGAACTGTTCCGGCAACACTTTGGTGCGACCGCGGGCGGAACTCGCACCCCAGGAGAATTCGATGCGACGACAGGTGTGCTGGCCTCAACAATACAATTGCTGGCAGATGGCGCTACCCATGTGGGGGTAGCGAGCGATCACACCATCGAAAGTTTCCGAAACGAGTTGTTCGACGGTTACAAAGATGGATCTGGTATGCCGCCGGAACTCGCCATGCAGATTCCGATCATGGAGGATGCTCTTTTGGCATTGGGCGTGACGGTTTGGCCAATGATTGAATTCGAAGCCGATGATGCGCTCGCGTCAGCGGCTGCGGTGGCTAACGCGGATAAGCGAGTTGGCAAAGTGCTCATCGTGACCCCAGATAAGGATCTGGGACAATGCGTGGTCGGTGACCGAGTGGTGCAGTATGACCGCCGTAAAGGGCTTTTTGTCAACGAGGCCGGAGTGATTGACAAGTATGGTGTGGGACCGATGAGCATTTCCGATTGGCTTGCGCTTGTCGGAGATGCTGCGGATGGTATCCCAGGGCTTCAAGGGTGGGGAGCAAAAAGCGCGTCATTGGTGCTCGCTCGCTATCAACATCTTGAACACATTCCTGATGAGGCGGGTCGCTGGGATGTAGTCGGGCTCCGCGGAGCTGCAAAGCTGNCAAANACCCTTGCGACGCGTCGAGATGAGGCGATGTTGTATCGAACTTTGGCAACGCTTGTCACTGATGTCGAGGTTGGCAAGGTTGACGATTGGCGATGGAACGGGCCAACTTCTGAGTTCTCAGCGATCTGTGAACGCATCGGTGCACAGCATTTGGTTGAGCGCACGAAGCGTTTGGACACGTAGACGCGGTTCGGGGTTGTCCCAACTTACGCTGGAACAACCCCGGCTTGTCACATGCCGATTCTCGGCGTGTAGTGAGAGTCAGAACGTCAGTTTGGGGTGGCGATCACTGTGAGCTGGTAGCTAGCACTTCCCTCGCTTCGTGCAGGGTTGACGTAGATCGCAACACTCTTTCTGTATGACTGGTAGTAGACACTCTGCTCCCAACTGTCGCCACAGTGATACTTGACCCCGTCAGGGCCGCCTACACGCCAATCGAACCCTCCGCGGCCCTGGTTGTTGGCCTCAATGAATCGGTCCTCCTCATCGCAAGAGAGGATGAATCGAAGGACCCCGCTTCTAATGTTGGAGTTGTCTAGACCGTCAACTTCAAAGCTATAAAAATCGCAGACATCACCCGAGTTCACAAGGTCGTTTGTAATGACTGCTGTATCACCGTTGACATCAAGCGTGTACCGGCTGAGATCCTTTACGTCATCGCAATCCTCGCCCTCTACTTCTGGTGTTGCAGCGATAGCGACGACTTCCTCGGATACTCGCTCTTCTGCCTGCGCTGTTGTCCCCGTTGCCGAGGTCGCAGTTGCGGAGCTGGTTGACGACTCCTCAGGTGACGACTCCTCAGTTGACGGTTCCGATGGGACCTCTTGAGCTTCATTCAGCTCAGTTTGAAGACGATCAACCTCATCTTGAAGAGCCGAGACCACTTCCTCAAGCTCCTCCATGTTGTCGACTTCAGCAGCATCAGAGATGTCTTGCTCGGAGGGTGCGATGGTAGTGGGTTGTGATTCCGCTAGTTCTGCTGCACCACCACATGCTGCAGTTCCGAGCATTGCAAATGTGGCGATTAAGACTCCGGTGGCCCGGAAGTTTCGGTTGGTTTTGAAATTGATGTTCACGGCTTGTTCTCCCTTGTTCGAGTGTCGATTGTTCGGCACAACGTTCTAGAGCGCTCAAGAGGGGTGTTCTCGCACTTTTTCTTAAGTTTTTCTAATCTGACCACCAAGATTTGCTGACGATCAAGAAATAGCTACCCCACCATCGCAGCAAATGGTTTCGCCGATCGTGTATGCCCCAGCGCGTGAACATAAAAAGATCGTGAGACCAGCAATATCCTCTGCAGTGCCAACACGCTTGCGTGGGTTCGTGCGGGCGACGCCATCCCAGTCTGTGTTCTCAACATCGCCACCTCCACCAACTCCAGTGGAAAGCATCCACGTGGGAAAGGGGCCGGGAGCAATGGCGTTAAGAATGATGTTGCGCTTGACAAGTTTGGTCGCCATTTCACGAGTCAGNGCATGAACTGCTGCCTTCGAGGGACCGTACGAGTGTGTGTCGAAAATCGGTGCACGGAGTCCGTCGATAGATCCGATATTGACGACACGAGAGGGGTCATCTCCGGTTGCTCCAGCCTCGAGAAGTGGCAAAAGTTGCTGCGTGAGGAAGAAGACACCTTTTACGTTGGTGTCAAATACTTTGTCCCACCCTTTCTCTGGGAATTCCTCAATTGGAGCACCCCACGACACTCCGGCGTTATTCACGAGGATGTCAACTTGGGTCTCGCTCTCTGCGATCGCGCTAGCGAGCGAACCGATGCCCTCCATCGTTGAAAGATCAGCAGGAATTGAAACGCATTCGCCACCGTAGGTTTCTGAAAGGCGCGTTGCCGTCGCATCACACTGCTCCGCTTTGCGCGATGAAATGTAAACCTTCGCTCCGTTAGCGAGTAGTCCAGCTGCGATCATTTCACCGATGCCTCTAGAGCCACCAGTGACTACGGCAACTTTTCCGGTAACGGAGAACAGAGCATTTACAGAGAGGGAATCTGGGGTAGCCATGGACCCATCCTGACAGCAAGACGGCAAATCCCTGAAAGTGGTCGGNGCGAGAGGATTTGAAAACGTCGATTTCCACCTCTCAAAAGCAAAGTATTCAATTCAAATTTGACTCGATCCGTCGATACCAGTCGGTTGCAGAGGGAGTCATACTCGTGTGGCCACTGCAGATTTGGAAGGTGCGGAGATGAATCCCGACACCGCAGACTCAGTTGTCGTGGTGTCTGAGCACTCGCCGTCGTGCGCTCGCCAAGAGCGCAANATATGCCCCAAGCGCGAGACCCNCAATGGCGAAGGGAAGTGCGCGCGAGCTTGCACCCGTACTTGGCAGGACCAGCTCCATCATGCCTGTGTCAAGTTGTGTGCTGGGTCCCGTACCGATGGCATTCACAGCAGCCACGCGGAAGATGTGATCAACGTTGTTGTTCAGGCCTGTCACCGTGGTGGTTGTCGCTGTCGAGACGCCATCTTCTAAAACAAGCCAGTTTGAGCCGTCAACGCTGTACTCGATGATGTAGTCCGTAATGTCGGAACCGCCGGTGGACGAGGGAACGTCCCACACGAGGGTGATCGTATCGATCCCGGTTTCTACTGACATCGAACGGGGGACGCCTGGCGGGCTGAGAGGGGTGCCAGACTCAGTGCTTGATGGGTCGCTCGTCCCGAAAGCGTTGGTGGCGGTGACGAAAAACGTGTACTCGGTTCCATTGGTGAGTCCCGTTACGGTGCAGCTGAGCGGACCGGAGGTCCAGGTGCAGTCGATGTCGCCGGGGCTGGAGGTCACTGTGTAGCTGGTGATCACCGAACCCCCGTCGTCGGTCGGCGCTGTCCAGGAGATGACCGCCTCACCGTCCCCCAAATCGGCGGCAATCGATGCTGGCGCCCCAGGGCGAGAGGCGGGCGTTCCCTGGATGCCGGATGTTGCCGGGCCCTCACCAGCGGCGTTGGTGGCGGTGACGATAAACGTGTACTCGGTTCCATTGGTGAGTCCNGTTACGGTGCAGCTGAGCGGACCGGAGGTCCATGTGCAGTAGCGGTCGCCGGGGCTGGAGGTCACCGTGTAGCTGGTGATCACCGCACCCCCGTCGTCGGTCGGCGCTGTCCAGGTGATAACCGCCTCGCTATCACCCGGGTCGGCGGCAATTGATGCTGGAGCCCCAGGAATAGTGGCACTAGGTGGGGACCACTCAATGGTGACTGTCGCTTCACCGAGCGAGCTATCAGAATCAGGATCGACTGCGAGAACTGTAACTGTGTCAGTTCCAATCTCGGTACCGGTATAACACGAGTCCGGTGTATTGCCTTCCGTATCTGTCGTCTCGTCGGTCAAACTGATATCCGTATTTGCGCCGCTGATAGTGAATGAAACGAGAGCCCCTGAAAACGGAGCGAGAGGGTTACCGACCTCCACGGTGGCGGTAAGGCAAACCTCCTGTCCGACCTCGAGTGACGCAGAAGATGCAGTTGCAGAGACTGTAGATGGAAGCGTTACTGCCGCGCCCCCGATAATCACTGCGTGCCCACCTTGGCTAGCCAGCACATCAAGCGGGAATGGCGAAGAGCTAGAAACAAAGCAGTTGTGCCATGCTCCGGCCATGTCGGCGTTCGTCAGGGAGGGGAAAGCTGAAATTCCAGCATCAGTAAGAGCAAGGCTGCTTCCACTGCAACCCGACTGGGTAGCGGTGAGGTCGGGGAAAAGAGTTGTCAGCCACCCGTAGTTCACAGCACCACTGATGTGGGCCCCAGTGTTGGAGAGCAATGCACCTCCTCGGTTTACGTGGATGGCAATATCGTTGGCCCTGCCGTTCACAGCAGTGAGCTCAGCTCCGTCCATTCTGTTTGCATTGCAAATCCCGTCGACGATATGAATCAAGAGCGGCTTTGTCGTCCCAGCTTGCACGCCGTCAAAAAACGAATTGATGGCGGTTACACCGTCGTAGAAATCGACGGGTACGGGGGAGGCCATGTTCTGAGCAGCCCAGTAGGCGGCGGCTCCGCAGTTGTTGGACGCAGGTTTGGAGGAGACTTCTGTCGCTCCAACTACCGCAATACGCCCGTTGGACGAGCTCGCGTACGTCTGGCTCACCCCATTAATGAGATTCTCGTATGCCTTTTGGGTGTAAATCCACTGACCCGAAATAGCCCCGGAGCTGTCGACTTGGCCGTGGTAGCCGGAGTCGGTGCCGTCTAAAATTACGGGTCCGCCGGATGCGTAGACCGATGTCGGAGGGGTAGCCACGAGAATTCCGGCAGCAGCAAATGCGACTCCGATGGCTGCGGTTCGAAATGCTTTCATACGGAGACTCTTTCAGGGCGAGAATTCGTCTGGAGACGAAGAAGGTTTCGACTTTAGCGCAGTCAAATCAAGACTGGCCACCCGGTGTTAGGGCAAGACGCGAAGCGTTACCACACGCGATCCACCTGCAGAGCAGTAGCCCGTGAAATCACCGGAAGTCCCAAGTTCCCAACGAACGGTTTCGCCCGGCCGTGCGCTAACTGGGCCGTAGAAATGAGCACCGGAGTCAAGATTCCGGAAAATAAAGGTTTGTCCGACGCGGGCAAGAAGCAGGGAAGGCATGACGTCCTCCACAGCGTCGCCGTTGGCAATTCGATCAAGAGTGCCGAGCGGAATTTCAAGTACGACGAAATCCCCTGCGGGAGGCGACGGTTCAGTGGTGGTCGTGGAGGAGGTAGGGACTATCGGAGATCGAGCAATTGGTATAGGCGTAATTTCTGTTGGTGTGGTTGTTTGAGGTGGGGCGGTAACGGTTGGAGCAGGTGGAATTGGAGCGGGCACGACTGAGGTGGTTGTGGTTTCGTTTGTTTCAGGGTCTGCGTCAAATCGATCAGCCGCCGCAGGGGCGGAAATATTTGAATCTCGATCGTTTCCTGAACTGAGGGAGTTCATAGTGGCGGCCCCTTCAATAGATGACGACTCCGCGGGACCAAGTCCTTGGGTAGCCGGCAAGAGCGACTCCGACGTCGTATTCTTCGGGGCCACCGATTCTTCACCGGCGCACGAACANGAAAGAANACCCACCACAGGAAGNAGGCCAANTACTNTCCGNCGGCCCAAAGATCGGCTCACCCGNCCAAGGCTACGCTCAGTAGTGGTTGATCGGAATGGNGTCNTGCCGATTTTTNATTTCCNAAGTGACGAAAGTCTGCTGGGGCNGCCTTTGTNGACCGGCAATCGGTGGGGTNCGGGGTCGAACGTNNATAGNTGCNGCGGAAANTNCNCCGGCANNGGTNAATNNCTGTCGGCCATAGCAATTAGGCCCGCTAGGTCTCAACTAGCACACGTACNGCGTGAATTGCTGGNCTCAACGATGGTCGGGGTGAGAGGATTCGAACCTCCGACCTCCACGTCCCGAACGTGGCGCGCTAACCAAGCTGCGCTACACCCCGTAGCGGCTAACGAGCCTATCCGGCGTCGATTGTTTCTGCCTCANCAGTTTCAATGTCAGCCGACCCGGTCTCTTCCTNATCGGAGGCNTCNACCGCAACCTCTTCGAGGGGGACACCCTCGGTATATGAAACTCCTGCGACCGCCGCAGTGACGGCTTTACGTAACCGAAGCGCGTCAAGTGGTTTCACGAGCCAAGCTTCGGCTCCGGAGCGTTGCGCCAAAAACACATCAGCATCTCNATCGAGCAACATCACTAAAGGAGTCTCAGGAACTGCGCCCGACGACGCGTCGAGGCGAAGATCCATCGCAACTGCCATTCCGCCCATCGACCCAATTTGAAGGTCGGCGATCACGACGTCGATGTTTCCGATCGCAACGAGCTCAGAAACGAGNCGACCCTCACGACACACGGTGAATGACGTTTCGTTGTCACCGAGAGCTGCAGTGACTTCGTCGACTACCCAGTCGGCATCGGTGGCAAGGAGAATATGCACGTCCGTGAGGCTATCTCAGTGACGCATCACTGCAATTTCTCGCTTGAACTGGTTGAGACAAGTTCATCCGCAAGCTGCAATAAGCCATGCACATCGTGGACGTCTTCGTGCAAGCGACCGACCATTACCACTTCAGGTAGGTCGGTATTTCGTGCCCCCAACACGGTGCGCTCTGACTCTGCCAAATCTGACTGCCACCTCAACCACTTGGCTGCAGATGCTGGAAGATGCCCCGATGTCTCGGCGTCGATCGAAACTTCTTTGGTTGCGCCGTTCGCAATGAGCGCAGTAGAAGAAATTCCCGCAGAAACAAGTTCGTCGTTAAACCGTGAGATCTCATTAAGTGATTCAGTGGTCGGCGTCGCAACGAGCAAGAACGCGGTCGAGTCGCTGCGCCACATCTTCTGCACTGTGATCGCCCGCTGTCGAAATGATGTTTCCATGCCAGTGAATGCACGAAGAAAATTGACCACATCATTGAGCACATTTGATCCGATCACCCTGCCGACTGCTCTCAGCAAGGGCTGAGTGGCAGCTGACAACAACCGAGCCGCTCGGCCACCAGTTCCCATCAACAGCTTGAACACCTGATGATCAAGAAACTTCACCAACACGTCGGGCGCCTCAACAACGGCCATCGCCTTGTCACTCGGAGGGGTATCAACAACGACAAGGTCGAATAGCTCATCTGATGTCAACCGGTAGACCGCTTCAGTTGCCATGTATTCCTGCGTGCCGCCAAGCGAGGTCGCAATCGATTGAGTAAACGGATTCGCCAGTGCCTCATCGGCCTGGCCAGGGCGAACCGCCGTTGTACGAATGACGCGCTCAAGCTCGGTAGCCGGGTCGAGCATCATTGCCCATAGCTCGCCAGAGACATCATCGGGAAGCACTACTCGGGCAGGGTCAGCGCCGAGGCCATTCTCGAGACCGAGAGCATCACCNAAGCGACGTGCGGGATCGACAGTGATGACCACCACCTTTCGCCCAAGAGTGGCGGCAGCAAGCCCGANGCTNGCAGCCATCGTCGTCTTTCCAACACCGCCTGAACCACAACAGACAATTACTGACCGATCGCTAATGAGATCGGTAATCATGAAACCGGTTCTCCATAAGCAGAGTTCGCAAGTTCGGCGACGAGATCTCGGTTGAGGTCAGCAGTCGCAAGTTTCTCAACTTCCATCACGCTGTTGCCGAGGGCATCGATGAATCGGCTGATGTTGTGTCGAGACTGTTGATGGCGGGCGATGGCGGCATCAATCACCTCTGCGACTTCAGAAGGAAGGTGTGAACGCTCTTTCTCCGGCAGGTTGATGAGCAGCCTGTCAGGCTCAACGGCGTTTACGATGGCTCCAGCAAAGGCGACATCAACACTGTGAATGGCCGAAATTAACTCGATCGACTCGTTAACTGGAGTCGTTTCTGCCTTGGTGACGACCACCGCACCACAACGATCAGCATCCATGAGCAGCCGCTGAACATCGAGGGCCTGTTCACGAATCGGACCCCCCTCAACAATGTCGAGCAACCCCGAGACCGACGACAGCATGGACGTCGCATGACCTGTGGCCGGAGCATCAAGAATTACAACATCGTGTTGACCGGCATTTGCGAACTGTTTCACCTTGCCAAGCACCACGAGATCGTGAATTCCAGGGGCAGCAGCGCCAACAACTTCGATCACGCCCGACTGTGCAAGTCGGCGAGCGAAGTTCCCAAAACCTTGGTCAAGCAGGTAATCCTCGAGCGCAGAACCCGCAGACACTGACCGAACATCGACCTCATCAGGACACAACCGATGAAGTGACGATTTGCCGTCGATCGCAATAACAAGCACCTTGAGCCCCGCTGCATGAGCTCCGTGAGCGAGCAGAGCGGTGGTTGTCGTGCGTCCAACCCCGCCCTTACCAAGTACGAGGAGCACTCGCGCTCCCCGCTCTGCCGTCGGTAGTGTTCCATCAGGCAGTAACCACGGGGCAACCGTGTTGCTGGAACCGTTCATCGCAATTTCGACCATTCACATGTTTCTGGAGGCACTTGTGCGCAGATTAGTCATCGCTCTAGGAATCCTGCTCTCCGTGCTTGGATTCGGTGGGGCAGCGGTGTCGGCCGCTGATGATGTCGCACCGGTCGATGTATTGCAGGTCGACGGCCTCCTTGATCACGTCGTTGCGAGTGAAATCATCACCGCCGTTGAACGCTCAGCAACCAATGGGGCTCAGGCGCTCATCTTGCAGGTGAACTCAAAAGGCTCGCTGCTTACCAACGAAGAAATTGATGAAGTGTTGGTCGCTATCGATAACTCGCAGATCCCCGTAGCGGTCTGGGTGGGCCCGACAGGCGCTGATTTACTAGGCGCCTCGGCACATCTTCTTGCCGTTGCCGATGTCAGTGGTATGGCTCCAGGAGCAAAAATCGGTGCCCTTGACCCACGAATCATTGCACCTAATGCAGAGGGAGCCGCCCGCATCGCTCCGCTTGCCGGCGACATTGTTGGCCTCAGTGAAGCACGGGACCTCGGCGTGCTCGACCAGCGCGTATCCGACGAGGGCATCGCAACGATTGCGAACATGCTCGATGCCCTCAATGGCTACTCCAACGGTGTGACCACTCTGGTCACAACGGAAGAGGTAGTGACCGACGAGGGCACGGTGCAACGCAACACCATTGCAACACCTCGATTCTCGAAGCTCGGTCTCTTCGACCAACTCCTTCATACCGTTGCGAGCCCGCCCGTCGCATACCTGCTCCTACTCATTGGGCTTGGTCTGCTGATCTTTGAATTCTTCACCGCCGGAGTCGGCGTCGCCGGGCTCGTCGGCGCGGTATCAACTCTGCTCGCCGGTTACGGCATTGCCGAACTTCCCGCACGTTCATGGGCAGTTGCGTTGATCGTTCTTGCAATGCTCGCGTTTGCTGTCGACGTTCAAGTTGGTCTGCCACGCACATGGACCGGAATTGGCATCGTGCTCACCATCATTGGCAGCTTCTGGCTATTCGAATCCGTTCCGGGGGCTTCGTTGCGCCCGACATGGTTGTCGCTCGTCGCTGGCATTAGCGGTGTCATCTTGTCATTCACCGCCGGTATGCCATCGATGACCCGAACACGATTTGCCACACCAACAATCGGCCGCGAATGGATGGTCGGCTCAGAAGGCACCGTTGTCGAGAGCGTTGACCCTGAAGGGGTCGTCAACGTCGGAGGAGCCGACTGGCGTGCACGAACCAATCGCGCTACCCCGGTCAACGCCGGAGACACCATCAAAGTGGTGGCAATCGATGGTGTCACGCTTGAAGTAGAGCCCCTTGAGGGAGCGGCGCGTGACTACCGGCGCTGACGGCCTCAGGGTCGATGTTCAACGACTTGACCCCGAAATGCCGCTTCCGGCCTATGCCCACCCTGGCGATGCCGGCATCGACCTCCATGCACGGGAAAGCATTGTCATTCCATGCGGAGGTGGGCGAGTACTCATGCCAACAGGAATCGCCATCGCAATACCGCTTGGCTGGGCAGGCTTCGTGTTGCCACGATCAGGGTTAGCTCTGAAACACGGCCTATCGGTCGTGAATTCACCTGGTCTCATCGACTCGGCCTATCGAGGCGAGCTAAAAGTCGTGCTCATCAACACCGACCCAACCGACGACTACGAGGTCTCACGCGGCGACCGCATCGCACAGCTCGTGCTGCAGCGCGTTGGTGGGGTCACATGGGACGAGGTTGACGAACTCCCAGGCGATGATCGCGGTGGCGGGTTCGGGCACTCCGGTCGCTGACCAACCACATGGAACGCAAGGCTTAGACCTCAGTGATCGTCACCGATTCGATGATCACCTGCTCGAGAGGCGGAACCCCATTTGATTCGGGGTTACCGGCGGCATCGAGTGCCCGTAGAGTGTCGTCAAGACCCTCGGTGACCTGACCAAACAGGGTGTAGTTCGGCGGCAGATTCACTCCGGTCTCACCGGTAATGATGAACCACTGGCTGCCATTCGTATTGGGGCCGCTGTTCGCCATCGCAAGCGAACCGATCTGATACTCGCCGGCTTCAGGGAGTTCGTCAGCGAATGTGTAGCCGGGGCCACCAGCGCCCGTTGCAGTTGGATCACCACACTGCGCCATGAAGCCAGGGATGATGCGATGGCATTCGATGCCGTCGAAGTAGCGGTAGCGAGCGAGCGTCACAAAGTTGTTGACGGTGAGCGGNGCTTTGTCGCTGTCNAGCTCAACCNNGACCGTGCCCNTATTTGTGACGATCTCGGCGGAGTACTGCNCATTGCTGTCNATNCACATCGGTNGAGCACTATCGAANCTTNGCTGCTGGTCAGCNGAGCCATCAACAGGAGGGCAATCAACTGCAGGTTCAGTTGTTGCTGTCGTGTCATCAGGTGAAGTCGAGTTGTCGGTGGCCGCAGATGTGTCGCCCGCTACGTCATCACTGGAGAACGCGCCGCCAAGCGCTGCAATGCCGACAACGAGACCGAGAGCAACAACAATCAGCGTTCCCCACTTCATTGCGCGTCGTCGAGCGTTGTCAATGCGTTGCTGACGAAACTCCCGTACTTGACGAGCGGCCTTGTTTGCTTTTTTGCGTTCGCGTTTTGCGGTTCCCACGGTTGCGAAGGCTACCGCCACCTGCGTTCACGGAGCCATGTGAGATGCCGACGTCTGCAGGTGGATCGATGCAGATCAGTTGACCTGGCCCGGACCTTCGGAGAATTCCCGAACCCCNGCTGCACTCAAAGGATCAAAATCATGTCCAGGACGCACACGACCTCTTACAAGGTGAAGCCACAAACCTCCAAGATTCGGGGCGCGTTCACTCGCCCCAGTGAGATGGCGACGCAAACTCCGAATGACCCCAGAGTGCGTCACGACAATCGTTGGCTGATCAGGCTCTATCGAGCCCAGAATTTCGGTTGTAGCCTCAAGTGACCGTTGAACAACCGTGTCGTACGGCTCAAATCCATCGGGTCGACGATTCCGCTCAAGAAATCCTGGCCATTGCTCTTTAATTTCTTGAGGTGTGAGCCCTTGCCACGGCCCCGCATCGGCCTCATTCCAACGCTCGTCCGTTGTAGGAGTATCAAGCCTGAGGTGGTCAGCAATAATCGACGCCGTGTCTCTCGCACGCGCAAGTTTTGATGCATNCACTCGGCGAAATCCGTGTGGNCCCTNGGCGAGCTGTGCGGCTGCNATGCGNGCCTGTTCCNTNCCAAGATCGCTGAGATCGATATCAGCCATNCCCTGCCATCGAGCGAGCGCGTTCCACAGGCTTTGGCCATGTCGAATGACAAGCAAACTTGGAACAGGCGTCGGCACAGCCCTTGATAGTACCGGTGCCCCCACCGAACCTGCGGAGGCTTCCTCGGTCAAATGAGTGTCGTCACCTACTATCTACGTCGTGGCAATGCTTCGAATGTTTGCATCGGCTCGAGAAGCCGCAGGCACCGGCAGCGATCAACTTGATGGCGCCACAGTTGGTGAAGTGCTGTTAGCTGCCTCCCGGAGGTACGGGCAGAGATTTGTTGACGTGCTACCAACCTGCCGGATTTGGGTAAATGGTGACGACGCAGACGAATCAACTCCCGTGGGTGACAACGATGAAATTGCAGTACTCCCGCCGGTCTCAGGAGGAATGTGATGGCCTCTGAACTCGATTTGCAAGCAATGTCACTCGATGAACTACGCGCCGAACGAAACCGCTTACAACATGAAGATGACGCAGTCTCCTACGTTCGTCGCATAGCGCAGGCACGCCTCGATCTCGTCGCCGCTGAGCTTCGACAATCAGGCGACAATTCAAATGAGGATCTCTCCGGGGAGCTGCAGCGCGTTCTCTCTCAGCACCTCACTGGGCCTCCCTCAGCATCCCGTGCCCCGCGAGCCGACGACGACCATCTGGCAAATGACGCTCGAGCCCTCCAACTTGATCAACTCTGTGCCGAACACGGGTTCAACCGCCTTTCATCGGGGGAAGAACTAACCCAAGCCGAACTCACGTTGTTGACGAATGTGCTTACCAACTTCGAGCGAGAGATCTCAACAGATCGGCGTGAACGCTTTGAGCAGATCGATGCCCTTGGTGCCGAACTTGTGCGCCGATTCAGAGATGGTGAGGTCCACGTTGACGAATTTCTTAACTCTGAGAACAACTAGCTGGGGACTGCGGGCTCGGGAATATCAATCTCAGTAGATAGATTTCGCTACTAGTGACGACTGAGAAGCAACGGCGCGTTGCGATTATTTCTCTCCACACCTCACCCCTTGCTCAACCCGGGGTTGGCGACAGTGGTGGCATGAATGTCTACGTGCGCGAAATGGCATCTGCACTTGCTCAACAAGGAACCGAGTGCGTCGTTTACACCAGAGCCGATGCGGCTGAGCTCCCCCAAGAAGTCGTTGTCGAGCCCGGGCACCGGGTTATCTATGTGCAAGCCGGCCCGCATCACTTGCCGAAAGAGGCGCTCACCGACATCATCGATGAATTCACAGAGGCCGTTGTCGACGATATTGAAGCCCGTGGCGGAGTTGATGCCGTGCATGCTCACTACTGGCTGAGCGGTGAAGTCGGGCACGCTCTCAAACACCGCCTCGACGTGCCGTTCATTGTTACCTTTCACACCCTCGCCCGAGTGAAAGGTGCCGGTGGAGATCTCGAGCCCGGCTACCGAGAAGCTGCGGAGGCTGCACAGATTGGTTGTGCCGACGCNGTNTGCGTTTCGTGTGATGCGGAGCGCTCAGAACTCATCGAACATTACGGAGTGCCTGCGGGAAGAGTGGTCATCGTGTCGCCCGGTGTTGAGCACGCAATTTTCGGCCCTGGTGATCGCCGCGGTGCTCGAAAGGCTATCGNCGAGNACGACAACGTCCCGTTGGTGTTATTNGCCGGACGCATACAGGCACTTAAAGGNCCCGATGTTGCNATTCGCGCGCTTGCTCTNATGNNNGAACCACNTGCTCGTTTANTAGTNGTTGGAGGTGCGAGTGGATCNAANGGGCATGCGCANGAAGAAGAAATGCGCTTGCTNGCAGACGAACTCGGTTTGTCTGACCGCATTCGCTTCGTTNCGCCACAGCCACACCANCTGCTGTCGACGTTTTACCGAGCCGCCGANGTCATCGTNGTACCGAGCAGAAGCGAGAGCTTCGGGTTAGTNGCGCTTGAGGCTGCGGCNTGCGGTANTCCAGTGGTGGCAAGTGCGGTCGGGGGNCTCACTTCGCTCGTCGATGATGGCGTGACAGGAATTCTCGTCGNCTCCCGCACACCTTCCGCATTCGCCGAAGCACTCGATGCAGTGNTTTCCGATTCAGCGATGGCAACNTCAATGTCGATGGCAGGCGCGGTNGCCTCNCTCGACTACTCATGGACGGCCGCCGCATCTCGCCTGAACGAGGTGTATGACGAGCTTCGCTCGGCNGGGCTGTTGGAGTGCCGATGAGCGAATTGCANTCGCCATCGGATGTTGCTGACCTCGTCACGCTGATNGACAACTGGCTCAACGAGTTCGCAGAAGCAGGNGAACATGTTCTTGCGATCGATCGAGGCACCAGTGATGAGACATCGTTCGGAGAACCTCGCTGGTATTTGCGGCTCGCGGGAGAATCAAAAGAAATTGTGACGATCTGGCTCACCCTTGGACAACGAACTTTGCGATACGAGACCTATGTCATGCCGGCGCCAGAAGACAACGCTGCAGAGCTCGCAGACCAACTTCTGCGCCGGAACGATCGGTTGGTCGGCGCCCATTTTTCTGTCGGCCACGAAGACGCGATCTATCTCCGCGGTGCAATTCCTGACAGTGCAGTGACCAGCGATGAACTCGACCGAGTTGTTGGCACCCTATATCAAACAGTTGAACATGCCTTTCCTGCTCTGATCCGCCTCGGATTCGCTCGCAGATTCGCCGACTAATACCCGCCGAGCACGAACATTTCCGTATGGGGCATCGCACTCACCTTTAATACTCGNCGCGCTTTTGGTTGGGCTGTATCGGGGAGGTCGGATTCCCGGCCACCCGGGCGCCTCACCTTGCCCCGGCCAGCAAAGAACCCTCCACCGGGATGCACTCGGTAGCGTCTGCGTATGGCTGAAATTGGACACGACTACGAAATAGTCGTCATTGGTGGCGGAAATATGGGCGTCGCATTGCTGGGCGGACTCTTTCGGGACGGCATCGTGGCCGCTGAGCAGGTCGCGGTCGTCGAGCTTTCGGCTGAGCGTCGACAGGTAGTTGCCGCAGAATTTCCGCAGGTGTTGGTGAGTGAGTCGATACCAACTTGTCGTGCAGCAGTGCTTGCCGTNAAACCTCCGGCGATCGCCGAGGTTGCGGCTGATGCGATGGCCGCTGGCGCCCAGCGTGTGTTGTCGATTGCAGCGGGCATCACAACAGCAACGTTGCGGGTCGCATGTGGCGAAGGCGTTGACGTCGTGCGTTCGATGCCCAACACGCCAGCGATGGTGGGCAAAGGGGTGACTGCGATCTGCACAGATGCTAGGAGCGATCCTGCGGTGCTCGACTGGGCTGAAGAACTACTCACTGCAGTCGGGATG
This sequence comes from Acidimicrobiaceae bacterium, assembly GCA_002727235.1. Lineage (GTDB taxonomy): Bacteria > Actinomycetota > Acidimicrobiia > Acidimicrobiales > Ilumatobacteraceae > Casp-actino5. The sequence continues at coordinate 22,051 of PBWL01000004.1, forward strand.
GTCATTCGCGTCGACGAAGAACACTTCGATGCGGTCACTGGGCTCACTGGCTCTGGGCCGGCGTATGTGTTTGCGTTTGCCGAGGCCTTGATCGCTGCGGGAGCTGAATCAGGTTTGCCAGAGGAGGTGCTTGAGCCAATGGTGACTCAACTGCTATCTGGGTCGTCAGCGCTGCTCACTGCTAAAGGCAACCCTGCCGGACTACGAGAGGCTGTGACATCGCCGGGAGGAACCACCGCAGCCGGACTGAATGTTTTTAACGAACAAGGCCTCCGCGCCCTGGTGGCTAATGCTGTGACTGCAGCGAAAACCCGTAGCCGTGAACTCGGCGCAAGTTGATGTTTATGCGCTTGTGAAATATTTCCTCAGTGTGGCACTTTTCACACCGTGATTTTCGGTCTAACATGACGTCTGTTGAGCCGCACCGGTGATTACCGGAAGCGCCGACGGGGCTAGTGCCATCGGGGGGTTGGCACTAGCCCCGGTCGTTTTTCAGGCCATATTTCACGTTATGACTGATGTTTGCCTAGCCCTCGATCAGTTCTTCTGCGGCTGACATTTCGGTTGTGCAGAATGAAGCGCATCGGGCTCATTGATGGTGGTGACGAGAGCATCATCGCCGGATGCGCTGAAATTGTCCTGCTCCTTCGCAGGGTCGATCTCACTGTGTCGTATTTTCCGGCGACTTGGCTACATGCGACCGTTGCAGTCGACCGGGCGTTAGCGTCACAGTNGTGANCAGGCGCTTCGAGACCATCTCGTTTCTNTCTGATTANGGACTTGCCGACGAGTTCGTCGGGGTGTGNACCGCAGTCGTTCGCGATCTCGCTCCTCACGTAAGCGTTGTTGACCTCACGCATTCGATCCCACCTTTTGATGTCCGTGCCGGTGCTCTTGCGCTCGCACGTTCGACCGCATATTTGCCCGAAGGTGTCATCCTTGCCGTCGTCGACCCGGGGGTTGGTACCGATCGAAAAGCGATCGCCGTGGAAGTCGCTGGAGGTGCCGGAGTATTCGTTGCCCCAGACAACGGGCTCATCGCCCCAGCTGTTGCGATTGCTGGCGGCGCCGAGCGTGCATTTCACATCTCAAACTCCGACATCGTGTTGAGTGGAGCCGGTGGCACCTTCGATGGGCGCGATGTGTTTGCGCCAGCAGCGGCCTACCTCTGTAATGGCGGAGCGATTGAAGACCTCGGCCCCGAACTTGACCCATCGTTGTTGATGCCGTCGGCTATTCCGTTGCCTAGGGAAGAAGACGACAAGGTGATTGCCGAAGTGTTGTGGGTTGACCATTTCGGAAATTGCCAACTCAACGTTGGACCCGATGACCTGCCGTTCACCTGGGGTCCGACTATCTCATTGACCTTGCCTGATACGACTGAACCTGGAGTCACCGTCGTCAGGTCAGCCCAGATGGCTGCCAACTTCGCGGATATTGGTGGGGGTATCGGCCTTGTAGTTGATTCCCTTGGCATGTATGCGGTCTGTCTCGATCGTCGATCTGCGGCCGCCGAACTCGCCCTCGATGTCGGGGAGCAGGTAGTCATCGCCCAAGGTGAAGATGAACTCGTGACGACACCAGTCACATTTGGTCGGTAAGGTCACGGAATGCGCCCCGCAACGACCCTCGCCCTCGGACTACTGCTGTTGGCCATTTTGGTGGCGGGCTCAGTGTCACTTCTGCGCCTCTAGTTTCTGCGGTCGAATTCTCGCGGTCGAACGATCAAAAAGTATCGAGCGCGACTTTGTGAAGCCGCGCACAAGCGATCTATCATGGAGAGTGATGTCCCCCCATCGATCACGTCGACGCATTCCTGATGCGACCGTCGCCAGGCTTCCGATCTATCTGCAATTGCTGATCGAACAGCTTGAGAATGAGGTCGCAAACATTTCCTCTGACGAACTTGCAACGCTTGCGGCAGTGAACGCAGCGAAAGTTCGCAAAGACCTGTCGTACATGGGCAGTTATGGAACCCGGGGTGTCGGGTACGACGTCGAATATCTTGTCTACCAAATTCGGCGCGAACTCGGCCTCGACCACGAGTGGAGCATCGTCATCGTTGGTGCCGGCCACCTAGGGCAGGCTCTGAGCGGCTACGGAGGCTTCTCAGAGCGTGGCTACTCCATCGAAGGCGTCTTCGACATCGACGACAAGAAAATTGACGTCACCGTCGGAGGAGTGCGGGTTCGCCACCTTGACGAACTTCCGCAGGTCGTCGCTCAGCGTTCGGTGTCAATCGGTGTGATCGCAACCCCAGCGTCAGCCGCTCAAGATGCCGCTGATCGACTCGTAAAAAGCGGGGTCACGAGCATTCTTAACTTCGCACCCGTGGTGGTCAACGTGCCGTTCGGCATCAGCGTTCGACGAGTCGACCTCTCCGTTGAGCTGCAGATCATCTCGTACCACGAACAACGACGCCTCACTGCAGCGGCGCAACTTCGCGCTGTGAACGGTGACGGCTCGATCAACGCAACGGCGTAGGACCTCAGCGACATGTCTGTCCTTGTCGTCGGTGTTAACCACCGCACCGCCCCTCTTGACCTCCTTGAACGCATCGCTCTCGATGCACAAGGTGTTGCAAAAGCGGTCTCCGGTCTCGTTGCTCTCGACAGTGTTCGAGAAGCGGTCGTCCTCAGCACATGTAACCGCACGGAGGTCTACGCCGTGGCCGAACTCTTTCACCAAGGGTTCGATGACATCCAGCATTTCCTTGCCACCACCGCTGGCGTTGACCTCGAAACGATTAACTCTCACACTTACGCCGAACATGACGACGCAGCAGCACATCACCTCTTCTCGGTGGCTGCCGGGCTCGACTCAATGGTGCTTGGCGAAGGCGAAGTACTCGGCCAAGTCAGAGATGCCTGGGAAATCGCACAGGCAGAGGGGGCAGCACGTTCATCCCTTAATCTGCTCTTCCGCCATTGCCTCGAAACTGGAAAGCGTGCTCGCACCGAGACTGATATTGCACGAGGAACTGCGTCAATGAGTCACGCCGCTGTGGAAATGGCAGTTGACCACCTCGGTTCTCTTGACAATGTCAGCGTTGCAGTGGTCGGAGCAGGAGTCATGGGCGAAGGCATTGCAGTTGCGCTCCACGGCCATGGTGCCCGTCGAATGACAGTGCTCAATCGAACCGAAGAACACGGCCGCTCAATTGCAGATCGTGTGGATGGCACGGTGCAAACGCTGGCGGCACTCAATCATGTACTCGTTGAATCTGACCTTATTATCACCTGCACCGGCGCTCAAGAACCGATCATCACAACCGATATGGCCCGGCCTGCAACCTCGCCAGATCGCCCGACCTTGATTATCGACATTGCGGTACCGCGAGACGTGCACCACGAAGTCGCTCAGCTTTCTGACGTCACCGTGCTCAACCTCGACGACGTGCAACGCTGGGCCGCACGCGGCAGAGAAGCTCGAACCTCCTCTGTAGAAGCGGTGAGGGCGATTATCTCTGAAGAACTTGACCGTTATGCCATCGCATCGTCTGCAATGCAGGCGGCTCCACTTATCTCTGCTCTCCGCTCACATTTCGACAGCATTCGTCGCGACGAACTCGACCGTGTTGCTGGTCGACTTGATGAAGATGCGCGCAACGCCCTCGATGTCGTAACGACCCAACTTCTTGCGAAGTTGCTGCACGAACCATCGGTGAGGTTGCGATTAGAGGCTGGATCGCCGCGGGGTGAACGACTCTCGTCAGCGGTAATCGATTTGTTCAACCTCGACGACCCTCACGCAGGCGATGCCTAGGATCACCACTGATATGGGCGTGGTCATAAGACTCGCGACGCGTGGAAGCCGTCAAGCGGTCACACAAGCAGAGGGCGTACAGCACGCTCTCTCTCAGCGCGGCGTCNANAGCCAACTCGTNATCGTTGAGACCCANGGCGATCGCACCCAAGCAGCGAATACTCCGCTCCACGAGATCGGTGGGNAGGGAGTCTTCACGAAAGAGATTCAACAAGCGGTACTCGAGGGTCGTGCCGATGTTGCAGTGCACTCAGCGAAAGATCTGCCAACCGAACGCCCGCATCAACTTGACATCGCTNCGATTATGGCCCGACGAAGNCCGACGGANGCACTCATCGGGCGCCGGCTCCTCGACCTTGAAGACGGCGCNACGGTGGCGACCGGTTCGGTACGGCGTCGAGCCCAGATCGCNGAGATTCGTCCAGACCTCAATTTTTTGGAATTGCGCGGCAATATTGAGACCCGGTTGCAAAAAATCCCCGATAGCGGATCCATTGTGATGGCAGTGTCAGCACTTGAAGTGCTCAACCTCACCAGCCTCATCGCAGAAGAGCTGGACCCAGCGGTCTTCGTGCCAGCGGTTGGCCAAGGTGCAATCGCCGTCGAATGCCGAAACGACTCATCTGAAGTTCTCGAAGCGCTGGCTGAGATTAANGATGAGACCACTGCAACCGAAGTGACAATCGAACGCGCCTACCTTGGCGAACTTGGCGCGGGATGCTCTGCCCCAGTTGGAGCCCACGTCTCGGGAGGAGTGCTCACCGCTTTCCTCGGCGGCGATGAATCGAATTTCCGAGTATCAATCGAACTCAGCGGCGACCTCAAACGAGACATTGCCGCAGCTCGAGCGCTCGCCAACGAGGCCCGGGCCACGGTCGGGGTGTGAGACGTTCACGATGAGCGACGGGTTGCTCCACGGTCGTCGAGTTGTTACCACTCGACCCGATGCCGGCGACCTAGAACGACGCCTTGAACATTACGGGGCGACGGTTGTGCATCTTCCGCTCACCAACATCGTTGATGTTCCTGTGAACACCTCGGTAGATGAGCCCATCGATTGGCTCGTCGTTACATCAGCGAATGGGGCGCGTCGAAGCGATCCGTGGGCTTCGCGTGCGTCACATNTATGTGCAGTGGGCCCATCNTCGGCNGCAGTNCTCAGAGAGGTCAGTGGAGAAATTGTTGATCTCGTCCCAGAGAACGCCTCAGGTGAAGACCTCGTGCGCTCGTTCCCAACAGCACCATCGAGTGGAGGGCACGTTGTCATCATCCGTGGCGAGCAAGCATCAGGTGAGGTGNGCACCGGCATTGAACAACTCGGGTGGCGGGTGACCGATGTCGTGACCTACCGAACCCAGCCCAAANGAGTAGATCAACATATTGCCGAACCTGCTGCGACGTCAGACCTCGTGTTGCTCGCTGCAAGCTCTGCAGCAACAGCGTGGGCGTCCATATGCCGTACCTACGAGTTGAGCTCACCGCCTGTGGTGGCGATTGGCTCACCAACCGCCCGCACTGCCGAGCAGGAAGCGTTACAAGTNGCTGCTATTGCGGAACCATCAACGATTGATGGTCTCATCAGCGCCACGCTGAAGTATTTCAACTGATCACTGAACGGCTCACAGATGTGCCGTCGGCGGCAGNTGCTCGTACCATGCAGGGGTGGCTTTTGATTTGGCACCATTTTCTGCCCATCGTCCGCGACGACTTCGTTCAACGCCTGCGATGCGAGACCTTGTTGCAGAAACTCGAATAGATGTCCAGGATCTCGTCGCCCCTCTGTTTGTTCAAGAGTATGCGGCAAATCCGGTACCAATTTCTTCACTTCCAGGTGTCGTACAACACACCGTCGACTCGTTGCGGCGTGAGGTCAATGAACTTGCCGAGTTAGGTGTTCGCTCGGTCATGCTGTTCGGCATTCCTGAACATAAAGATGCGACAGGTTCGTCATCGTGCGCAACCAATGGCATCGCACAGGTCGCTCTCGGCAAGCTTCGAGCAGACGTTGGCGATGACGTTGTACTCATCGCTGATACATGTGTTTGCGAATACACCGATCACGGGCATTGCGGAATAGTTGATGAGCAAGGAGTCGTTAACAACGACGCAACCCTGGGGTTGTACGCAGCCACTGCAGTTGCACAAGCCGATGCAGGCGCCCATATGGTTGCCCCGAGCGGAATGATGGACGGCCAAGTCGCCGCTATCCGTGCGGCGCTAGATGGGTCGGGTCACAGTGGTATTCCGATCATGGCGTATGCAAGCAAGTATGCGAGCGGACTTTACGGACCCTTCCGCGAAGCGGTCGGGGTCAGCATTGCTGGTGGAGGTAACCGGGCGGGGTACCAGCAGGATTGGCGAAATGGCCGTGAAGCACTCGTCGAAGTCGCGGACGACATAGCCCAAGGCGCTGACATCATCATGGTGAAACCAGCAGTGACCTATCTCGACGTCATTTCGGAGGTGCGAGCAGCAATCGATCTCCCCGTCGCCGCGTATCACGTGAGCGGCGAATACGCAATGATCATGGCCGCAGCCGCTAACGGCTGGATCGATGGCGACGTGGTCGCCCTCGAGCAACTGACNGCCATCAAGAGAGCNGGCGCAGGCATCATTCTCACCTATCTCACTCGGTGGTTCGCAGAAGGCGCCCAGGGAATTTCGTGATCCACCCTTGTGATCCACAGCGCTGCGAGAGCGCAGGATGCACCGCAACTCTCTGCGTCGGGGCAGGCCTCCCTTCAAATGACGAGATATTCGAACGCTCAACCCTTGCAATCCCAGGAGGCGTGAATTCATCGATTCGAGCCTTCCGCTCAGTGGGAGGACGACCATACGTTGTCGCGGGAGCCAGCGGCGCACACATCACCGATGTTGAAGGTCGTCGCTACATCGACCTCGTACAGAGTTACGGGGCGGTCATCCTCGGTCACGCTCACCCAGCGGTAACACAGGCGGTGAGCACTGCCGCCGTCNACGGAACCTCCTACGGTGCGCCGACTCCCCGTGAAATGAAACTCGCTGAAGCAATTCGCGAGCGAGTTCCGAGTTGCGAACGCGTTCGATTCATGAACTCGGGCACCGAAGCGACATCAACCGCAGTTCGCCTNGCCCGCGGCTACACCNGNCGCGACCGAGTGGTGATCTTCCACGGAAATTTCCATGGCGCAACCGACGCCTTGCTCGCAGCGGGTGGAAGTGGCGTCGCCACTNTGGGTCTTCCGGGAACCGCTGGCGTACCCGCAGGTGCCGTCGGCGAAACGATGGTGGTGCCCTACAACGTTGTGCCACAACTTGATGAAGCAGTTGCGGCGGTCATTGTCGAACCGGTTGCGGCGAACATGGGTGTCGTTGAGCCAGTTCATGGATTCCTTGAAGGGCTTCGTGCAGAGTGTGATCGCGTCGGAGCGGTACTCATTTTTGATGAGGTCATTTCTGGTTTCCGACTAGGCCCCGGNGGNGCGCAAGAGCGATATGGAGTGAAGCCAGATCTCACCACCTTCGGGAAAGTCATCGGAGGCGGGCTCCCCATCGGAGCGGTCGGCGGTCACCAGGCGATCATGGAAACGTTGTCGCCACTCGGACCGGTCTTCCANGCTGGCACTCTTGCGGGCAACCCGATCGCTACTGCTGCTGGTCTCGCTGCGCTCAACCTTCTCGAACCCGAGGTCTACACCGAGCTTGAGCAGCGGGCGAGCGAACTTTCGTCCCTACTCCACGATGCCTGCAGCTCCGCTGGGGTGCCCGCACATTTCCCACGCGTCGGCACGCTTGTCGGTGCGTATTTTGGCGAAGGTGGCCCAGTTCGCAATTTCGACGATGCAACCACAACCGACGAAGCTGCTTACGCAAGATTTTTCCACGCCATGTTGAACGAGGGCGTCGCAATGGCCCCAGGTGCCTACGAGGCCCTCTTCGTGGGTCTCGGACACGATGACTCGGTGATGACAGAACTTGCCTCCGCTGCGCAACGAAGCGCAGTGGCGGCTGTCCAACCGTAAGTGAAACTAGGGTCACAACTGTGATCATCGTTGAAGGGCTGACGAAGCGCTTCGGAAANACTGTCGCTATCAATGATCTGNACTTTTCGGTGCAGCCCGGCCGGGTGACCGGGTTTCTCGGACCAAATGGCTCAGGGAAGTCGACCACCCTGCGTTGCATGGTTGACCTCGATCATCCTCATTCTGGGAATGTCACATTTTCGGGCAAGCAGTACCGACAGATCGAAGATCCGATCAGAACAATCGGGGTCTTACTTGACGCGTCGTACGTTCATCCGGGCCGATCAGCTCGCCACCACCTCGAGTGGCTCGCACTCTCAAACCATCTCGACCGACAACGAGTCGATGAGGTTCTTGCGCTTGTCGGTCTCACCGATGTTGCCCATCGCCGTGTAAAGACATTCTCACTCGGCATGAAGCAGCGCCTCGGACTTGCTGCGACGATGCTCGGTGACCCCGAAGTCGTCATCCTTGATGAGCCAGCAAACGGCCTCGACCCTGAAGGCATAAGGTGGATGCGCGACATGTTGCAGTACCTCGCAGGTCAAGGGCGAGCAGTTCTCGTCAGCAGTCATCAACTCTCTGAGATGGCATTGATGGCTGAAGACCTTGTTGTCATTGGCCGAGGACAGCTCATCGCCCATGAAAGCGCAGCCGACTTCATTGCCCGTCACACGACAACCCGAATTCGCGTTCGGTCGCCACAGATCGATGTCATCGTGCGGGCGGTGCGGGAGCGTGGTGGTGATGCATCAATACTCAGCGTTGTAGCTGATACTGATGGGGCGCTCGTCACNGGGATGTCGATGATCGATGTTGGTGAACTTGCACACGGCAACGGAGCAGTGGTGCATGAACTGTCAGAAGTCACCGACAGTCTCGAAGATGCCTTCCTTGCGGTGACAAGAGACGACCAGGAGTACCGATCGGGGTCGTCATCATGAAAGCAATCATCGCAAGTGAGTGGCTGAAAGCGCGTACGGTGCGATCGCATTGGGTGCTGATCATCATCGCGATGATGTTTCCGTTGATCATTTCGACCTTGGTAGGGATCCTCAACCCTGATCCTCAATATGTGTCCTACCGCGAAGTTGTGTCGATCGTTGCAAGTTCGGGTGCATTCTCGCTGTTGCTGCTCTCATCACTCTGGGTGATTAACCTGACCAGCGAATTCACACACGGAACAATTCGTGTTACCTACGCCGCAGTGCCCGCACGCTGGAAGGTGATCGTGAGCAAAGCTCTCATCGGAACATTGGTGACAGCGGTTGTGATGACCGTCTTGTTCTGGCTGAACTTAGGCCTTGGAGCGGCACTGTTGAACAGCCGTGGAGCCTCCATCATTGTTGATGGCTGGTTCGACCATTCGTTCAGGGTCTTCGTCGCTCTTGTGACATTTGCGGTCATCGTGTCGTGGTTTGGTCTCGGGCTCGGCGTGCTCATCAAGAACTCTCCAGTTGCGATTGTTGTTGTCTTACTGTGGCCCCTCATCATCGAGAACCTGATCGCACTTGCCCTCGCATTGAGCGGGTACGAGTCGGCGTGGAAGTGGATGCCGTACCAGACGGCGTTCCAAGGTATCGAGGGCGCCTCTGGGTCTGATAGCGCCCTCAGCAGACCATGGGGTCACCTGTATTTCGCTGCATTCGTGATCGTTGTGGGCAGTATCGGGGTTGTGGTCGATCGCCGGCGCGACGCCTAAGCCGATGCCCCCATAACGCTTGGAATAAGGTCACGACCATGCGTGAACGTCTAGAAAATGGAACTGAACTCGAAGTCGTCCGAGTAGCTGGGTCAACTCGCGGACTCATCGTCGCCCCCGATATTTTCGGCCTTCGCCCGCTCTTCGATGACCTTGTACAGCGGTTTGCCGATGAGTGGAATATGACGACGATCGCAGTGGAGCCATTCCCAACCGAATCACTCTCGGCTGATATCGAACCTCGCTACGAGGCGGTATCGAGGCTCACGGATGATCGTGTGTTAGGCGATCTAGCCGCAGCGGCCGACCTTACCGGATGCGACGAGGTGAGCCTCGTTGGGTTCTGTCTCGGAGGAATGCACTGCTTCAAGGCGGCTGACCAGGGAAGGTTTGATCGCATCGCAAGTTTTTACGGAATGATTCGGCTTCCCGAGGCATGGAACGGCCCTGGCCAAAGCGAGCCATTGCCTCATGTGGCCGCATCACCAGACCCCGTGTTGGCAATTATTGGTGACCTTGATCCGTATACCCCTCCAGATGCAGTGTCAGACCTCGAAGCCACTGGCACCCAGGTCGTCCGGTATTCCGATGCGAAACATGGGTTTGCTCACGACTCAAGCCGTCCTGATCATCGAGCCGACGATGCAGCGGACGCGTTCGCTCGAGTGGGCGAGTGGGTATGCGGGAGATAACGCCGGAGAACGGTGATTTAGCGGGCGCGAATCGTGAGTTCGCTGCGCTGAAGAATGCGGTAGTTACGGTCGTGCTGTTCGAGCCAGCCGAGCCGAACGAAACTTGAAATCGCTTTGTTCACCCGCTCGCGTGACGCACCGACCATTCCCGCAAGTTCCTCTTGCGTGACTGGAATCGTGAATTCATCTTCGCCCTCCGACAATTCGATGATGCGCTTCGCAGTCCGTCCCGTCACATCCAAAAAGACAGAATCAGATAGTGCTTCGTCCATCGTGCGAAGACGCTGCGCAAGCATCCGAGCGGCAGCCCACACCAAGTCAGGCTGTGTATCGAAGATTTTTCTCACGTCGTCATAATGAATTTCAAGGATGCTCGTCGGTTCGATCGCTCGAGCGGTTGCGGAGCGAGCACCACTATCGAGGAGTCCGAGCTCACCGAAGAGGTCGCCTGAGTCCATGAGGGCAACAACACTCTCTCGATCGTCGACCTCCGAGATCATCACGATTGCGATTCGACCCGACAACACAATGTGAAGCGAATTAGGTTCGTCACCCTCACTAAAGAGAACATCTCCCCGAATGAGTTCTTTCACTGCAGCTGCCGCCACCAGACCATTGAGGGTGTCTTCATGCACCTCAGAGAAGATCGGCACACTCTGAAGCGCCGTTAGCGGATCAAGGGGTGGTGTTGGATTCTGAGTCACTGTGCCTTCATGGTACTACCCTGCGGCTTAATGACTTCTAGCGAGCGACCTCAGCACGGCCATGTCTGGTCGATTGTGGTGGGTGCAGGAAGCGGCGCGCGCTTCGGTGGGATGAAGCAATACGAGATGCTTGGCGACACCCGTGTGATCGATCGGTCGGTGTCGACCGCTCGAGCGGTAAGTGATGGCGTTGTCGTGGTGGTGCCGGCAAGTGATGTTGAACGAGAAGGTGGTGTTGCGGGAGGGGCTTCGCGAAGCGAAAGTGTCCGCAACGGGTTGGCTCAGGTGCCCGCTGATGCCGACATCGTGTGCGTTCACGATGCATCTCGCCCCTTTGCATCAACAGACCTTTTCGAACAGGTCATCGCTGCGATTCGAAACGGCGCTGATGGGGCGATCCCGGCGATTCCAGTTACCGACACCATCAAAATTGTTGCTTCCGACGGCAGTGGCACAGTCGAGTCGACCCCCGATCGATCAATGCTTGTTGCGGTGCAGACGCCACAGGCATTTGCCGCTGTGGCACTTCGAAGAGCTCACGAATTGGACGAAGGCACTTCAACTGCAACCGATGATGCGATGCTGGTCGAGAGAGCTGGCGGTGTCGTCGTGGTGGTTGATGGCGAGAGTCCAAACCGGAAAATCACCACTCAAGACGATCTTGAATGGGCGCGGCGAGAGGTTGAAGAGTGATTTCTGACATCCGTGTGGGCCAAGGATTCGATATCCATCGGTTTGCTGACAGAACAGAACATCCCCTCATTCTTGGCGGAGTTGAGTTTCCTGGTGAGCGGTCACTCGTCGGGCACTCAGATGCCGACGTTCCTGCGCATGCAATCACCGATGCGCTTTTGTCGGCCCTGCAACTCGGCGACCTCGGTGAGCGTTTCCCCGACACCGACCCGCAATGGGCCGGAGCAAATTCAATCGAGATGCTGCGAGCAGTTGCATCTGAAGTGGTGTCACTTGGATGGACAATCAGAAATGCTTCAGCTGTAGTCGTTTGTGAACGCCCGAAGATCGCACCAGTGAGAGAAGAAATGCAACGCAATCTGGGGGCGGCATGCGCAGCGCCTGTTACCGTGACCGGTCGACGAGCCGAAGGCCTTGGTGCCATCGGTCGCTCGGAAGGCATCGCCTGTTGGGCGAGCGTGGTGGTGTCGCGATGAACGCTCGAAGAAATAGCGGTGGAGGTTCGCGCAGCGGTCAACCTCGAAAGAATGCTCGTAGCGGTTCGCGCCCTTCCGGCAAACGGGGCGCGGGTCAAGGTCCTCGCAGTCGAGGAGCAGGTCGAACTGGAGCGATTCGTCGCGTCGACGAAAAACGCGCCTCTCGACCAAAAACTCTCGGCGGGTCACAGATTGAGGGCCGTCAAGCCGTTCGGGAGTTGCTGCTCGCCCAGCGCCGCAGAATTCAAGAGATTTGGATCTCGTCTGAGCTTGAGGGTGACGAAGCACTCGACGACATCGTCGGTCTCGCAAGAGCGAATCGAGTGCCGGTTGCCTACGTAGCCAGGCGACGCCTTGAAACCGCTGCACGTTCTGAAGCCCCTCAGGGAGTGCTCGCCCGGGCGGCAGAGGTTCCCGAAGTTGATCTTTCGCGTCTGATCTCTCGACGCGAGCGCCGCGCCCCATTCCTTATCGCAGTTGATGGTGTGACCGACCCGGGAAATCTCGGGGCAATCATGCGCAGTTGCGAAGGCGCAGGAGTTGATGGCATTGTCCTTCCCCGTCACAGAGCTGTCCATATCACTCCGACAGTTGCAAAGGCCGCTGCGGGAGCGGTTGAGCATGTGGCGGTGGCGGTAGTGCCCGGGCTTCCAGCGGCGTTGTCGCGAATTAAGGATCAAGGCATTTGGGTTGTTGGCCTTGACGACGCAGCCGATCGCAGTCTGTTCGATCTTGGGGATCTTGCCGCCGAGGGTATCTGTGTGGTGCTCGGGGCAGAGGGGGCCGGACTCTCGCGCCTTGTTCGAGAGCGCTGTGATCTCATTTGTGCAATTCCGATGCACGGTCGGGTCGAGTCGCTCAATGTGTCTGCAGCAGCGGCACTTGCGACGTATGAAGTTCGTCGACATCGGTAGTTCTCTCTCAATGCGCATCAATGTGAACGCCCAACTTGTCGGCTGACGGGGAATCTGGAGTCTTTGTTTCAACGGTGTGAATCGTGGTGCTCAGTAGTGGTGGCGGGGGGTGACCTCTAGCCTTACGAGGGAAATTCAACGAATTGTTTCGCCGGGTTAGCTCAGTTGGTAGAGCACTTGACTTGTAATCATGTGGTCGCGAGTTCGATTCTCGCACCCGGCTCCATTGCCATCAGTTTTGATGTTGCTCATAGATTGCCCCCAAATGGTGAGCGACGACATCAGCAAAGACAACCGGCTTGTACATTGGCTCATCACCACCTACGCATGCAGGAAGTGGTGCAATTTCAGTCAACATATGTGGGTCGCAGAACAAGACGCACGAATACCGGTCGCTGCTGCCACGATTGCGCACCCGGTGGGGCGTCGCCGTCAGCCGACCGTTACTCCACCGGTGCAGCATTGAACCGGTGTTCATCACGAATGCTCCATCGATTGGCTCAACATCGATCCACTCATCGTCNCCNCTGGCAACCTGCAGCCCACCNGCGGAATCTTGAGCAACGAGAGTNAGCGCACCAAAGTCGGTNTGGGGNGCAGAACCAAAAACATCTTNGGGGGCATCAACCCTNACCGGTGGATAGTGGAGAAGCCGGAACCATGTGGTTGGAGTTGAAAACGTNTCGATCANTGCCCCTTTNGCACCGAGCCCGTGATCGATGAGTGTGAGAACTCTCAATGCGACGTTTCGCATGGCGTCGTGACAGGNNGTTACCGGCTCGCGGAAGTTGTCGAGGCGAGNCCACTGGTTTGCGCNAGCAAGCGGGGNGCGAAGCGCAATGTCACGAGAATCTGGAGCATCTTCGCGCATCATCATGAACGACTCGCTTCGATTTGCGGCGGTCGCCGGCACAACCTCTGATGAACGATCGACGGCGGTGCCATCTGCGATGTAGCCGCGATGATTGTGGTCGAGCGCAACGGCCATTTTTTCGTCAAGTTCGAGGGCGTGAAAGCGTGCCGATGCATCGAATGCGGCGCCAACGGTCTGTTGGGTCACACCATGACCAATGATTTGAGCGAACCCGATGTGAGAATACGTCTGGATGATGGATGAGGTGACCACGTCATCAGGTTGTTGAAGATCGATGACAGGAATTGATGTGCCCATGGTGAAGTTGACATTATCTCTCTTTCTTTCGCCCTCGTCTGTGCGAGTCGGGTGACCCCTTTGGCCGCGGTACTCTAAGGGAATGGTGTTTCAGAAGGTCAACGTGTCGAGCGGAGTTGCGCTCCGCACACGCGCAGCAGTGGCTGTTGCGATATGCGGCTCAGTCGTTGCAGCATGCGGAGGTGACGATGCCGCTGAGGTCGTCACCACGACGACCGAAGCATCGGTTGAAACAACTGCTGCGCCAGCGGCAACAACAACAACTGTCGAGGTAACAACAACAATCGCAGTCCCCGAAATTGTCACCGGCGGAGCGGTTGTTATCGTGGCGAACGCGAGCAGCATCAACGGGTCGGCCGGTCGAATGTCAGAACTCCTTGCCGCCGAGGGTTTCGATATGGGTACGCCAACAAATTCGACCGAAGGCGCGCTCGGAGCATCCAAGATTTATTACATCGATGAAGAAGCAGCCTTGGGGGTCGCAGAGTCCCTCGTTCGGGTATTTGGGGGAGTGATTCAACTCGTCGAGATGCCAGCGGTGCCGCCGGTGAGTTTGACAGAGATCGGTGACGCTGGTGTGATCGTTGCCCTCGGCGACGACTTTGCAGATCAACTGCTGCCGGGCGTCACTACCAGCACCCCCTGAGCGCCCCGCTTAGTTCACGATTTCTCGCACGCGAGCGAGCAATACATCGAGCGCCGGTCGATTGAGCCCGCCCTCTGGAATGATGACATCGGCATGGGCGCGACTTGGCTCGATGAAGCCCTCGTGGCTTGGCCGAACGGTCGCAAGATACTGAGAAATGATGCTCTCTTGAGTTCTTCCACGCTCGACAACATCGCGTTCGAGACGTCGGATGAACCTGAGGTCGGCGGGGGTGTCGACAAACACTTTTAGGTCGAACTGGTTACGCAGTTCGGTGTTCCATAGCACGAGAATTCCCTCGACGACCACAATTCGGGCAGGTTGGACAACATCAACGATGTCGGTTCGGTCGTGGATGGTGTAGTCGTACGTCGGGACAGGCGCTGGACGCCAGTTCAGTAATTCGTTGAGGTGCTGGTTGAGCAGTTCCCAATCAAAGGCTGAAGGGTGGTCGTAATTTGCTGCGGCCCGTTCCTCCATCGGCTGTTCGGTCCGTGAAATGTAATACGAGTCAAGTTTGACGAGAGCAAGTTCATGAGCACCCATTGAGTCGGCGAGGCGCTCAGCGATCGTGGTTTTTCCGGATGAAGTACCTCCGGCGACTCCGACGATGAAGGGTTTGTCAGACACGTTTGGAGAGGATAATTCATACCGAATGCGCGAAGCTTTTAGATGGTGCTTGTAACTGCACCCTCTGAGCGGTAATTCTTGTGAGGTGATCACAGATCGTCAGCGAGCCATACTTGAGTTTGAACGCACATGGTGGACGCTTGACGACACTCGCGAACGAGCAATTCGGGCGCGATTCCAGTGTTCAGTTGATGAGTACCATGGTGAGTTGAACGAGTTGTTGGAACTCCCGGAGGCTCTCGAACACGATGAACTTCTTGTTCGTCGACTTGAGCGTCAACGGGTGATCCGGCGTCGTGAACGACTAGGAACCGGCACCGATGCATCGGAGGGAATGTCGAAATGAGCGCCTCGAGAGACTCAAGCGGCGGCGTACCGAGGCGGGTTCCACGAAACGAGCCCGCACAGGTAGCTGGCGGACTTGCGATCGTTCTTTCGGTAATCGCAGTTGTCGTCGGATTCCTTATCTTGCGATCGATTTCGTCAAGCGGCGACGCAGTGCTCGGCGGGCCGGTCGCAACGACCGCGGTGGAAACCACTGTTGCGATCGATGCCTCGTTGACTTCGACCACAGTTGTTATCGAGACCACTACTAGCGTCGCTGGCCCAGTGACAGAAGGTGCTTCAGTCATCGTTGCGAACGCAAACGGCGTGAGTGGATCTGCAGGGCTCTTAAGTGATCAACTCTCCGCAGCCGGGTATTCGGTCGGCTCGCCAACAAATGCATCGTCGTCGATCGGGGGCCGCCTCGAACTCACCGTCGTGTATTACGACGCAGGAATCCCGGCTGCGCAAGCGGTGGCAGAATCCGTAGCGGCATCGATGGGTGGCGTGTCGTCAATTGCGCCTGTGCAAACCCCGGCCCCGACGCAAACAGGTTCACTTGATGGAGCTGGCGTGCTCGTCATGCTCGGTCTTGATAAAGCGGGTCGCACGCTCGAAGAGCTCGTACCGGCAGCAGTGACCGAGGTCGAAGCGGGAACCTCGGGCTGACGAGTTAGTCGGCGGTAGACGTTAAGAGTATCTCTCTCGACGTCTCGGTTATGAGTCGTCTCGTCTGCGATGTCGCTACGTCGAGACCGTAGCGCTCGGTTAACGAATACGTCGGAAGACGATCGGCAACATCGTCGTCAGCGAATCCGCAGATGACCGCCACTGGAATGTCATGCTCGCTTGCGATACGAGAGACACCGCCAACCACTTTGCCCTCGAAGCTTTGTGCATCGAGGTGCCCCTCACCCGTAATGACCATGTCGGTGTGCTCAATGGCATCTAACAGGCCGACCTCATCCGCGACGAGATCAAAACCAGGTTCGATGACGCCGCCCAGCGCAACAAGTCCACCAGCGAGACCGCCGGCAGCACCTGAGCCCGGCACCTCACTGACATTGACTCCGTAATCGGTTTCGTACACCTGTGCGAGACGTTGAAGTCGACCGGTGAGAAGATCGACGTGAGAAGGCGTTGCCCCTTTTTGTGGACTAAANACTCGGGCCGCGTCGACGAANGTTGTCGTGACATCGCANGCGATTCGAAGATCNATGCCCTTGAGACGACCNGGAGAACCGATGGCCTGCACCGCCCCGAGCCCTCCATCGGTTGTGGCAGACCCNCCGAGACCAACAATGATTCGACGAGCGCCTCCTGCGATCGCATGGAGGATGAGCTCNCCGACNCCAGCAGTTGTTGCATCGAGCGGACGGTTCGCATCGGCGCCACCGGCAAGTTCTAGCCCNGCNGCCTGCGCCATTTCGATNATGGCGGTGCGGCCGTTGAGTCGCCATCCAGCATCGAGTGGTGTCCCGAGAGGCCCTGTCACCCGATGATGTCGGTTTGCCCCACCAAATACTTCGAGNAGTCCCTCGCCTCCATCNGCGAGAGGTAACTCGACGACCTCGTGCCCGAGATCCCAGCATGCATCACCGATAGCGGATGCGACCTCGTGGGCGGTGGCGGTGCCACGAAATTTGTCGACGGCGGCAAGTATTCGCACACCGACAACCTACATGCGCACAAGGTGCTGAAATCCGACTAGTTCGGTAGAGTTTCGGAATGGCCGTAACTGTTCGTATTCCGACCACCCTCCGCCCGCTGTCAGGTGGCGAAAAGCAAGTTGAGGTCGCAGCCGGCGCTCTCTCAGATGTCATTACGGCGCTTGAGAGCGCGCACCCTGGGTTCGCAGATCGGCTCCTCGATGAGAGTGGCGACCTGCGCAANTTCGTGAACNTTTTTGTTGATGACGACGATGTTCGGTATCTCGAAGGGCTTTCCACCCCGGTGGCAGATGGCGTGACCGTGAGCATCATCCCGGCTGTGGCTGGCGGCTGACGCATTCTCGAGACCAACCTGCAGCCATCTGAGGTGGTTGAGTTGGATGCGAAGAACATCGCCCTTGTCAGCGCATCGAATCTTTCTCACCCGGACTCCGATCTTTTACCGCTCGTCTCAGCGCTTCAACAACTCAACATCAACGCAGAGGTTGTTGCTTGGGACGACGACATTGCATGGTCGGCCTTTGACGCGGCGATCATTCGATCGACATGGGATTACCATCGCCGGCGCGAAGAGTTCGATCACTGGTTGACACGGGTTTCACAGCAAACCCAACTGTGGAATCCTCCAGAGCTCATCCGGTGGAACAGCGACAAGCGTTATCTCGCCGATGTTGCCGCAAAAGGCCTGCCGGTCGTTCCAACGACCGTCGTTGATCGCAACGGACACATGTCGCATCGCCAACTGGCCGAGATCGGCAGCGACATCGTTGTAAAGCCGTCGGTCGGAGCGGGGTCGTATGGGGTACAGCGCTTCACCGGACAGCATGAGGCGGCACTCAACTACCTGCGCGCCCTTATCGAATCTGGTGAAACCCCTCTTATCCAGCCGTATCTGACCAACATCGATACTCACGGAGAAGTCGGACTCGTCACCGCAGTTGGTGTGCTGAGCCACTCCTTTCATAAAGAAGCGATCCTCACCGGCGACGTTCAGTGGTCAAGTGATGGTCACGTGCTTGAGGTCATCAGCGCCCACATGCCGAGTGAGAGTGAGTTGGCATTGTGTGACCGAGTGCTAGCACTGCTTCCTGAAACGGCGTACGCCCGTATCGACATGCTGCCCACCGATGATGGGCCTGTAATTTCTGAGATTGAACTCATTGAGCCTTCGCTCTTTCTCGAGGTCGACACCGGCGCGGCGTATCGGATCGCAGCGGCCTTCGCCTCACTAGTTCGTCGATAGCCTCAACAACATGCAAATGGACACCGGCGTCTGCGTTCTCCACCTCTTTTGTTCACCAACTGCGACAGTTGATCGCGCTGCGCTGACATCCGCCATCGCCGATGCGACATCAGCGGATTGCCAAGTGATCACGGCAGCAATGCTCGGTCACAAGGCTGACATCGGGGTGATGGCGATCAGCAATGACATGGCCGTGCTTCACTCGCTGCAAATCAATATGCAGCGAGCTGGTCTCAACATACGTGACAGCTACCTAAGCATCACCGAGGTCAGCGAGTACGCCAAAGGCCTCCCGGAAGAAGCCTTACGTGACCGGCTCTATCCGCAACTCCCTCCGGAGGGCAAGCCCGCGTTCTGCTTCTACCCAATGAGCAAGCGTCGCGAGGGCCATGCCAACTGGTACGCGACTCCATTCGATCAGCGCACAGAAATGATGATGGAGCACGGGAAAAGCGGTCGAGCCTTCGCCGGAAAAATCGTGCAGCTCGTTACTGCGTCAACCGGTCTTGACTCTCACGAGTGGGGTGTCACGCTGTTCGGCGTCAGTCTCGAGATCATCAAAGACGTCGTGTACACCATGCGATTCGACAAGGGCTCGGCGATTTACGGAGAGTTCGGAGACTTTTTTGTGGGCTACCTCGCACCAATCGAAGATCTGATCTGAGCACATTCGGTCTGCCGGTGGCGGCCATTCACGACGAGATTTCGATGCCCACGTCGTTGAAGATGTACTCGCGACCAGACTCGTCAAATCTGAACTCTCGAAACCATGCCCTGCTGAGATCGCCTGTTGACGATAAATCAACAGCACCCGACCGGCCGTTGTAGTCGATCTGCAGGCCTTGATCGATAAGAGCGGCGCAGTCTGCATACGTGGAGCACAAACGTCCCCCTGATGACACAGAGGCCATCTGATTGGCAATCGCTCTTGGGGCATCGGTCCCAGCTTGTCGAGCTGCGAGAGCGATGAGCACGACACAGTCATAGGCGTTCGTTGAGAAGTAGCCGGTAGGTGCACCAACTGTCGTGACGAGTGCTCGGGCCGCCACACCAGTTATCTGTTCTCGAAGCCGGTTAGAGATAGTTGCGATGACGTCGGTGGCATCACGAAGGCTGTCATTGACCACTACGAACGGGGGAGAACGTTCGAGGTTGTTCGGAAGAGCCGTATCGATTGCTGCCAGCATCCGAGCACCATCAGCGGTGTCACCAAGTACGGCGATTATTCGTGAACCGGTCTCAACGATTTGAAGAGCATCATCATCAAGATCAGGGTCAGCGCCCGAGAATGGCACGACTGAACTCAGCGTCAGGCTCGGCCGACTTTCCACGGCGGTTTCCAACGCGGCCGCAAGGCCCCGACCGTAGGGGTCGTCGAGATACACGATCGTGAGTGAGCCGCCACCGGTTCGGGCAGCCGTTCGGGCAAGTGCCGCCATTTGCAGGCTGTCACTGCCAACCGTGCGAAAGAAGAGATTCGCATCTGGAAATCGGTCGAGCAGTAGCGCTGTTGCCGTCGGTGAACACGACAGCACCCCTGACTCTACGCTGCTATTCAGCATGCTGAGGGCGTTGAGCGACGATGCCGGACCAACGATTGCGTCCACGTCTGATTGCAAGACGATGTCGAGATCGTTCGACGTCGACTCATCAATAAAGTCAACCTCAATCGGTCCTCCGAGCACCCCTCCAGCTGTGTTGATATCGCTCACGGCGAGACGAACTGCGTTGTTCATAGGAGTGCCAATTTGTGCACCCGGCCCGGTCGACGGCAAAAACGCGGCTATCCGAACAACACCGTCCCCGGGTTGTTGAACACCAACGGTCGTTGTAGGGAGATTCACCGTGAGGTCAGGGCTCGAAGCTGATCGTGTTCCACACGATGTTGCGACGACTGCGAAGAGGCCTGTGGTGAGCACAAATTGCGCAACAGCTCGGCGACTCGTGCGAAAGACCATGACGTCACGATAGAAGAGAACGATGGGTGAAACGCCGTCGCCGGTTGACGACCTGCAGCAGATGTTGCATGTGTGCATCCCCCATTGGCTGGCGACGACGATGCTGAGGGTGCTTGAACATCAAGATGTTTCCACTGATGCCGCTGCTGTGAGCGTGCACGAGACCGCTGATGTGGTCTCCTCACGATTGCTTTGCGACCTGGACCGACTCCTTGAGACCGATCCTGACGACCAGCGGTCAAACCCGTTGGCGCTGATCAGAGATGCGCTCTCGGAGCCGAGCGATGTCTTGTCACATCTTGGCGCACAACCAGTGCCTAGAGACGAGTTCGCACGCAACGCAAATCCGGGCGACATTTTCGGGATGGCCCCTGCAACGTGGAGCGATATCGACGAACGGTTACACGAACCAGGATTGCAATGGGGTGCGTGGAAAGCCGCAACAATTTTGATGCGTCGTCGAGAAGAGGGCCTTCGCTGACGGCGACGGTCAGCTGAGATTGCATCTACCCTGTCGCATATGACGAGGCGGATCTCTCCCACTGCACGCAATCGCCTCATCTCATCGTCACCACTCACCGGNCGCGACTTNTGCCGAGCACTNTCAGANGCGACAGATCGATGGCTCATCAAACTGTTTGATGCTGCACGNGAGCAACACCCGAAATCACCAAAAATCGCGTTAATTGCAGTCGGAGGCTACGGCCGGGGTGAACTTGCCCCGTTCAGCGACCTCGATGTGCTGGTCATCCATCGCAGTAAACCCGAGCGTGTAGAAGCCCTTGCTTCAGCAATGTGGTACCCCATTTGGGATGCGGGAATCGCTCTCGGGCATGCGGTGCGAAGGGCTGATGAACAAGAGGCTCTCGCAAAATCTGACATTGACACGGCCTCAAGTCTCGTCACCGGACGATTTCTTGCCGGCGACGAACGAATGGCGGGGCAGGTGATTGACCAGGCACAGGTTGCCTGGCGGCGGCACCGGAAGAAGTGGCTCGCCGAGATACGTGAAGCTTCCGAGAAACGCCAAGCGTCGGCAGGCGAGGTCGCCTACACCTTGGAACCCGATATCAAGAGTGGTCATGGAGGCCTTCGCGATGTGCATTCGTTATGGTGGGCTCACGCAGCAGGGCTCGCGATTCCCTCAGCAGACCTCGACATTCTCGACGGCAGTTACGCAACGCTGCTTCGAGCGCGGGTCGGGCTTCATCGATCAACCGCTCGACGCGGAGAAGTGCTTCGCTTAGAAGATCAAGATGCAGTCGCTGAGAGCGCTGGGTTCGCAGACGCCGATGAGATGATGTCGGAGATTTCTGCTGCGGCGCGCACCATCGCTTGGGTCTCTGACGAAACCTGGTCTCGTCATGAGCGCGTTGGTGACGGGCGACCAGTTCGACTGGCACCAGGTATCAACATCGTCGAGGGTGACGTTGAAGTCGACGATGATGTNGATCTGGCTCATGACCCGACCATCGTGCTGAGAGTCGCTCAAGCATCCGCACGATCAGGCCATCGAATTGGTCGCCACACCCTCCAGCGGTTCGCTCACGAGATGCCAGACTGGCCTGATCGCTGGCCCCCAGGAGCTGTCGACGAACTCGTGGCCCTCCTCCTCGAGGGCCATCGTGCGATTCCAGTGCTGGAAAGTCTCGATCAGTACTCGCTCATTGAGCGCATATTCCCAGAATGGCTGCCAGTGCGAGCTAAGCCACAACGCAATGCGTATCACCGGTTCACCGTTGACCGACACCTGTGGGAAGCCGCAGCAAACTCCGCACNACTCGCAGANCGTGTCCAGCGTCCCGATTTGCTGGTGCTCGGNGCGTTGCTCCACGACATTGGGAAAGGGTTGCCAGGAGACCACACCGATGTCGGGATGGACCTTGTGAAAACATCGATTGGTCCGCGACTTGGGCTCTCTCAATCAGACACTGACGTCATTGTTTCGATGGTGGAACACCATCTCTTACTTCCTGATGTGGCGATGCGTCGCGACCTCAGCGACCCTGCGACCATTGCTTTGGTTGCGAGCCAGGTTGGTGACGCACAGCGACTCGAACTGTTGCACGCCCTCACTGAAAGTGATTCAAAAGCGACGGGGCCATCAGCGTGGGGTTCGTGGAAAGAGGGGCTGGTCAACGATCTTGTGAGCCGGGTTGAACACGTGCTGGGCGGCGGTGATGTTTTGGACGCGACGTGGCAGCTGTTCCCAGACGCCGCAACTCTCGAGCGAATGGCGACGGGCGAGACATCTGTCNTGTTGAGCGAGGAACAGGGGCACGACAGGTTGACGGTGGTGACCCCTGACGTCCCGGGCGCTTTTAGCAAGGTTGCCGGTGTGCTTGCGTTGCACGGTATTGATGTCACAGGTGCGCGAGCGCACTCTGACGAAGCGCAGCCAGGTGCTCAAGCAATGGCAGCGTCTCAGGTTCTCATCATTCGACCGAAAACTGGCGTCGAGTGGCAACCCGTTCTCGACGACCTGCACCGGGCGCTCCGAGGTGAACTAGCTCTCGAAGCGAGGTTGGCGGAACGGGTGAAACATCAGAGCCGGCGTCGAGCAACGCAGGCGAGGGTGCTGAGCGAGCCGACGGTCATCTTTGATGACGAGGCGTCGTCGACTGCGACGGTCATCGAGGTGCACTGTGAGTCAACTCTGGGCGTGTTGCATCGAATTACGAAAGCTCTGGCCGAACTCGATCTCGACATTCGGCATGCGACGGTGCAAACAATTGGAATGGAAGTTGTCGACACGTTTTACGTTCGCACCCGACGCGGAACCCCTCTGACAGACGAGTTCCACNGGACNGAAGTTCANCGAGCGGTTCTNCANGTCGTGCGGTGACGGCTAGGTTGTCGATGAATGACGTCATCGGTTCCTGATCCACGCGACCTCGTTAGATGGAGCGACACCCTTTCGGCGATCGCTCGAACCGGTATGGGNTTTACNGCCAGCCTGTATGAACGNGAGCGTTATGAGGAAGTGCTTCACGTNGCCGCTGATATCAAAGCGGCTGCTCACGATCTTGCCGAGGGAATCGAGACGACTCGAGAAACCGACCATTTTGTTCAAGAGTGGCTCGACAACGTGGGAGAGGGTGTACCGGGATACGTCACTCCAAAGATNGCGATCGGNGCCGTCGTTGGCAATGATGACGGCGACATCTTGCTGGTGCAGCGACGAGAGTCTGGAGTGTGGCTCTACCCAACNGGGTGGGCGGACGTGGGATATTCACCGTCAGAGGTAGCGGTGAAAGAGGTCGAAGANGAAACGGGAATTATCTGTGAGCCGGTNCGTTTGCTATCGGTGATCGACGGCCAGCGAATGGGATTTTCCCGGTTCGGGATGTACATGTTGCTCTTTCATTGTCGGGCTACCGGCGGCACGTTAGAGGGACATCCGCTCGAGACAAGCGATGTCGGTTGGTTCGGTGAGGACGCCCTTCCTGAGGTCACAGCGGGCGCCCAGTGGTGGGGTCCGATGGCATTCGCCGCAATACGAGGTGAGCCGGTGGAAGCAGGCTTNGATTCGCCTCGCTCGCCGGTGTGGCGAGCTGATTCGTAACTAGTTCTCGTTATCGCGTTCGCGAAGGAACNGTTCGACCTCGTTGAGGAGATCATCTGATTCGGANAGGTCGATTGGACCACTCGAATCTTCATCGTCATTGATGTCGTCGACAATCGATTCAAGTTGCTCGATATGTATCACGAGGTCGTCGTCATCAGAAATGAGGGCNTCGATACGGGCGTCATANTCATCAATATCGGCGTNAAGGCCACCCGTTGGCGCNGGGGTTCCCATCATGCCGCTCGCTNTTTCGATGAGAGCGACNGCCGCNTTCGGTGACGGTACCTGGGCGGCATANCCGGGAACGGCNGCCCATAANGACGCACCGGAAAATCCAGCACTGGTGAGGGCATGCTGAACGACTCCGACTATTCCGGTTGGCCCCTCGTAGCGAGAGCGTTCGAGATCGAACCT
Organism: Acidimicrobiaceae bacterium; assembly: GCA_002727235.1. Taxonomy (GTDB): domain Bacteria; phylum Actinomycetota; class Acidimicrobiia; order Acidimicrobiales; family Ilumatobacteraceae; genus Casp-actino5. Next base: position 46,622 of record PBWL01000004.1, read on the forward strand.
GGAAATGAGGTCATCATCGGCAGCGCTACCAAACACGTGNACNGGGCGGGNGTGCGGAACATCCGCAAGCAGNGCTCCGAGACTGATCACAAGCGGGCTTGAGTACTTNTCAGCGATACCAACAATCTGACTTGCAAAGGNTTTCCAACGCAGTGCAGGCTCTGGCCCGAGCACGAAAATGACATCAGAACCTGGAAGCGACGCGGACCATACGCCGACGGTAGGCCACACGATGTTGCGACGCTGTTGCTCATCGAGACGAACGTGAGGTCGCACAGTNGCGAAATCAGTGAAGGCNTCNGGGTCGATATCGGCAAGNGCGTCTGCCCCGCTCNTTTCAATGAGNGTTCGAACTGCGGTTGATGCAGCATCACCGGCATCATTCCAGCCGGTGAAGGCAACGACGATGACCGGATTGGTGAGCTCGGGTTCAGCCTGCCAGCGAATATGTCTGGTGTTGGATTCCATGACAGTACAGAGGCTACCGCTGGCGTGAGATGTCAGATACCGTTATCGAGGTGTCAATCTCTGTAAAAGCGGCGACTGAAGTCGATGACGGGCTTGTTGAAGCGTTTTCTCGTCTCATTCCGCAGCTGTCGTCATCATCACAGCCGCCAACGGCAGTCGAATTGTTGTCGATCATCGATAATCCCAATTCGGTGCTGTTCATCGCTGAGCTCGAAGGCGACGATGATGTGCGGTCTGTGGTGGGGAGTTTGACGCTTGCGTTCTATCGAATCCCAACCGGTCTGAAGGCGTGGATTGANGACGTCGTTGTCGATGAATCAGCCCGGGGGCTTGGTGTTGGTGAGGCGCTCAATNTTGCAGCGATCGATGAGTCTCGGCAGCGGGGCGCGAAGAACGTGAGCCTCACGAGTAGGTCTTCGCGCGAAGCGGCAAATCGCCTCTATCAACGGCTTGGCTTCGAGCCTTATGAGACCAATCTGTATCGATTCGGACTGTAAGCGTTTGTCATGATCGGCCTTGGAACGATGATTAACATCGTTGCGGTCCTCGTTGGAGCGACCGTGGGAATGTTGATCGGCAATCGATTTTCTGAACGCACACGCGAAACGACGACCAACGGTCTCGGGCTCATCACGCTTGTCGTTGGCGCATTGAACATTGGGGCGATTAGAGATCGCGCATTCGCTGATGCCGTTGGCGCCGACTGGACACTCATCGTTGTGCTCGGCGCCGTTGTTCTTGGTGGCATTCTCGGATCACTGGTTCGTGTTGAAGATCGTCTCAACAACATCGGCGGGCGCCTGCAAAAGAAATTCGGTGGTGAGACAGGTAGCGATGATCGAGCACGATTTATTGAGGGCTACGTGAGCGCGTCACTGCTGTTTTGTGTTGGACCGCTCACCATTCTCGGNTCGCTCAGTGACGGGCTNGGAACAGGAATCGACCAACTCGTNTTGAAGTCATCACTCGACCTGTTTGCGGCAATGGCGTTNGCGGCTTCGCTCGGGCTTGGNGTCATGTTTTCAGCNCTNACGGTGGCCTTNGTTCAGGGTGTGTTGACCATCTGTGGTGTTGTGTTCGGAAGCTTTATGCCCGACTCTCTCATTGCGGCCATGACAGCCGCCGGCGGGGTGCTCTTGCTGGGGATTGGCATTCGGCTGCTGCAACTGAAAGAAGTTCGTGTTGCCGACATGCTCCCCGCTCTTGCGGTCGCTCCGCTGCTCACCCTCATCATCGACTCTTTTCGATAAACCACGCAGATCGAACCTGTTACGTTTCAGGTTCATCACTCGATGAGAGGGGAATGAGGTGGCAGAAATTCAAGGGGTGTGTGACCCGCGCTTTGAGGCCGTTCATCAACTTCTGCACGACAACCTTGACTCAGGTGCCGACACCGGGGCGAGCGTNGCGGTCATGTTGGGCGGAGAGCTTGTTGTCGATCTATGGGGNGGTTCAGTGGCTGCGAACGATGCAACCCCATGGCAGCACGACACGATCGTGAATGTCTGGTCGACGACGAAGACGATGATGGCGTTGAGCGCCTTANTACTTGTTGATCGAGGTTTACTCGACGTTGACGCTCCGGTGAGCACGTACTGGCCAGAGTTTGCTCAAAATGGCAAAGAACATGTGCGAGTTAGCCAATTTCTCGGCCATACCTCAGGCGTTTCGGGATGGGAGAAACCAATCACTCTTGACGAGGTGTTTGACTGGGAACTCAGTACCGAGAAACTTGCGGTGCAAGCACCCTGGTGGGAACCCGGAACACAATCGGGTTATCACGCAATGAACCAAGGGCANCTTGTCGGTGAGGTCGTGCGAAGAATCANCGGCATGAAACTTGGNGAGTTTTTCCGCAAAGAAATTGCCGAACCATTCGANATNGACTTTCACATNGGTCTNTCAGAAGNCGAGTTCGGACGAGTCGCAACGTTGANNCCGCCGCCNCCACCTTCTGGAGAGCTTCGTGCCCTAGGTCGCGAACATCCTGCAATCAAGACCTTCACCGGGCCACTCATCCTCGCCAAATATGCAGCCTTACCTGAATGGCGGGCGGCTGACATCCCTGCGGCAAATGGCCACGGAAATGCACGAAGTGTTGCCCAGGCTCAGAGCGTCATCTCCACAATGGGAAAGATCGGTGACACCCGGGTGATGTCACAAGAGGCGGTTGAAGAAATTTTCAGAGTGCAGGCCGACGGCTTCGACCTCGTGCTGCAGATTCCCGTCACGTTCGGGTTGGGGTATGGGCTACCAAACGAGACAACTCCATATCTCCCCGATCGCCGCGTCTGCTTTTGGTGCGGCTACGGGGGCTCAATGATCGTGAATGATCTAGACAATGAGATGACCGTTGCATATGTGATGAACCGGATGGACGAAGGTCTCCTGGGTGATGCTCGCGGACACTCAATTGTCGCTGCAGCCCTCGCAGCAGTCGCCTAATCGCTCGGTGGTCGTGAAGGTGCTCGGGTGACGAGTGCAACCCCAACGATCGCAGTGGCAAAGCCCGCAACCGTCGTTACGTTGAGTTGCTCGTCAAACAGCACCGCTGCTTCGATAGCGGAAAGCGCCGGCACGAGGAAGAACAAACTCGAGACGCTCGCTGCAGCTCGATGCTGGAGGAGCCACAACATGGTGAGCACAGCAGCAATCGAGAGCACACCAATCGACCACGCCAGCGACCAGATCGTGCTCGAAGTGAACAACAACTTGGTCTGACCCGACAGCCCGGCAAGAATGACGAGCGCGATTGCCGAACTTGCGTATTGAATCGCTGAGCCCCACAGCAGCGGAGTTGCAGCACAGCGCTGACGCTGAATGAGCGTGCCAATCGACATACCAAGGGTGGCGAGTGACACCGCAATCACGGCGCGAAGCGGAAGGTTAAGCGTGTCATCGGTAAGGCGGTTAATGACAATGAGAACCACTCCGGTAAAGCCAAGAATGACACCTCCCCATTGACGGAAATTCAAATGCTCGCCGAGCATTGCCCCGCCAGCCACTGCAGTGATCACCGGGTGGAGGCCGACAACGAGAGCGCCAACTCCGGAAGGCAAACCAAGGTCAATCGCAATGAAGACACCACCGAGGTAGGTCGCATGAATTCCGAGACCGACCACGATGGACCATTTCGATTCATGTGCAGTCGGCCGAGGCGCGTTCGACAGATGCGCAATGGCCGCAAGGATGAGTGACGCAACAATGAGCCGTGCTGAGAGAAAGGCCATCGGGTCCGCATCATTCGTCGCATAACGGGCAACGATGAACCCGGTGCTCCACAAGAACACAAAGAGCCACGGTGCGACCGAGGCAAATGTCTGTTTAGCGTTGAGCCGGTCCTTGGTCACAGAGAGTGTCTACTCGTTTGGCGTAGAAGATCTCATCATCCAGCGATGTGGGGCGATTTCGATGAAGATCAACTCGCCAACATCTGGGTCTGGACCGGGCCCCGGGTACTACTGATACTTCGTATCAAACATCTCGAGCACATCGGTTGGAGCCTCGTCGTGAAGTGTGGCGTTGCTAACCGCAATCGCATCTCCATTCCGGTCACCCTCGGCTCGCATCCTGATTGAGACTTCGCAGTTTTTGAAATGTTCTTGACCTCGGTGTCGTGACGCCCCGTTGCAATCCAAATCGAATCAGCCTGCGTGGCCACAAACCAGATCGGTACAAGGTGTGGTGAACCGTCTTGGTTTTGAGTCGCAAGCCAGGCGTCGCAAGCCGAGAGGTTTCCCATCTCAGAACGTGATGACGCAGCGCCCTCGGGTTCCGCCAGCTTCGAGCACTCGGTGAGCCTCAGATGCTTGATCAGCGGGGAAGGTTGCCGCAACTCGAAGGGTTACACTGCCGCTCTCAGTGAGCGCACGCAGCTCATCAAGTTTTTCGAGTTCTGTTTTGTATTCGCGGACCCATACCTGATGCAAGGTGATACCCCGCTCACTTGGGCCTTGAAAGCCTCGAACAGTCGCAAAGCCACCGTCGTCTCGCACCGCCGGCAAGAGGAGTTCATTTTGAATGGACCCATCAGCGAGGCCGTCAACGCCGTCGGGCACGAGGGCACGAATGCGATCGGCAATGTCATCNCCCCGGCGAATGACCTCGTGNGCACCGAGNGAGCNGACAAGGTCTTCNTCNGCCGCAGACGAATCTGCGATAACCCNTAACCCCCGATGCACACCGAGTTGCACCATGTAGCCACCGAACGCCCCAGCGGCTCCCGTGACGGCAAGAGTTGCACCCTGCGGGAGGTCGAGAAGATCGAGAGCGTACTGAGCTGTAAGCCCGTTCATCGGAAGAGTACATGCCTCGACCGCAGATGACCCCTGCGGTGCGCGCGCAACGGAACGTGCCGGAAGCACAATCGATGACGAATACCCACCGTGGGAGGCCGTTGGGGCAACAATTCCCATCACTGCGTCACCAATTGCGACATGGTCGACTCCCTCGCCGACTTCACTAATCACACCAGCGATATCCATGCCAGGCACATAAGGAGGCGGATCTTGTTGCAGAAGTTCTGCCCGACCACCTGAGCGATGAATGGTGTCAGTTGGGCTCACTGCCGCCGCAGCGACATCAACTCGAACTTGGCCACTCCCCACAGGTTGGTCGGGAATATCAAACGCTTTCAACTTCTCGGGTCCGCCGAACTCGTCGACGCCGATCACCATAACCATGTGTGAACTCCTTACTGAGTGGTGCAGAGTCTGGTGACTCTGCACTTTTTCAGTGTTGCCTACGGGCGCACTTCTCCATGCGTCCGAGCGCCCAGCCGAACAGAGCTGCGCTGATGGTTCCGGTGAGCGAACTCGCAAATCGTGGAAGCCGACGAACCGTCACGTTTTCATGCCAATGAATTGAAGTCGTCCCTGCGACCTCACCTGGTGAGACGGTGAGCTCAGCTACGCCTTTGAGCGATGGACCGAGTTTGTGCACGACACAGCGGCCATAGCCACCCTCGTAGTCGACGACGACGGCCTCCATGCGATCTTCAAGGGCGAGACGGCGCCCCCAACCTGAAGCGCCCGGCCCCGACCACGCGGTAAAGACGTTGGGGTTTGAAGCGTCGACATCGACATGGGTGAGCGGCACCCAGTCGCTATGGGCGGCCCAATCGATTAGTGCCTCCCATGCGATATCAGGTTCGAGCGCAACGTCACGATGCACGTCGAATATGACCCGAGCGCCCTTTCCTGAAGGAGGTGTCGTGCGGTCAGTTTCTGCTGTGGTCACAATATGTACAACGCCCAGGACCGCCCTGGCATTCCTCACCACGAGGTTTCGAATGGCGTGCGATTACGGTGAAGTGACCACTAGCGAGCATTGGAGGCGGTAATGGATGATCGGTTTGATCTCAGTGGGAAGGTTGCTCTCGTAACCGGTGGCAGTCGAGGACTTGGTCGTGAAATGGTGCTTGCGTTTGCGGAGCACGGCGCGGACGTGGTGATTGCCAGCCGCAAACTTGAAGCGTGCGAAGAACTAGCTCATGAGGTGACTAAACAGACCGGTCGCCGCGCGGTTGCCTCTGCGTTCCACGCTGGCAAATGGGAGCAGGCTGATCAGCTAGCCGAACTCGTGTACGCAGAATTTGGACGCTGTGACGTGCTCGTCAACAACGCCGGCATGTCGCCGCTCTACCCTTCGCTCCCGGAAGTGAGCGAGGAGCTATTCGACAAAGTTGTTGGCGTAAATTTCAAAGGTCCGTTTCGACTTGCATCGCTCATCGGTACGCAGATGGCTGAGGGTGCAGGAGGATCAATTATCAACGTGTCGTCGATTGCAGCGGTCGCGCCGACACCACACGAATTGGTGTACGCCGGAGCGAAAGCTGCGCTTGATGCAATGACCTCGGGGATGGCGAGAGCTTTTGCGCCGAAGGTTCGTTGCAATGTCATCATGCCCGGGCCATTTCTCACCGATATTTCAAAAGCGTGGGACCTTGACGCGTTCAATGCCCGAGCAAAAACAGAGATTCCGCTGCAGCGAGGCGGTGAGGCCCACGAAATCGTCGGCGCCGCGCTCTATCTCGCGAGCGATGCGTCGAGCTACACCAGTGGGGCAACGATTCGTATCGATGGGGCGATGGCATATACCGCTGGGTAGACCTAGCTGGTTCAACAGATTCTCACGAACAAACTCACGACTTGTTGATGGAGCGACCTAACCTTTACTCATGAGTTGGCTGAGCGACCCCTCGGCATGGAGTGCACTCGTTGCACTCCTTGTGTTGGAAATTGTTCTTGGCGTTGACAACGTCATTTTCATCTCGATTCTGGCAGCCAAATTGCCTGCAGATCAGCAAGATCGGGCTCGCCAGATCGGTCTGCTTGCCGCGGGAGGAATGCGTCTTTTGCTGCTGTTCAGCGTTGGGTGGATCATCTCGTTGAAAGATGAGCTGCTCGGATTCACGTTGCTCGGTCGCGATTTCAGTTTCTCCGGCAAAGAACTCATCTTGTTGGCTGGTGGTCTGTTTCTCATTTACAAAGCAACGAAAGAAATTCACCACAAACTCGAAGGTGAAGACGACGCCCATGGTTCGAAGGCCGTGTTGACATTTGGTGCAGTCATTGCACAGGTCATGTTGCTCGATGTGGTGTTTTCGCTGGACTCGGTGTTTACCGCAGTGGGCATGACGGAGTACATCCCGGTGATGGTGATTTCGATCGTGACGGCAGTCATCATCATGCTGGCCGCATCGGGCCCGATTTACTCCTTCGTCAACCGCCACCCATCGGTGAAGATGTTGGCTCTCGCATTTCTGCTTCTCATTGGATTTACCTTGGTTGTTGAAGGATTCGGTGAGCACATCCCGAAGGGCTATATATACGCAGCAATGGCGTTTTCTGTGTTCGTTGAAACTCTCAACATCGGAACCCGTCGACACAGCAAAGGCCCGGTGAAACTCCGCGAGCAGCCTGATCCGGTTGATTCGAAGTAGTTCGCTCTCATCGCGAGTGGTCGTGTGAATCAACGACTACGATCAGAGTACGTTCCGTCCGGGCAGTAAAGGAGCGTACGCATGCCTGTCACCGTCGTCGTCGGCGCCCAGTGGGGTGACGAAGGCAAAGCCAAAGTCATCGATCTATTGGCGAAAGAGCACCCAGTGGTCGCCCGCTATCAAGGTGGTCACAATGCAGGCCACACCGTTGTCGTTGGCGATGAAAAGTACGCGCTGCAACTCACGCCATCAGGCGTGTTTTACGACACCGTCACGCCAGTCATCGCGAACGGTGTGGTCGTCGATCTGCCAACGCTGTTCAACGAGATCGATATGTTGACCGCCCGAGGAATCAACTGCGACAAGTTGCAGGTGTCGACGCGAGCCCATCTCATCTTCCCGTGGCATCAGAGTCACGATGCGCTCGCCGAGGAAGGCCGCGGCGATAACAAGATTGGAACAACCCTTAAAGGTATTGGGCCGGCTTACGCCGATAAGGCCCGTCGAGTCGGAATTCTCGCCGGCGCAGTTGCCGATATTGATTCGTTCTCCGCTGCGGTTCGAGAGCGATGTGAGGCAGAGAACATTCTTATTACTCAAGCGGGCGGGGAGGTGGTGAATGTTGATGAGACGGTTGCAACATTCACCGAGCTTGGCCTTCGGTTGCAGCCGTATCTGTGCGACACCGTGAACTTCCTTCATGATGAACTTGCCGCAGGTTCACCAGTGCTGCTCGAAGGCGCGCAGGCAACATTCCTTGATCTCGACCACGGAACGTACCCGTATGTCACCTCATCTAACCCGACTGCTGGTGGTGCGTGTGCTGGAACAGGAATCGGTCCGCGCAACATCGATCGCGTTGTTGGTATTTCGAAGAGTTACACAACTCGAGTCGGAGCAGGCCCATTTCCTTCCGAACTAACCGGTGAGTTAGGTGATCGACTTGTTGATATCGGACGTGAGTTTGGAACGGTCACGGGGCGGCGCCGTCGGGCTGGCTGGCTTGACTGCGTCATGTTGCGACACGCAGTGCGTCTCAACAGCCTGACTGAGCTTGCGGTGACAAAACTTGATGTGCTCGACACTTTTGAGACCATTCGTGTCTGCGTCGGCTATCGAATCGATGGCANCGATGTTGAGAACTACCCCGATCTGCCAGAAGTTCTTGANCGNGCTGAGCCGGTNTATGTCGATCTTGAGGGCTGGCAGTCTGATTCCACTACNGNACGAATGCCNGCAGATCTTCCACCGCAGGCTCAGGCGTTCATCAGGCTCATTGAGGAACAAGTTGGTGTGCCGGTGCGCATCATCGGCGTTGGCGCTGAGCGAGACGATTATGTGCTGTGGGGTTCTTCGTCATGATCGACCGGTATCAGACTCCCGAGATGGCTCTGGTGTGGTCTGACGTGTCGCGAATAGGCCGTTGGCTTGAGGTCGAGTTGCTGGCAACCGAGGCGCATGCCACTCTCGGAATTGTTCCCCACGACGATGCCGTGGCCTGCCGGTCATCTGCCCCGACCGTCGATGAGGGTTTCGTGGCATCGGTTATGGCTCGCGAAGAAATCACCCAGCACGACGTTGCCGCGTTCGTCGATGTTGTGCAAGAGGCGATCGGCGGTACCGCTGGACCCTGGATTCATTACGGTTTGACATCCACCGATGTTGTCGACACCGGTCTGTGCTGGGCGATACGTGACGCCGCAGATCTTTTGCTTTCTGCAATTGATGAACTCATCGATCAACTTGTGACGACTGCGAAGACCCACCGCGAAACGGTGATGATCGGTCGAACTCATGGTGTCCATGCGGAGCCGACAACGTTTGGAGCGAAGGTTGCGTTGTGGGCGTTGCAGTTTGACCGAGATCGCCATCGACTTCGGGCCGCTCGTGATGCGATTGCCGTGATGAAGTTATCGGGGGCGGTTGGAACGTACTCAAATGTTCCTCCTGAGGTGGAGGCTTATGTGGGGCAGGCTCTTGAACTCGAACCGGTTCCCGCCACACAAGTCGTTGCCCGTGATCGTCATGCCGAGTTTCTGTGGGCATGTGCATCGATCGCATCAAGTTGTGAACTCGTTGCCGTCGAGTTGCGACATTTGCAGCGAACCGAGGTGAGCGAGGTGCGAGAAGGTTTCGCTCCTGGCCAAAAGGGCTCTTCGGCGATGCCGCACAAAAGGAACCCCATCTCGGCTGAGACGATCTCTGGGCTGTCGCGTGTGGTCCGGTCGAACCTGTTAGCCGGTTTGCAGGACGTTGCGCTTTGGCACGAGCGAGACATTTCGCATTCGAGTGTCGAACGCGTGATCTTGCCTGATTCATCAATGCTCGTGCATTACATGTTGAGACGGCTTCGTCGGCTTATTGAACGCCTTGAAGTGGATGCCGCACGAATGGAGCAGAATCTCCACTCAAGTCATGGAGTTGTGTTTTCGCAACCGGTCTTACTCGCGCTGGTGGCTTCGGGTCTCACTCGCGACGACGCCTATCGGATTGTTCAACGCAATGCAATGAGTGCGTGGGAACAAGGCGTCCCCTTCCGCGACGAACTCGCTGCTGACCCAGAAGTGTCATCTCGTCAACCCACAATCGATCTCGATGCGGCGTTCGACCTTCGATCATCACTTCAGCATGTAGCTGCAACGTTTACTCATCTTGATGCCCTTTAACCAAGGGCTTGTGAGAAGAAGCTCTTTGAGTGGATCAGCTGCTGAAAGTTCAGACTCGATCTTGTCGAGACGCTTTTGAATACTTTCGGTGGTCCTCTTGCGGCCACGTTTCGGTTTTGTGGACTCAGTGCATTGAGGTATTAATGCACAACACGACTCTCGTGGCGTCCTTGAACGACAGCCGCTTTGTGGTTGTCGCTCATTGCTGAATCGTCAGACTTATTTGCCACAGAGTTTCAGTACAGAGTCTCTGTCTTTGTGTCTTTACCAAATGTTCTTTTTCTTTTTCTGAGTGCCAGAAGCTCGCGAGTAAATGTGACGGAGATTGGACATTAGGGCGGAGACTTATGTTTGTTTTACTGAACTGGACTCCGAACGGTGGCGGACGGTTCTTCTCGGAAAGTAGAAGTTCACATGGAGGGGCATTGATGCCCTGTGCCTTCTGGGTTGAGACGGGAGTTCAGTCTGAATATTGGTTGAATGGAGGAATGTTCGAACTCACCCCGCACGGNCCCGACACGTTTGTCGGGACTGGCCCGAGGTACCCGTGGGGTGGCCTCTATGGTGGCCAGATTGTTGCCCAGGCCTTACGTGCGGCGACGTTGACAGCGGAATCTGAATTTCGGCCCCATTCGATTCGCGCGTATTTCATCCGTCCAGGTGACCACCTCGAACCAATTCGCTATGAGGTTGACCGCATCAGAAATGGGCGTTCGTTCTCCACGCGACGAGTTGTTGCGAGGCAAGCAATTGGCGCAATTCTCAATGCCGAGTGTTCGTTTCAGCGATCGCGCGCTGCGACAGACCTGCAAACGGTTGAGATGCCCCGTGTTCCTGGGCCAGAATCCTTGGAGGAAAGTTCGTTCACTCGTCGTTTTGACCGATGTTTTGTACCCGAAGAAGTCGTTGACGGCGCAGTTCGAACTGGTGCTGGCCGTGTCTGTGCATGGATCAAAGTCAATGACTACGACTTAGTGAATTCTGTCTCTTCGGATGCTGAACTCATGCATCAATGTTGGCTCGCATATACCTCAGATGATCTTGCTACTGACACCGTTCGAGCGGCTGCTATCGAAGGCACGGGGGTTGAGCGTGAACACTGGAAAGGTGTCAGCCTTGACCACAACATTTGGTTTCATCGTCCGATGCGGTCAGACGTCTGGCACCTCCACGATTTCACGTGTCATCACTTCGCCGCATCACGCGGTCTTGCGGTCGGTCACGTGTTCACCCAAGAGGGTGAACACGTCGCAACGGTGGCTCAAGAGGTGCTACTACGTGATATGCGTGCGAAACCATCGTCGTAAACCTNTCGTCGNGCTGTANGAAATGCAGATGTGTGAAACAGANTGCGNNGGTCNGAGNTGAGGGCCGGGGNNGCTACCCNAGNAACGATGCGATGAGATCGAGGTGGTCAAGATCGGAAAGATCNAGAATCTGGAGGTAGANCCGCTCCGCCCCCGNTTCANGCCANTTNNCGATCGTGTCGATGAATTNCTCTGTCGACCCGGCANCGCCGTTCTGTCGNAATTCGTCNGGCTCNCGGCCGATTGCTTCTGCTCGACGAGTGAATTCATCTTCGGTGCTCCCCACNCAGGCGACGAGCGCAGCTGACCACGCAAGGTCGTTNGGTGANCGACCGATNGCTTCACAAGCACCCCTGACGACTGCTGTTTGNGCAGCGAANGTTGAGAGNTCGGTGAACGGCATATTGAANTCAGCTGCGTATGCAGCTGTCAGTGCTGGAGTTCTTTTCGCACCCCGGCCGCCGATGATGATCGGTATGCCACCCGATTGCACGGGCTTGGGTAGGGCCGGCGAGTTGGTGAGTGACCAGTGATCTCCGGCGTATGAATATGTTTCACCAGCGGGGGTTTGCCACATCCCATCGATGATTGCGAGTTGCTCGGTGAAGCGATCGAATCGCTCACCAAGAGCCGGAAATGGAATTCCGTATGCGGAGTGTTCAGCCTCGTACCAGCCCGCACCAAGACCGAGTTCAACCCGTCCTCCCGACATTTGGTCGACGTTTGCCACCGAAATAGCGAGTGGCCCCGGGTGTCGGAAGGTTGCGGCGGTCACTAGTGTGCCGAGTCGAATTGTTGTCGTGTCTCGCGCAAGCCCGCCGAGCGTCACCCATGCGTCGCTTGGGCCTGGCTCACCACTGACGGAACCCATTTTGAGGTAGTGGTCGGAACGAAAGAATGCACCGAAGCCAAGCGACTCCGCGCGCAACGCCACGTCGAGCAGGTCGTCGTAGGTGGCGCCCTGCTGAGGTTCAGTAAAGATGCGATATGGGTTGAGAGCGGTTGTTGTCACATCCCGAACATAGAGGTTCAGGCGGAGACACGTAACCTCGGAGATGTGACACAACTTCCCGAGCTCTCCTCGACCGGCGCTGCTTTACGAGAGCACGTGTTGACCCATTCGGTAAAACGTGGCGAGTTCACTCTCAAGAGTGGAGCGAAGAGTTCTTGGTTTCTTGACACCAAGCAGACTGCCTGCCGGCCAGATGGAATCGTCTTGGTCGCAGAAGCGTTGCTCGACATTCTTCCCTCAGATGCCACAGCTATCGGTGGTTTGACGATGGGTGCTGACCCTGTTGCCTTTGGTGTCGCAGCCGTTGCGGCAACGAAAGGACGAATGTTGAGGAGTTTCAGCGTTCGTAAAGAGGCCAAAGATCATGGAGTCACCGGCCGACTCGCTGGCGCGTTGCTTCCCGATGATCGTGTTGTCATCGTTGAAGACACCACAACACGAGGCACGAGTTTGCTTGAGGCGGTGGAGGTTGTTCGAGCGTTTGGGGCATNGGTGGTGCTCGCAAGTGTGATCGTCGATCGAGGAACGACNTGNGCTGACCTTTGNGCGGCGGANGGTGTCGAATATCGCCCGCTTCTCACCGCCACCGACCTTGGTTTTNNNCCCGGCACNTAGNNANCNANCACNATCNCTNTTGAGAACGTCGACNCAAGTCGGNNCGAAACGCNGCGCTGATCNGCCATCACTNCATCAAGGGGTGGGAGNCCNAAAACGACAACAGGCGCCCGCAGGCGCCTGTGGTGGTCGAGACCGGCGTCGATCCGGTGACCTTCCGCTTTTCAGGCGGACGCTCTGCCAACTGAGCTACTCGACCGAGTGCGATATGGAACGGNTTGCGCACCANATACGCAACGAGGCTGCCAAGTGGCAGCCCCGAGCGGTCCCGACGGGACTCGAACCCGCGACCTCCGGCTTGACAGGCCGGCGTGAACTCCAACTTCACCACGGGACCAGGAGTTCTATTTATATCTAGCACCCCCAACGGGATTCGAACCCGTGCCGTCACCTTGAAAGGGTGATGTCCTAGGCCGCTAGACGATGGGGGCTTGGCCTCATCTCGTTGAAGGCGCCGTCACGTTAGCACCCTCTTCACGACGTTCCACCCTCACGAGGGAGTGTTTCCGCAAGAGCGCCGACGACCCACTCCAACATCCAGCCTGACCACATATAGAGGTGTTGTTCGGGGCTTGCATCTGATTGGTCATCGGCGTCTGCCGCAGAGTCATCGTCGACGATGCCGAGAGCGCTTGCCAACGTGACTCGAAGGGCATTTAACGTCTGAAGAAGTGCGCTGAGTTGTCCATGGCTCATCGTGATGTTGCCACCCTCTGCCGAATCAAATGTGCTGAGTACCTCAGAAATCGCCGTGCGCCGAGCGGTGATTAGCTCATCACGCATGAGGCGCTGGTACTCCTCATCGAGTTGCTCGTGTTGAGCATCGTGATGGGTNAATGCAGGCGGAAACAACCTNTCGACAAGCGCNCTCTCGCTACCTGTCTGCGCGTTCTCGACGAGTTCATCGAGTTGGNTCATGATGTGGGAGAGCACTTCTTGTTCATCGGCTTGGAGACGAACAATCCATGAGTCGTCATCGAGTCGCTCGACCGGTGGTTTACGTCTAAATGCCATCACCCAGCCTCTTCAAGAGTTGCCCAGAGGCCGTGTTCATGGAGTCGGAACACATGCATCTCGCACTGTTCTCGATTTCCGCTTGCGACGTTTGCGCGACCTTCGTGGTGAACCGCAAGCATGAGCTCGGTCGCTTTCTCGGTGGAGTAGCCGAAAAGTTTTTGCAACACATAGGTGACGTAGCTCATCAAATTCACCGGATCGTTCCACACGATGACAATCCATTCGCGCTCGTGCTCGACCCGTTCAGTGACATCGGTGTCGGGCGCAGTGATGGTGTCGGTTGACGCCGAAATAGGTAGTAACGAATATGTCACACCACACAGTCTGCCGGATGGCGTTGGTCAGCACATCGGCTCGGTCGTACGATGAGGGTCATGTCCATCGGCAGTCGCCCCCTCGTGCCCTCACGCGTGGCCTCCGGTGGAGTTGTTCACGGGAGTCGTGAATCTCGAAGTCGAGTCGGTGCGTTCGTTGCATTAACAAAACCTCGAATCATTGAACTTCTCCTTATAACGACCGTGCCCACGATGGTGCTGGCTCAGAACGGATGGCCGTCAACAACATTGGTGATCTTCACGCTCATCGGCGGCGCTCTCGCAGCGGGTGGGGCAAATACCATCAACATGTACGTCGATCGCGACATTGATGCGCTCATGGAACGCACTCGTCATCGGCCTCTCGTGACCGGTGTCGTTAAGCCGAAAGAGGCATTGATCTTTGCGTTTGTTCTCGAGTCGGCTGCCGTTGCGGTGTTGTGGGCGTCGGCAAACCTTTTATCGGCTCTCCTCGCGCTCTCTGCAACGGTGTTTTACGTCGGTGTGTATACCTTGTGGCTCAAGCGGACGAGTAGGCAAAACATCGTCATCGGTGGCGCAGCCGGCGCAGTTCCTGTTCTTGTTGGATGGGCCGCAGTGACCAATGGCCTGACGTGGGAGCCAGTTGTGCTCTTCGCTGTCATCTTCTTTTGGACGCCACCACATTTCTGGGCGCTTGCCCTTCGTTATGCCGACGATTACCGCTCGGCAAACGTGCCGATGCTGCCGGCGATCGTCCCTTTCCGGGCTGCCCACGTGCAGATGATCGCTCACACGGTTGCGCTGGTGTCGTCGAGTGTGCTCGTCGCTTTGGTGTCATCGAACCTTGGTGTTGTTTATCTCGTCTCGGCTGGCGCACTGGGGGCAGCGTTTCTTGCTGGAACGATCCGTCTCGGTAGAAATCCTTCCGAGTCTGCCTCGATGCGTCTTTTTGGTTTCTCGATTACCTATATCACTCTGTTGTTTGCTGCATTGACAATCGACGTGTTGCTGTAATTGACGTCGTTGACGCAACAGTGGGAATTTCGGTTGCGAGGCCCTCACCGAGGTAGTCTGGTCGACGGTAGTTTCGAAAGATGTGTGCTCCGCCGCGGGCGCGACTGAAGCAGAAGTGAGTCAGATCTGAGATGACGACGTTGGAACAATCGGGAACCGGAGCAGGAGCGGGTTCAGCGCTCCTTTCTGACGGTCGTATTGGTACCGCTGTTGGGGCAGCTGTCGATTGGGTGACATCTACCGATCACAAGAAGATTGGGCGGCTGTTTACAGGGTTCGGAATCCTCGGAATGATCGCAGTGTCGGTGATTGCGGTGCTCCGGTCGCTTGAGTCAGCTGCCGATCTCGGAGCATTCAACGCTCAACAACTCGATCAGCTCACTCAACTGCATCACTTTGGTCTTGCGTTGATGGTGGCGCTGCCGTTGACCCTCGGTCTGAGCATTGCGGTCGCACCGATGCAGGTTGGTGCTCGAGCGATTGCGTTTGCTCGTCTTGCCCTCACGGGTTTCTACATGTGGCTTGCAGGTTCGGTGTTGACCATTGTTGCGATCGTCAACGGTGGGGGCATCGGCGGCGCAGATAGTGACATGGTTGATCTGTTCCTCGCGGCGATGGCCCTCATGATGTTCGGTGTTATCGCCTCAGCGATCAGCGTTGCGACGACCATCCTTACCTCTCGTGCCCCCGGGGTCACGATGCGTCGTGTTCCATTCTTGACATGGACGGCGTTGGTTCAGTCTTTGGCACTCATCATCACTGCGCCAGTAGTGGTCGGTCTCATCATTTACCTGTTTGTTGACCACCGGAATTCAGCTCTTGCGTTCGGTGCCGCGGATGGCCTTGCCGATTGGCTTCCGAGATTCTTCACCGTCCCGGTCGTATACATCTTTGCGATCCCGGCGCTGGGGGTCTTCGCTGAGTTGCTGCCCGTTTCAATGAGCCGACGGCACCCCATGCGCCAGTTGGTGTTCACCGGTGCGGCCTTGGTCGGAGTCGCATCATTTGCCGGCGTCACCATGCAAANGGCGTTCCCGGTTGACTTCTCCGAANCAGGNCAAGATGTNGTGAAGTCNCTTGTCGTGATGGCGTTCTTTGTTGGTCTTCCATTGCTCGGTATCGCAATCACGTTGCTCACGTCGTTGCTTGTTGCGAAACCTGATGGCTCGGGTGCGCCAAAGCCTCGAATTCTCAGCCCACTGCTGTTCGGGCTTCTTTCGATCCTTCTCCTCCTTCTCGGCGCTGTGGTCGGTGTGCTCACCCAGATTGTTGATCTCGAACTGCGCGGAACCGCAGCGGTCGAAGGCACGGTTGCGTTGATCTGTCTGTCTGCCGCTCTCGGAACGTTGGGTGGCCTCGTGTTTTGGGCTCCAAAATTTTCCGGCACTAAGCCTGACGAGAAAAAAGTTCTTCCTCTGGCTCTTCTCGGCGCTCTCGGTGTCGTTCTTGCCGGAGTTCCTGGTGTGATCGCTGGTCTTGCCGATTCAGATAGCTCTCTGTTCTCGACGTTGACCCTCATTGGGTACGTATTGATAGCGCTTACCGGTCTCGCCTTCGTCGGTGCGACCCGTGGCGGAACATCTGACGGCACCAACAACCCGTGGTGTGCTCACACCCTTGAATGGTCAACTGCATGCCCCGCTCCAGCTGACAATTATGAAGCTCTTGCCACCGTTCGGTCAGCAGAGCCCGAACTTGACCAACTTCCAGAAGGGAGCCCCTCGTGACGCTCGCTCTACCATCTGGTCCAGCACCAGCACCTCGCCGCCAACTGCTCGTTGGATCCGCTCTCGCGGGGCTCGCCGGCACCACTCTCATCGGTGGAATGCTCGCCGTTTGGCTTCTTGAGCGTCAGCACGCTGTCGATGCTGGTGAGCGGTTCCCGATGAAATACATCATCCCCGAGGTTGCGACGAACGTCATGCTGATCACGCTCTTCGGGCTTTGTTTCTTCGCCCAGTGGGCGGTCTACGCAGCCCGCCGGCAAGACCGTGGGCACACCGGACTTGCATTGTCAGTTGTCATTATTCTCGGTTTGGCCTTCGTCAACGCTCAAGCGTTTGTCTACAGCCAAATGGAAGTCGAGATTGCCGACGGAATCTACGGCGCCCTGTTCTACGCCCTCACCGGCACGATGATGGCGATCGTGATTGCGGGGCTCATCTTTACTGCGGTCGCAGCCTTCCGCACGCTTGGCGGTCGCGACTGGCAGTCCGAGATTGTCTCGGCGAATGCTTTGTATTGGTACTTCGCCGCTGCGGCCTACGCAGCGGTGTGGTTTGTCGTCTACGTCACGAAGTGAGGTCAGAGATCTGATGTTCACCACCGGTTCAAAACTCCTCTTTGGCGCAAGCGGGGCTTCCCTTGTTGGAACGTTGCTGTACGGCATTCTTGTCGGCGGCATCATGGGCACGGTCGGCTTGGTGTCACTCACAACCGGGCTCATCTTCATTGCGGGTATCAACGCGTTCATTCGCGATGCGAACGTTGCGTCAGACGATGTCTCACAGTTCTCCGGATCTGCCGCCGCAGCACCTCGCCCAGCATCATCGGTCTGGCCGCTCGTTGTTGCAGTTGGTGGCGCTCTGATCGCTCTTGGAGTTGTCATTCACGAAGTGCTCACGATTACCGGTCTGGTCGTTGTGCTGGCAGCATCTGCTGAGTGGCTGTTGCAGGGCTGGGCAGAAAGTGCCTCGTCTGATGAATCACATAACCGTGAGGTACGTGGGCGCCTTGCGTACACCGCAGAGATGCCGGTTGCCGCGGCGATTGGGCTCGGTCTTATCGTCTTCATGTTCAGCCGGGTGATGCTCGGCGTTCCGACGAAGGCGTCCACTATCATTGCGTTCTCGATCGTTGCGACGATTGTGCTCGTTGCGGGAGCGATGATCAGCCGTGCTCGTTCAATGTCGGCTCCCCGAATGTTTGGGCTCTTTGCCGTTGTGAGCGCTGTATTGCTCGCCGGTGGTGCTGTCGCTGGATTCAACGGCGAACGCGAGATCAAAGAGCACAAAACCACGGCCTATTACGCCGAACTTGATAAGTGCGGCGAGAAAGAGATCTCAGCCGACGAGCACGCAAGCCAGACCGTTGCAGGTAAGGCAAATTCATCAGCCGAGGTCACGCTTGATGAAAACGGGCTGTCGTATACACGACCGGGCCTCAACATGGTGCAGAGTGGAGTAATTCAGTTGCCCCGTTCGAATGCAAACAATATTTTGTTCCGCAACGAAACATCTGAGCCTCGGCGCTTCATCGCAGAAATGGCCAACGTCGATGGTTCCCCCGCACGAATCTGCACGGCGCTCGTCGAAGAAGGTGGCGTACAGCTGCTTACCGTGAACTACTCGGCGCCAAGTTTTGACCCCGTAGTTGAAGAGTCAGGTGGTTACGCATTCGTGGTCGCTGGGCTTGACGACCGGATTGAGGTGATTGTGCCATGAGTCACGAGAAGGTTCACTATCGCACCATCTGTAATTCTGAACGCGCGACTTCTAGTCTTGAGAATATGAGTTCTCGCGGCTTCAGAGTAGCGACGACGGTTGCAGGAGTAGCGGCGACCACCGTGCTCGTCGGATGTGCATCCGATGCCCCTCAAGACACCTGGAAACCGGCCGGTCCAAACGCTCAAAAGATCCAAGATCTGCAGTGGCCAATCTTCCTCACGGCCGGCATTGTCGGCGTCATCGTGATGGCATTCATTGCGTTTTGCGTCGTCAAGTATCGAGATCGTGGCCAAGCAATCCCCGATCAGGCCCATGGCAAGGCATGGCTTGAATACCTGTTCATTGCGATTCCGGCGGTCATTCTGGCTGCGATTGCAATCCCAACCGTGGGTGTCGTGATGGCATTGAACGACACCGATGACACCGAATGTGTGATCAACGTGACAGGTCAGCAGTGGTGGTGGGAGTACGACTACGAGGTCGGTGCCGATGGCACGATTTGTGGCTACGCCCCTTCAGAAGTTGCGGCAAGCCCGATTATCACGTCTGGCCAGTTGGTGATTCCCGCAGACACGAAGGTGTTGTTGCGAGGCANCAGTCGTGACGTCATCCACAGCTATTGGATTCCACGTTTGAACGGCAAGCGCGACATGGTCCCAGGCCGTGTGCACTTCCTCCGTCTCGAATCTGACACCCCAGGCATTTACGCCGGTCAGTGCACTGAGTTCTGCGGGCTGTCGCACGCAAACATGCGCATGGAGACTGTCGTTCTTGAGTCGGCGCACTTCCAGCAATGGATTGATAACGAACTTGAGCCGTATCAGGCCCCAGCCGAAGGCAGCCTTGCGGCCGAAGGCGAGACAACCTTCATTGCCCAGTGCTCGCGATGCCATCAGGTCAACGGGTTGGTCGATCCAGGTAATGGCAATCTTGTGGTCTCGTATCCAGATCAATTTGTCTACTCAGGTGCTGCGCCAAACCTCACCAACTTCTTGGGTCGCAATACCTTCGCNGGAGCAACGTGGGATCTTCTCACCCCNGAGTGCCGCACCNATGTNTGGGANTCAANCCCTGAAGAGTTTGGCGACAANTACCTCGCAGGNGTNTCNNAAGACTGCCTNAACGAGATCGACCTTCGCGAATGGTTGCGGAATGCTCCAGCGAAGAAGCCGATGTATGCCGATCCAGCGATGCTGGAACAGAGTGACGGCAAGGTTCGTGGTATGCCGTATCTCGGTCTGAGCGAAGACCAAATTGACCAACTAATCGCCTACCTCCTTGAGCGGAAGTGAGTAACTGATGGCAATCATTGAACGCCCTTCAGATGCAGTCGAAGTCGTTGACGAGACAACCCCTTCGGTAGCGACCCCTGAATCTTCTTACGGTGTGTTCCGCCGTCCGGTTGAAACGACCGGTTGGAAGTCGTGGCTTTTCACCATCGATCACAAAAAGCTCGGCATCATGTATGGCGTTGTCGCCATGTTCTTCTTTGTTGTCGGCGGCATTGAGGCCATGCTCATTCGTTTGCAGCTCGCAGGCCCTAACGGNACAGTGCTCTCGGCAGACAAGTACAACCAGATGTTCACGATGCACGCCACAACCATGGTGTTCCTCTTCGTCATGCCAATGGCTGCAGCGTTTGCGAACTATTTCGTTCCNCTGCAGATNGGNGCACGNGACGTTGCNTTCCCCCGCATCAANGCGTTNGGATTCTGGGCGTTCCTCTTTGGTGGACTGTTCCTCAANACCTCATGGTTCNTNGGCGGCGGTGCCGACGGTGGATGGTTTATGTACGCACCNAACTCATCGGTAGCGTTCTCTCCGTCAAACGGCGTTGACTTCTGGGGTCTTGGCTTGCAGATCACCGGTGTCGCCTCCTTAACCGGAGCGATCAACCTCATCGTCACCGTCATCAACATGCGGGCACCGGGCATGAGCCTGATGAAGCTTCCGATCTTCACCTGGATGGTGTTGGTTGTGCAGTTCCTGTTGCTCTTCGCAATCCCAGTGATCACCGTTGCACTGTTCATGTTGATGTTCCAGCGCAGTTTCGATGCGACGTTCTTCAGCGTCGAGGCTGGAGCCGACCCACTGCTCTGGCAGCACCTGTTCTGGATCTTCGGTCACCCCGAGGTGTACATCCTCGTTTTGCCAAGTTTCGGCATTGTCTCCGAAATCCTTCCGGTCTTCTCAAAGAAGCCTCTGTTCGGTTACCCGCTCGTCGTGTTCTCGGGTGCAGCTATCGGCTTTGTCGGTTGGGGCGTCTGGGCTCACCACATGTTTGCCTCTGGTCTCGGCCCGATCTCGGTTGCAGCCTTCTCGGTCGCAACCATGGCAATCGCGATTCCGACCGGTGTGAAGATCGTCAACTGGACCCTCACTATGTGGGGCGGAAAATTGCGATTCACTGTGCCGATGCTGTACTCCGTTGGCGTCATCGTGCAGTTCACCATCGGTGGTCTCTCCGGTGTCACGCACTCGGTTGCGCCATCTGACACTCAGCAAACCGACACGTATTACATCGTCGCTCACTTCCACTACGTCATTTTTGGTGGTGCCGTGCTCGGGTTGTTTGCAGGCATGTACTACTGGTGGCCAAAGATGTTCGGAAAGATGCTCAACGAGCGTCTGGGACGAGTCAATTTCTGGCTCACGATCATTGGCATGAATCTCACCTTCGGACCGATGCATATTGTTGGTCTTCAAGGTCAGCCACGCCGTATGTATGTATGGACGGAGAACCGTGCCGGTGACGGCTTCTTCAACATCGGTTTCTGGAACCTCATTGCCTCAATCGGATCATTCGTCTTGGCTCTCGGAATCTTGCTGTTCTTCGTGAACATTTATGTCTCACATCGAAAAGGCACCGAAAAAGCTCCTCTCGACCCATGGGATGCCCGCAGCCTCGAATGGATCACGACGAACCCGCCGAAAGAACACAACTTCGATCGCCTGCCTCAGGTGGGTCACCTCGANGAGTTNTTCCACCGGAAGTACGAAGACCGTGGTTCAGATGGCCATCACGAGTTCCATCAGATCGCTACAGCTGAAGAGGTTGTAGCTGAAGAAGAGAACAACGCTGACGGGCACATTCATTTGCCGTCACCGTCGTACTGGCCAATTCTTCTGGCCTTCAGNCTTCCGATCATGGCNTACGGTGTGATCTACAACGTGTTCCTTCTCATCGGAGGGGCNGTACTTGGTCTGGTCTCGTTCTACGGATGGGGTCTTGANCCNCACACGGCGCCAGAAGATGATTACGATCCGCCAACCGGCACAGCGATGGAGGTTGCCGCTCATGGCTGATACCGCAGTTCACGCCGACGAACACGTCGATCACGGAGGCCATTACTCATCGACGGGCTTGTCGAACAACAAGCTGGCAATGTGGATGTTCCTGGGTTCAGAGTGTTTGCTGTTCGGAGGCCTCATCTCGACGTACATGCTGTACCGCGGACGTCACTCAGAAAACCTTGGGCCTGACCAGGTGTGGGACATTCCGTTCACATCAGCGTCGAGTTTCGTGTTGCTGATGTCGTCTCTCACTATGGTGCTCGCAGTGTCGTCGGCCGTACGCGACGATGACCGAAATACCAAGGTATGGCTGTCGGTGACGGCTCTGCTCGGCGCACTATTCGTCGCTGGTCAGGTGTACGAGTTCACCACCTTCTACCGCGAGGGCCTCGGTTTCACGACCAGTCTCTTCTCATCTAGTTTCTACACCCTCACTGGCTTCCACGGTGTTCACGTGAGCGTGGGCATCATCATGTTGATGTCGTTGGTTGGAATGATTTCAAAGAACAAAGTCGTCGGTGACAAGAAAGAGACTGTCGAACTCTTCGGCCTCTACTGGCACTTCGTTGACGTGGTGTGGATCCTCATCTTCACCCTTGTCTACCTGATCCCGGCCTGATAAGAATCGAGTTGACATGAGCACCGTCACAGAACAGCACGACACCCACGGCGATGAACACGCCGACCACGGCTTAACNGATCTGGGCTATATCAAGATCGCTGTATTCCTTGCGGTCGTTACCGCTGTCGAGGTCGTCTTCAGCTACACCCAAGATCAGTTGGGTGCAGCATTCCTGCCNGGCTTGCTCATTTTGATGGCGGTCAAATTCTTCATGGTGCTGCTCTACTTCATGCACCTGANNTTCGACTCNAAGNTGTTCAGTTTGATGTTCTACATCGGGCTTGTTCTNGCTGTCGGTTGNTANGCAGTGTTCTTGGCAACCCTGCANTTCTTCCAGAGCTGAGGTGTGGTNGACATGATGTTGGCGCAGGTCGACATCGCNACTGATCCGTGGAAGTTTGTNCCGCACCCTGAGGTGTGGCTCCTCACNAGCTTTCTGACGATCGCCTACATCTACACAGTGCGAGTCATCGGGCCGAAAGCCGTGGCGCCTGGCGAATCAGCTCTGAGCCGTTCACACGTCCTGTCGTTTGTGGCGGCCATCACGGTGCTGTGGGTTTCAAGTGACTGGCCGATCCATGACATCAGCGAGGATTACCTCTATTCGGTGCACATGGTGCAGCACATGGCGCTGTCGTTCTGGCTCCCACCGCTCGCTCTGCTCGCAACCCCCGCCTGGCTGATGCGCGTGCTCATCGGATCGGGTTCGACGTATCGAGCGATGCGTTTCCTCACTCGCCCTGTCATCGCAGCATTGCTTTTCAATGGNGCAACACTGCTTACCCATATGCCCTCACTGGTGAATGCGTCGGTTGGCGACGGGTACTGGAATGGGGCTCTGCACTACCTGCTTCACGTGCTGGTCGTTGCGTCGGCGCTGTTGATGTGGATGCCAGTGGTTGGTCCGATACGTGAATTCCAGCTCGGTCCATTGGGCAAAGGCATCTACCTCTTCGCACAATCGATCATTCCAACGATTCCAGCAGCGTTCCTCACCTTTGCAGAATCTGCGGTGTACGAGGCGTACGCCCGCCCGGTTCGACTCTGGGGTCTCTCGCTCGCAGAAGACCAGCAACTCGCTGGGGCGATCATGAAAACGATGGCGGGCATGTTCTTGTGGGCGCTCATCATTGGCTACTTCATCCAATATGCAAAGCAATTCCGCAATAGTCACGACTACCGGCGAAACTCCTCCAATACGCCTGAAGACGTTGACGAGGGACCGCTGACGACCGCCGATGTCGAAGCGGCGTTTGCGCGCACAGCTCCTGCCCTCGAAGAAGACTAGGCGGTAGCCTCGGCACCGTGATTGACGTTCGNCAGCTCCGAGAACACGCTGATGAAACGTGCTCAGCACTNGCGCGNCGGGGCGACGTNACCTGCGATGGCCAGGTCAAAGANCTTCTTGAACTCGACCAACAGTTGAGAGAGATCACGGCGCGNCGAGACGAGGCNCGAGCGAAGATCAATGAACTTTCTCGNGAAGTNGGACAACTTCGNCGTGATGGAAACGTCGAGCANGCCGAGGNGGTNCAAGCAGAAAGTCGGGCTCTCGGAGACGAAGTAGGCCGAATCGAGGGCGAGCACGAAACAGTCTCAGCANAGATGCACGNTCTNTTGCTGCACATACCGAACGTCCCGCATNCCGATGTNCCCGCNGGTGCGAGTGACGATGANAATCCNNTTGTCAATGGACCATTTCTTCCCGACGGCGGCATCGACGGTTTTGCTGCGCACCAACGAGTTCCACATTGGGAGATCGGTGAAGCTCTCGGAATTCTCGATAATGAGCGTGCCACAAAAATTGCGGCCTCTATGTTCACCATGCAGCGTGGAGCTGGCGCAACGATGGCTCGAGCGCTCTGCCAGTACGCGCTCGACAGCAACGCCGATGAGTTTGAAGAGATCCGCCCCCCTTCGCTGGTGTCGACAGCAACTCTGACCTCGACTGGGCAGCTGCCGAAGTTTGCCGATGACGCCTACGCAGTCGAGCGAGATGACCTGTGGTGTATTCCAACTGCCGAGGTACCACTTACGTCGCTGTACGGAGGCGAAATTCTTGATGCAGGCGATCTACCGGCGCGCTTCATGGCATACAGCCCGTGCTTCCGTCGAGAGGCGGGCTCTGCAGGGCGAGATACTCGAGGCATGCTTCGGGCCCACGAGTTCGACAAGGTCGAAATTCTTGCGCTCGCAACTCCAGAGCAAGCCCCTGGTCTCCTGTCTGACATGGTGGAGCGAGTCGAACGCATGATCTCTTCACTCGGTCTGCATCATCGAGTGATCGAGATTTGCACCGGCGATCTCGGNCAAAGCCATCATCGATCATTCGATATCGAGGTGTACGCACCTGGTTGCGAGCAGTGGCTCGAGGTGTCATCGGTGTCGTGGTTCTCTGATTACCAAGCTCGCCGAGCAGATATCCGGTATCGCCAGGTAGACGCCGACGGAAAGCCGGTGAAGGGNACCGTTCTCGTGCATACGTTGAACGGTTCGGCTCTTGCGGTGCCGCGGGTGTGGGCGGCGATTCTTGAAACCCATCGTCAGGCTGATGGCACCGTGGCAATTCCTGAGGTGTTGTGGCCGTATATGCGCGGTCTCACCGTGCTCGGCGGCTGATATGGCAGACGACAAGGATCTGGTTCGAAATCGGCGTGTGCAATACGAGACTGCTGGGCTTGATGTCTCAGATGTTGATCCATCCCCGGTAGCTCAGTGGCATCGGTGGCATGAGGAAGCTGCCGAGGCAAGCCTTGTGGAACCGAACGCAATGACGGTTGCCACGGTTGATGCATTCGGCGTGCCCGATGGACGGATTGTCCTTGCGCGCGAGGTGTCTGATGGTGGTGTCACGTTCTTCACCAACTTCAATTCGGTGAAGAGCGAGCAACTCATTTCCTCGAGCAGCGCAACAGGGGTATTTGGTTGGTTGGCGCTGCACCGACAGGTTCGAGTCACTGGCAAGGTTGAACGCATTTCTGATGAAGACAGCGACGCATACTTCGCGAGCCGCCCTCGAGGCTCCCAGATCGGTGCGTGGGCCTCGCCGCAGTCAGAGGTGATCGAAAGTCGGGAGGTTCTTGAGAATCTCGTTGCTGACGTCGAGGCTCGGTTCGCTTCGAGTGAAGTGACACGGCCACCGTTTTGGGGTGGCTGGCGCATCATTCCTGTCAGATGGGAATTTTGGCAGGGTCGCCCGAGTCGTCTTCACGATCGTGTGCAATATGTGCGCTCGGGTGACGGTTGGCTTCGCCAGAGGCTCGCTCCGTAAGCCATAACCACTGCCTACTCGTAGACTTGGATTGCTCATGAATAACAGAACAAAACAGAAGCGTCGGGGCACCAAAAGTCGAGTCCAACCGGGCGAAATCTCACCAATGAGATTAGTGCCCGACACCATCCCTCGACCTCCCTACGCCGATACTGGAATCGTCGACAACTGGGACGAGCCCCTTGTCAAAAGCCCTGAAGTTATTGAACGTATGCGACATTCGGGCAAGATTGCGGCAGAGGTTCTTCGCCTTGCCGGCGAATTTCTTGAGCCCGGAAAAACAACAGATGAGGTAGATGCGTACGTGCACAATTTGTTTATCGAGCGTGGCGCCTACCCCAGCACACTCAACTACCACGGTTATCCGAAGAGCTTGTGTTCATCCGCGAATGAAGTGATTTGTCACGGCATTCCTGATTCTAGAGTCATGCTCGACGGGGACATCATGAACCTCGATGTGACCGGGTTTGTAGGCGGCGTGCACGGCGACACCAATGCAACCTTCTGTGTTGGTGAGGTTGACGAGGCGAGTCGTGATCTCATTCGAGTGACTGAAGAATGCACCTGGCTCGGCATCGAGGCCGTCAAACCCGGTCGTCCGGTCAGCGATATTGGCCGAGCCATTGAGAACCACGCAAAAAAACATCGCTACGGAGTGGTGAAAGCGTTCATTGGTCACGGGATCGGTGAGCAATTTCATACCGATATCCAGATCCTTCATTACTACGACTCTCGGTCAACTCTTGAAATGTTGCCCGGTATGACATTCACCATCGAGCCGATGATCACCCTCGGTGATTGGCGTCACCGAATGTGGGATGACGGATGGACCGCAGTTACTGCTGATTGGCAGCGAACCGCTCAGTTTGAGCACACATTGCTGGTTACCGACGATGGCGTTGAAGTGCTGACCGGTGGAGACGGAGCTGTGTCACCAACTGCGCCGTGGGACCGGTGAGCGCTTTTCTAGTCACTCATGTTCGATGGGTAGGGTACGGCATATGAAATTTGGTGGGGCCTTTGCCTTCTCGTGTGTGTTGGTTCTGGCATCGTGTGGAGGAAGTGATCCCATCACGGTTTCTGATGTGTGGGCACGAAGCAGTCCGTCGGGTGTCACTATGGGGGCGGCCTACTTCGACATCACTTCCGTTGATGATGATTCGCTCGTGGCGGTATCTGTGTCGAGTGATGTCGCTGCTCGCGCCGAGATCCATGAGGCCGTGAAGGCAATGGACATGGGTGATGATGAAATGCACGACCATGACATGGGTGATGATGAAATGCACGACCATGACATGGGTGATGATGAGATGCATGAAGATGCAATGTCGATGCAAGAGATGGATGCG